>QBLV01000204.1 GCA_003241815.1 Hyphomicrobiales bacterium | reverse complement strand
TCAGCATCAAGGTTCGAAAACGCATCGAGGAGGTCTTCGGCTGGATCAAAGCGTCGGCCGGGCAGCGAAAGACCAAGTTCAGAGGGCTCACCAAGGTGCGCTTCGCCTTCACCTTCGCAGTCGCCGCCTACAACCTCATCCGATTGCCCAAGCTCCTCGCCGAATGAACCAGGGAAACAAGAGAAGGCGCAAAAGACCTCGGTTCCGACTGCACAAACCAGCCACATACCCTACCAAACCTGCGAGCCAACCCGCCGATCCCCAAGCCACTCCGTCAAACGGGGGCATATTTCATCACCCTGTTAATGGCCCGTTTAGTCGGTCTCCAAATACTCGCTCCGGCCACCTCCATGGCTAGACGGGTGTGTCCGCAACGGGTCGTGAAGTTCCATTCGCCTGGTTCCGAGAACCGGGCGTTTAACTGCCCAATGGTGACCGCGAGGCTCGCTCTTGTCTTCGAGGTCGGCGCGGTGGCCGCCTCACGAATGTGGTCCGATGATCGGGGGCTGCTATCTACAGAACACGGGCTATGTGCACAAAGGTTGCAGCGCAGTCACCTCGACCTCGTCCTCGCGGACGACCGTCCGCCGGCGCGGCGGAGCTCCTCTACCTCTTCGCCTAGGCTGTGGCCTCCTCGCGGGACCAACGGAACTCGGTCCCGTCAGTCCAAATCCGATGCATGATGATGGCGAGCTTGCGAGCGACCGCGACGACCGCGCGACGCAGTCCCCTTCGCTTGGCCACCGACATGCCCCAGGCCTTCAACGAGGACCAGCGCTTGGTGCGGGTCAACAGCGACAGCGAGGCCTGATACAGCGTCGAGCGGCACAGGCCGTCACCGCATTTAGAGATTGCCCCGTTGCGATCGACCTCGCCGGAAGCATACTTGCGCGGCGTCAGGCCGAGGTGCGGACCGACATCCCGCGACCTTTCAAAACGAGCCGGATCGTCGACAGTGGTGACGAAGGTGATGGCCGTCAGTGCTCCCACGCCCGGAACCGTCATCAGCCTGCGGCAGACTTCATCCTTCCTGATGAGTTGCAGCAGCATCCTGTGCAGGACCGCGCACTGATCTCGAAGAGCGGCGCGGGCAATCAACATCGGCTGCACTATGGGCCCCAGTCGCGGGTGATCGGCGAGAAGCTCTGAGGCCCGCTGCTCGAACACAGCATTCTGGATCCGGCCATACAGCTTCAGGCCAAAGACGCGAAGCGTCCCACGGATCTCGTTCTCGATATCGATCTGCTTGGTAAGGAGCGCTTTGCGGTTGCCCAGGAGCATGCGCAGCTCCTGCGACTGAGTGCTTTTGATGTGGACGATGTTGAACCAGCCGACACGCATAACCTGAGCAATCGCGCGCGCATCGTTGCGATCTGTCTTCACCGGCATCGTCTTCGTGACGCCTCGCAGGCGGCGAGGGTCAATGCAGAACGCGGGCCAGCCCCCAGCCTTCAACTCAATGCACAACCAGCGAGACAACCCGCCGATCTCAAGCCCGATCCGGTCGATCACAACGCCTGCATCGCTTAGCCAGGTTGAAATGGCCTCCGGATCGGACGGGCTTTTGCCCTCTGTAACGATGATTCCATCCTGATCCACGATGCAGATGGCGGTCTCGGCCAGCGAAACATCCAGTCCCACGAAATGCTTCATGATGTGGCTCCCGTGAGCCGCCGGGATGGCGGCTTCGAACTGCAAGCTGCACCGGCTGGCGGCAACCGCAATCACCCCATCTACAGCCTGACCAAGGGGCAAGCGGCCATCGTGGCCATGGCGCGAGCGATGCGCGACACCGCCGGTAACCCGGCTTCGCGGATCCTCGCCTTGGCCCGCACCAGGCGCTGGGCCATCGCCGCGGGCGAGACGAGGAAGGCGCTGGCGATGACCTTGGCGTTCAGCCCCAGTACGGCCTGCAGCATCAGCGGTGCATGGACGTTGGCCTCGATAGCCGGATGGGCGCAAACGAACATCAGCTCAAGCCGTGCGTCAGGCACGGCTTGGCACTCGGGCGCCTCGGACTCGTCGAGCAGGGCGGTGACGCGCGGGTCCACCGTCAGCCGGACATGACGGGCGTGGTGCAGCAGGCGGCGCTGGGCCGCCGCGGCCAGCCAGGCCTCGGGCGCGTTCGGCACGCCCTGCTCGGGCCAGTGGCGCAACGCGGCGGCAAAGGCGTCGGCCAGCGCATCCTCGGCTGCGGCGAGGTCGCGCCATTGCCAGGCCAAGCGAGCTACGATGCGGCCATAGCTCTCACGTGCGACACGCTCGGCCGCCGCCGCCACGCTCTCGCTCATGCAGGCGCGTTTGTCGGCGGCGGCAGCACCGGCCGCACCTCGATCCTCCCCGCCGATGCGCAGGGCGCCCGCGCGGCCCATTCCAGCGCGTCGTCCAGGCTGGCCGTCTCGACGATGAAGTAGCCGCCAAGGTGATCGTGGGTATCGGCGAAAGGGCCGTCCTGCACTTGGCGCTTTCCGCCTTCCACGCGCACGCGGGCGCCGGTACGCGGCGCCTGCAGCCCGTTGCCGCTGACGACGATGCCACTGGCATGCATAGCGCCGACGTAGGCATTCCACGCGCCCCAGTAGGCGGGCGCGGCCGCAGGGTCGTCGCGGCGGCTAGTTTCGGCGGTGGTCTCATTGAAGATGAGCATGTATTGCATGGGGTTCATCCTAGGGCGGCTCGCGCACCATGCGCGTTCCTAACAGGGTGATGCGCGGCGGGGCGCCCGATCGACAACGACGAAGGAAAATTTTCGCGCCCGGCCTCAGACCGCATGGCAGCCGTCCGACGGCTTCGCGGGCAGCTGCGTGATCCTCTTCAGTTAGACTGGAAGGTCGATTTCGCAATTGGCGATGATCATTGGCCGCTGATCAACAAGCGCATCGCCTCCAACCGGGTCCGGCGCTCAGGCAATGGCCGATTGTGGCGCATCTCGCTCGGACCAACGTCCGACGCTTCTGGCCCCTAGCCGACCTCTGGAACGTCTGCTTCCGGGCAACCAGATAGGTGTGGCGGTCTGGCTGCCGGAGGTGGCACAAACGAGAAACGGTCGTTGCTCCGCTTTCCCGCCGCTTGACCGCGTCGTCATAGATCTCGATCAAGACGGCGTCGCCGGTCGAGTTCTTCGACTCGTTGAACGGCTTCCGCTTCGCCAGCGCGCGGTCAAAGACGCGTAGCTTCAAGGCGTCCGTCGTTTCGACGACCTTGGCTGCGCCAAGCATGTTCTCGATGATGTGGACCGCCTCGCTGGCAGCCCCGCCCTTGAAGGTCATTTTCTGGTCGAGTTCGTGTATGGCGCGGATGGTTGTGTGCGCCTCCTGCGGGCCGAGGAACCGCACCGCCGCCTCGCTCACGGTCTTGCAGTGCGACTTCGCCGACGCCTCGGCCTGCTTGACGACCCGCTCCTTGTTGCGGGCGAACTCGTCGAGGACGACGCGCGGCATGATGAGCTCAATGGACTTGTCCTCGACGAAGTCCCGCAGCGCATTGATCACCGGGCGCTTCCGATGGTCCTTTACTAGGTCGAGCCAGACGCACGAATCGATCAGGATCTTTAGCTTCATCCAAGCCTCCAGGATCGTCCCATCGGGCTAAGCGGAAATCAGACGCCGGCGCAACCGAGGTGTCTCGCGGCGATGGCCAGCAACATCCTAAGATCGCTTATTCGGCCCAAGGACATGCTGCTGTGTCTGGCGGATGGATCAAAGACGGAACAGCGCGTTAGCGAGAGCGGCGATAAGATGGGCTCGCGCAAGCGGCTCAAGGGCGCGATCCAGATCGGCAAGCAGTGGCACCAACGCAGCACTTAAGGGGGCGTCATCCAAAACCGCCCGACAGACAAACGGGAGCTCGTTTGCGGCTTGCTCCAAGGCATCCCGGATCAAGTGTAGCTCGATGCAGGCAATGCGATAGGTAAGGCCGACCTCGTCTCCGGCCCGCCGACAGGCGCCGATATCACATTTGTCTGTTGATGTCCGGCCAGACAATGAGCGTGGGGTAGAGGTAGGACGCCATTTCGGGATTCAAAAAAGCGAACTATGTTCAGCAGATGACGGTGGCAACGCTTCAGAGCAGAAAGAGAGCTGAGGCCTCGCGGCGTAAAAACGCAGCGGCGGGGGTTATCGAATTTTTGCGTGCGTATGCCGTTCAGGAGGGCGGCCGCTTCGTCGTTTTTGGGTCTTCGACGTCAGGCGAGATGCGTTACGACAGCGACATCGATGTTCTTGTTGATTTTCCGCCTGAAAAGGCCGCTGCTGCTATTGTCTATGTGGAGGATGTTTGCGCGGCGCATGCCCTACCCGCGGACATTTTCGACGCCTCCACGACGATAGAGACCTTTGTGCGGCGAGTGCAAGCCAATGGGTTATGCCTGCCATGACGGATGCCAGGTGGATTGAGGTCGAAGACGATGTGGTGTCAGCGTGCAGGCATTTTCGCAACGCTGCCCGTCTCTACGACGAGGGCGGGTTCCAAGATAAAGGTCTCAACGGGTACAAATCTGCGATGGCTCTTCAGCACGCGATGCAGTCCGGTCACACTTCGCTGGAAGGGGCATTGAAGCGGATCCTGGAAATTCTCGATGAAGAGCTCCCAAGCGGAGCAAACTCGCATGCTGACCTCATCAAGCGTGTGACCCGACCGATTGAAGTGGAAGGGCACGAACGCCCGGCAATTTTATCGGGAGGCGTCGCGAGAGATGTAGACGAGTCCAGACGGTTCAGACATCGCGCCACTCATGACTATGACAGTTTCGAAGCGGAGCGCGCTGAGCCCGCAATCGAAGCTGCTAGGCGTCTCGCAGAAACCCTCGGCCCGGCCGTGGAAGCTTTCAAGACCATTATCGACCCGCCATCGTCCGACTGGCGGCGTTAAACCACCGCTATCGCGGTTCATAACTCGGACCGCATCGTCCGGGTCCTTGTGTTTCTCCTGCATGAACCAGCGTGGCTCATGTTTCCCGATGGTTGAGGCGCGAGATCGATGCGCCGATGACGCATCGCGATGTAGCTGAAGAGCCGCCAGTCGCCAATGACGGCTTTGCTAGCGAAGTTGACAGTCCGCCCGGTGGCTCACCACGTGGGTTACCCATAGTGCCTGCTTGCGATCGTTGAGCGTTCGCGCCGACCAATACTGGGCCGGGAAGGCGCTGACCGCGCAAGATGCCAGCACGGCCTGATCTAACCATATTAAGATCGCAAATGCTGGTGAACTCGCTACTATTTGCGCTGGTCTGGGCATCGCGGCGAGACAATGAAGAGCCGCTGTCGACAATGGGGCTCGGCCGCTGGGGCCGAGCTGCTTCAATGATCCTCGCAGGCTGGTATTTGCGTACCTTATGCGCGCAGGGATTAGCACTACTTTGGCAGATTTTTACGAATGAGCCAGCATCGGCAATGCGGACAT
>QBLV01000203.1:252-5419 GCA_003241815.1 Hyphomicrobiales bacterium | reverse complement strand
ATCGTCGTCGTAAACGGGTTCCCAAGGCTTAGAGCGTCCACTACCCTTCCAATTGGTAAATGATGGGCGCAGTGTTTTTCCCTTGCCAGGACCAGAGGCGGTCCAGGCCGGTGCGGTGAACGCGGTTTTGGCTCCTGTCCTTAGTAGCGTGGCGAGGCGGCACAGCATGAACCGGCAAAAGAAGCTCCAGGATCCGACTGAGGCCGCCATGTCGGCGATCGAGGAGGCTCTCCGGCTCGACCAGCCGAAGTCCGAGGGCGACGCAGCTCCGGGGCCTGAGCCGAAGCTGCCCGTCACCACCGAGAACGACCTCAAGCTCGATTTGCCTCGCGTCGAGCCCGCAGCGCCGAAAGCCTCCGCGGCCGCTCAGCCGACGCCCCCGCGCGCGGGGATCGCGCCCGACACCAGCCGCGTCGCCAATGACGACCGGCGCGATTCGAGTTCGCTCGTCCAGGCCTTCTCCGTCCGCCCCTCTTCCCGACCCTACTGGTTTGCAGCGCTCGCCTCGCTCGCCTGGCTCGGCGGCGCCGCTTTCGTGATCTTCAACCGGTTCGGCTCGCTCGACGCCGGCCTGCCGGAGCGTTTCGCTGCCTTCGGTGTCGGCGAATGGACCCTGCTCGCGCTGGCAGTCGGCGCGCCGGTGGTCTTCTTCTTCGTGCTGGCCGCGCTCTACCGCCGCACGCAGGAAATGCGCCTCGTCGCCCGGGCGATGACGGAGGTCGCACTGCGGCTGGCCGAGCCCGAAGTGGTCGGAGCCGATTCCGTCTTGTCGCTGAGTCAGACCATCCGCCGCGAAGTCGCCGCCATGGGTGACGGCATCGAGCGCGCCGTGGCGCGTGCTGGCGAGTTGGAGACGATCGTGCGCGGCGAGATCGCCACGCTGGAGCGTGCCTATGCCGACAACGAGATCCGGCTGCGCTCGCTGATCGATGAGCTCGTCACCCAGCGAGAGGCCGTGGTCGGCAATGCCGAGCGCGTCAAATTCGCGATCAGCGGTGCCCATGAGAGCCTCTCGAAGGATCTCGACAATGCCAGCCGCACCATCGCGGACGCCGTCGCACAGGCCGGCGACCGGGTCACCGGCTCGCTCGGCGAAAAGGGCGACCAGATCACCCTGGCGCTCGGACGTGCCGGCGAGCGCATGATCGACGAGATCAGCGGCCGCGGCGGCGAACTGGTCGAGCGCCTGCAGATCACGTCCGGCGAGGTCAGCGAGCGGCTGTCGGGCGCCAGCGACAGCCTGTCGACCCTGCTGGACGGCCGCGCCCGCGACATCGCGGCTTCGCTCGAGCGCACAGGTGCGGTGCTGACGGAAGGCCTTGCGACGGGCGCTCAGAACGTGACGCGCGCGATCAGCGAGACCGGCTCGCAGGTCGCCGATACGCTGGCGGCCCGCGTCGAGACCGTAAACGAGACATTGCGGGCCACCGGCGAGACGCTGGCACAGGACATTTCCGCGCGTGGCAACGAAGCCGCGGAGCGATTCGAGACCAGCAGCCGCAGCATGGTCGCCCTGATCGAGAATCAGAGCGAGGCTCTGAGGGCACGCCTGACGGAGACCGGCGAAAGCCTGCGCAGCTCGCTGTCCGACGAAGGGGACAGCGTCACCACACGACTCGCTGAGGTCGGCCGCGGCGTCAACGGTCTGCTCAGCCGCCAGAACGAGATGATCGCCGCGCGGCTCCTGGAGGTCGGCGACAGCGTCAATACGCTGATCGGCAGCCAGAGCGAGGCGCTGGTCACGCGCCTGAACGACACGGTCCGGACAGTCGACGATGTCCTGCGCGAGCGCAGCGATGCCATCATTCTGCGCGTCGACGAAGCCGGCCAGTCGCTTGGCGAGACCGTCGGACGCCATGGTGCCACGCTGGCGACGCGGGTCACCGAGGTCACCGAAGGGCTCCAGACCGTGCTCGACGATCGCGGCGGCAAGCTGGTGACTCGTCTGTCTGAAACCGGCGAGACCGTCCAGGCGATGCTCGGCCAGCAGGCCGACAGTCTGGTGTCGCGCGTGTCCGGAACGGGCTCGGATGTTGCCAAGCTGCTGACCGATCAAAGCGAGGCACTCGCATCACGTGTGTCGGGCGCTGGCACCGACGTCGCCCAGATGCTGACCGATCAGAGCGAGGCTCTGGTTTCGCGGGTTTCCGGCACGGGCGCCGACGTCGCCAGGCTTCTCGCCGACCAGAGCGAGACGCTCGTCTCTCGGGTATCCGGCACGGGCTCCGATGTCGCAAAGCTGCTCGCCGACCAGAGCGAGACGCTCGTCTCGCGGGTATCCGGCACGGGCGCCGATGTCGCAAAGCTGCTCGAAAACCAGAGCGACACGCTCGTACTGCGACTCGGCCAGGCAGGTGAGCAGGTTCACGGCCTGATTGGCGCGCAAAGCGATGCGCTGACGTCGAGCCTGTCCGAGACGGGTTCCAGGGTTGGCGCGCTGCTCGACGAGCAGGCGGCTGCCTTGACGGTAAAGCTGTCCCAGGCCGGGCTGGAGATGAAGGATCTCCTCGGCAATGAGAGCCAGGCCCTGGTCAGCCGCGTCGCCGATGTCGGCCGCTCGGTGCATGGCGTGCTGGCGGAGCGCAGCGGCGCCTTGATCACAAGGCTGGCGGAAACCGGCGAAAGCCTCGACCAGCGGCTCGACGAGCGCGGGACTGCGCTGGCGGCCCGGCTCAAGGACGCTACCGAAACCGCGCAGGCGGCGCTGGAGCTGCAGCAGAGCGGCTTCCTGACGCGTCTCGGCGAAACCGGGGAGCAGGTCGGCACCCTGCTGGGCGATCAGCGCGAGGCGATCCTGCGCGATCTCGTCAGCGCCGGCCGCGAAGTTCATACGCTGCTCGGCGAGCAGAGCGAGGATCTGGCGCGCCGGATGAACGACGCCACCCGCGCCCTGACCGAGACCATCAATGTCGACGGCCGCGATGTCGCCGAGCGGGTTTCCCAGGCTACGCAGGGGCTGCGCGAAACCTTCACCGTTCATGCCGAGGAGGCACGCCTGCAGCTCGCCGGCACCGGCAAGGAGATCGTGCTGGCGCTGACGCAGCAGGGCGGGCGCGTCAACGAGGCGCTGTCGGCCAATGCCGAATCGATGCTGCGCTCGGTCGAGGGCCGCGCCCAGGCGCTGACGGAAGCGCTGGCTGGCCGTCACGACGCGCTGAACCGGCTCTTCGACGAGCAGGGCCGCGAGATCGAGACCACCATGGGCGAGCGGCTCAGCGCCTTCGCTGAGCTGTTCGAGAACCAGGGCCGGCATGTCGAGACCGCGCTCGGCTCACGCCTGGCTGCCTTCGAGGACGTGATCATTCACAAGGGCGGCGACCTGACCAACAGGCTGTCCGACGATACCCAGGCACTGACGATCGCCGTGACGACCGGCATCGCGCAGGTCGAGAAGCTGATCAGCGAAGACGGCATGGCCCTGGCCGACCGGGTCGGCGTTCGTGCGACCGAAGCGGCGGGCATCCTCGCCGACCGCACGCGTGAAGCCACCGATGCGATGGAAAGCCAGATCAAGCTGTTCGAGGAGCGCTCCGGCGCCAAGAGCGCCGAGATCGCCACCTCGCTCGACAGCCTGATCGCACGGATCGACGGCAGCCTCGGCTCGCGCGCCACCGCGCTGAACGAAGCGCTAGTCGAGCGGACGGTCGATATAGCTCGGGTTCTGGCCGAGGGCGGCCGCGAGGTCACCCGCGCGCTGGCCGCCAAGGCCGACGAAATCGGCGAAGTCGTCACCTCCAAGAGCGAGTCTCTCACCCGCACGCTCAGCGACAAGGCCGACACGATCAACGCCACGCTCGGCGGGCGGGCCCTCCAGATCGCCGATACGCTCGACCGCAGCGTTGCGCGCTTCGAGGAGCGCGTGGTCAACCGGCTCGACACCGTCTCCGGCACGCTCGACACGCGCGGCCAGGAGATCGCCGACACGCTGCAGAGCAAGTCGGACGCGATTTCGGCTTCGCTCGGCGAGCGGACCGAGGAATTGCGCGTCCTGTTCGACGACAAGGGCGTCGGGATGGTCATGGCGCTCGGCCAGCGCGGCGATGCCATCGCGGCGGCGCTGGGCGACCGCGAGGAAGCGCTTCGCATCCTGTTCGAGGACAGGGGCGGCGGCATGGTCGCAGCGCTCGGCCAGCGCGGCGAAGCCATCGCCAACGAAGTCGCCATGGTCGGCGAGACGGTGGTGCGGGCGATCGAGAGCCGCGGCTCGTCGATCATCGAGGGGCTGCGCGAGCGCGGCGCCGCGATCACCACGGCGCTCGACACATCGTCGAACGGCCTGCGCGAGACGCTGGAGCACGGCACACGGCAATCGGTCGACGCACTGGTCAGCACCAATGAGCAGCTTCGCAGCGAGCTCGGTGGCATGCTCGGCCGTCTGGGCGAGGCCAACAAGCTGATGCAGCAGATCGTCAACGGCGCGAACAAGAACCTGGCTGCCGTCGAAGGCGGGCTGTCAGCCCGTGTCGGCGACCTCCAGAGCGTGATCTCGACCGTCATGGACGAGACCGGCAAGGCGTCCGAACAGATCGCGGCTCAGGTCGCGGAGCTGAAGGCGTTCTCGGAAGGCACGCTGCGCGAGACCACCGTGCTCGTCGGCCAGCTCGACGACAAGGGCGCTTCGCTGACCGACGTCACCCAGGCCAGCACGGCTGCGCTGCATGCCGTGGCGAGCCGTCTGGAACAGGTCGAGGCGCGCGTCGGCAAGGCGCTGGCCGAACGCCAAGGTTCGCTCGAGGAGCTGCACGGCCTCATTGCGACCCGGACCGACGACGTCGAATCGATCACCCGCTCCTTCGCGGCGCTGATGGATGAGTCGCTGAGCACTGCGGAGGCACGGGCCCGCCAGATCGGCGGCGTGCTGAGCGATTCCGCCGAGGCCACGACCACGGCGATCTCGGAGCAGTTCGAACTGATCCGCGCCACGACCGGCAAGGAACGCGACCGTACCGCCCAGGCCTTGCGCCAGGCATACGAGCAGGTTTCCAGCGAGGTCGGCAGCGAACTCGCCAAGGTGACGGAACGCTTCCAGGGCGCGGCACAGGACATGCGCGGCGTCGCCGCCGAGATCCAGCGCGAGCTGGAGGAGACGCGGGCGGAGCTGAAGCGCGGCGTGCTCGACCTGCCGGCCGAAACGCAGGAATCGACCTCGGCCATGCGCCGGGTCGTC
>QBLV01000203.1:0-216 GCA_003241815.1 Hyphomicrobiales bacterium | reverse complement strand
TCGCCGAGCAGATCAAGGCGCTGAACGAGCTGACCGAGATCGTCACCCGCTCGGGCCGCCGCAGCGACGTCGCTCTTCCCGTCGATGCCGGCCAGAGCCGACGCACGGCAACCGCCGTCCAGCCCCGGCAGGAGCCGGCCTATACCCCCGGGCCGCAGGCGCGCCTGCCGGCAGCCGAGCCGATGGCGCTGCGGCCCTCGCTCGACGCGACACCGG
>QBLV01000202.1:4405-8279 GCA_003241815.1 Hyphomicrobiales bacterium | reverse complement strand
GCATCGAGCAGCACGCTGACGATGGCGAGATCATAGGCCGCGCGTCCGCGCTCTCCTGCGACCGCGAAGCTCGCGCCGAGATCGAGCACACTCCAGCGATCCATCCCGGCGACGGTGAAATGCCGCCAGCGGGCATGGAAGGGGATCTCCAGCGTCGGGTAGTTGGCCCTGATCGTGTCGAGGACATAATCGGCGCAGGCTTCGAGCCGCTCGGGCGCAACCGTGAAATGCAGCAACTGGCCGGCGAGGCCGAGCTCCAGCATCTCCTGCGCGCGAGCGCGGATCGCAGCGGGTTTCAGGAGGAGACGGACGGCATCGGGATCGCGGTCAGGCATCGGCTCAGAACTTGTCGAGGTCGCGGCCGACGGTCGCCTTGAGCGCATTGTCGCCAGGCGCACCGTCCGGCGAGTAATAGCCCGCCGCCTTCTTGGCTTCGATCTCGACCGAGGCGTCGGGCGGGACCAGCTCGGGCGGAATCGCGATGCGCTCGCCGATCTCGATGCCGGACTGGACCATCGCATCATATTTCATGTTCGACATCGACATCAGACGGTCGATGCGGGTGACACCAAGCCAGTGCAGCACGTCGGGCATCAACTGCTGGAAGCGCGCATCCTGCACGCCGGCCACGCATTCGGTGCGCTCGAAATAGGTCGCGGCGGAATCGCCGCCCTCCTGGCGCTTGCGGGCGTTGTAGACGAGGAACTTGGTGACCTCCCCGAGTGCCCTGCCCTCCTTGCGGTTGTAGACGATCAGGCCGACGCCGCCGCCTTGAGCCTCCTTCACCGCCTCCTCGATGCCGTGGACGAGATAGGGCCGGCAGGTGCAGATGTCGGAGCCGAAGACATCCGAGCCGTTGCACTCGTCATGGACGCGACAGGCGACTCGGCTCTTGCCATCAGACAAAGCCGACACCTCGCCGATGACATAGGCCGTGATCGAGCCGATCGGCGGCAGGAAAACGCGCAGATCCGGCCGCGTCACCAGTTCGGGATACATGCCGCCGGTCTGCTCGAAGAGCGTGCGGCGCAGTTCGTTCTCGCTGGTGCCGAAGCGCTCGGCGATCCCCGGCAGATGCCAGACCGGGTCGATCGCGATCTTGGTGACGCTGACATCGCCGGAGGCGTGCAGGATATGGCCGTCAGCTGCGAGCCGGTGCGCCGCCATCGCCGCCAGAATCTCGGGCAGGTTGAGGCGTGCCTTGGTGATCGCGATGGTCGGGCGGATGTCGATGCCCTCGCCGATCCACTGGCCGAAATCCTGCGCGACGCGGTGGCCGAACGGGTCCATCGAGACGATTTTCCCCGGCGCGAACCATTGCGGCTGCTCGCTGATCTCGGCGGTCGGATGGGTGTTGTGCAGATCGGGCCGCTGCGCGGGATTCATCGCGCGGGCCGAGATCGCCAGTGCGCGATAAACCGAATAGGAGCCGCCATGGGCGCCGATGACGTTGCGGTCGGCCGGCGTCGTGGTCGAGGCGATGATGGGGCCACGCTCGGCGATCGTCCCGGCGCCCCAGCGGATCGGAAAGCGCGTCGCGGCGCTGCCGGGCTCAGGGTAGGAGGTGAGCCTCGTATGGGTGGTGCGGTTGGACGCGTTCATCGCGATGTCGCTCTGCAACAGGAAAGGGCCCCGCGACGAAACGTCCGGGGCCCTCTGGACCTGTCGAAGTGTGCATGAGCGAAAGCGCAGCGTCAATCGGCTGATCTGGCACGTCATTCTCGGGCGAAGCGAAGCGCAGACCCGAGGATCTCGTCGAAGAAATGCTCGGGGCTAGCCCGAACATGACGGCGGGGTGTGTTCAGAACACCGCGAGATAACGCAGCAGCGAGATGATGCCGATGACGATGACGATGATCTGGACGATGTTCTTGATCTGGCTATCGAGCGGCAGCATCCGCACGAGATAGAGCACGAGACCGATGACGAGAACCGTGATCAGCAGGGAAATGAGAATCGACATGAAATGAACCTTTGTATCGGCCGAAAGCCGGCCCCCCGGAGCCAGTGTCGCGACGCATTCGCAACACCCCAATCCGCTGACAAAACGTCGCAGGGAGGGATTGGTTCCGTTGGGGTGATCCGCCGCCGCAAAGGCTCAAGGGAGGCGAAGCAAGGAAACTCAACGGAAAACCCCTCTCCTGGAAGGAAAGGGGTAGGGGTGAGGAGACGGCCGCTGATCCAGTGGAGCGCAAATGCCATGTGCGCGCCGAGGTCACGGCAACGGTGTCAAACGGCCTTCCCCTCTCCCCTGCCCTTCTCAATGATCTCGGGCCTGCCCGAGATCAGCACTTCAGATGTCGAAGTCGGCAACAGCCGACTTCGACGGGGGAGAGGGGTTCCCTGCGCCTGACTCTCGAAGTTCAGCCGGCGATCCGCCCGAAATCCGCGACCGCGCGCGTCGCCTCGCGGAGCTGGTTGAGCAGCCGCAGGCGGTTGGCGCGCAAGCGCGGGTCGGGGTCGTTCACCGTGACCTGGTCGAAGAAGGCATCGACCGCAGGCCGCAGCTCGGCCAGCGCCGACATGGCGCCCTCGTAATCCTCGACTGCTACGGCGGCTGCGGCAGACTTGCCGGCCTTGTCGAGCCCGACGGCCAGCGCCTTCTCCTCGATACCGCCGGCTTCCGCGATCAGACCCAGATCGGCTGCCCCGGCAAAGGCGCCCTCGCCGTCCTTCTTCTCTTCCGCCTTCAGGATGTTGGCGGCGCGCTTGTAGCCGGCGAGCAGGCTCTTGCCATCCTCGGTTTCGAGGAAGCGACCGAGCGCGCCGACGCGGCGGGTGATCAGGAGGAGGTCGTCGGATTGGCTCGACGCGCCCTCTCCCCCCATGTGGGGGAGAGTTGGAGNCCACAAGGGGGAAGGGTTCTGCCGTTGCGCCCGCCAGCACCGCATCGACCAGGTCATGCCGCGCGCCCTGGTCGCGGAGCATGACCTTCAGGCGGTCGTGGAAGAAGGAGAGGATCCCGGTGCTAATTCCCCAACTCCAATCAACCGTCTCCTCGGCAATTTTTTGGCTTCCTTCGGCGGTGAAGGGCTCGCCTATCTCCTTCAGCGCAGCTTCGATCAAGTCACGGCTCAATCCCAGCCGCTCCAACTGCTCTACCACTTCGAACTGCGAACGGGCGGCAACACCAACTATCGAAGCCAGCACGAGAGAGGTCGGGAGCCAAGCAGTGCGCAGCCAGTTCCAACGCACCCCGTTCTCTACCACCAGCCGAATAACCCCCAACGCCGCTCTTCGCAGCGCATACGGATCCTTGCTCCCGGTCGGCTTCTCGTCAATCGCCCAGAAGCCGACCAGCGTGTCGAGCTTGTCGGCGAGCGCGACCGCCACCGAGACCGGGGCGGCCGGGACGCGGTCGGAGGGGCCGAGCGGCTTGTAGTGTTCCTCGATCGCAGCGCAGACCGACGGGTGCTCGCCCTGCAATTCCGCGTATCTGCGGCCCATCAGGCCCTGCAATTCGGGGAATTCGCCGACCATTTCGGTCGGCAGATCGGCCTTGGCGAGCTTGGCAGCCCGCTCCGCCAGATCGGGATCGGCGCCGACGATGGGAGCGAGTTCGCGCGCCAGCGCCGCGATGCGCTGCACCCGCTCGCCTTGCGTGCCGAGCTTGGCGTGGAAGACGACGCCGAGCTTGTCGAGCTTGGCCATGCGCTGGTCGAGCGGCTTGCCGAGATCGAGGCCGAGCTTTTCGGCGCTGTCCTTCAGCGTCGCCAGATCCGGCAGATTGCCCTTGTCGGTCGCGAAGAAATAGGCGGCGTCGGAGAGTCGTGCACGCACAACGCGTTCATTGCCAGCGACGATCGCCGCGCCGCCATCGCTGGCGATCAGGTTCGAGGTCAGCAGGAAGCGGTTGGCGAGGTTGCCGGTCGTG
>QBLV01000202.1:0-4395 GCA_003241815.1 Hyphomicrobiales bacterium | reverse complement strand
AGAGGCCAAAGTCTTGGCGTCGGCGAGGATGATCTCCTTACGCCGGTCGGCATCGAGCACGACCTTGGCCTTCTCCAGCGACGCTACGTAATCGTCGAAGCGGCGCACGAGAATCGCGCCGGGCGCATGGAAGCGGTGACCATAGGTGACGTTGCCGGAGACGATACCGTCGACCTCGAAGGGCACGACCTCAGGCTCCTCCGTCTCCGCGCCGAAGGTGCAGAGGATGGAATGCAACGGGCGCACCCACCGCAGGCTGGCGCCGGCAGCCGAAGCCTTGCCCCAGCGCATCGATTTCGGCCAGGGGAAGGACCGGATCACGGCCGGCACGATCTCGGCGATTGCGGCCATGGTTTCCTGGCCGGGCTTCTCGATGACGGCGATGTAGCTGTCGCCCTTCTTGGGATCGCTGACGATCGTCGCCTGGTCGAGCGAGGTCAGCCCGGCAGCCTTCAGGAAGCCCTGCACGGCGGCGTCGGGCGCGCCGACGCGGGGACCCTTGCGCTCCTCGCGAATGGCGGAGCCGCGCACGGGCAAGCCGGCGATGTGCAGCGCCAGCCGGCGCGGCGTGGCGAAGGCTTTCGCGCCCTCATAGACGAGACCGCGCTCGACCAGCGCGTCGGTGACGAGCTTGCGAAGATCGTCGGCCGCCTTGCGCTGCATGCGGGCGGGGATCTCTTCGGAGAAGAGTTCGAGCAGGAGATCAGGCATCAGTTGGCTCCCCCGCCCGCCGTCTTCAGCCAGGCGGCGCCGCAGGCCTTGGCGAGTTCGCGCACGCGCAGGATGTAGCTCTGGCGCTCGGTGACCGAGATCACGCCGCGCGCATCCAGGAGGTTGAACATGTGGCTGGCCTTGATGCACTGGTCATAGGCGGGCAGGGACAGCCGGTGGCCGGCTTCGCTGGCGCCGTCGCCCGCCTCGCCGGCAGCCAACAGCGCCTTGCACTCCGCTTCCGCATCCGAGAAGTGGCGAAACAGCATCTCGGTGTTCGCGTGCTCGAAATTGTGCCGCGAGAACTCCTGCTCGGCCTGGAGGAAGACATCGCCGTAAGAGATGCGATCCTCACCCTCGCCGCCGTTGAAGTTGAGGTCATAGACGTTCTCGACGCCCTGAACATACATCGCCAGCCGTTCGAGCCCATAGGTCAACTCGCCCGCCACAGGAGCGCATTCGACGCCGGCAACCTGCTGGAAATAGGTAAACTGGCTGACCTCCATGCCGTCGCACCAGCACTCCCAGCCAAGCCCCCAGGCGCCCAGCGTCGGGCTTTCCCAATCGTCCTCGACGAAACGGACGTCATGCAAGGCGAGGTCGACGCCGATGGCACGCAGCGAGTCGAGATAGAGCTGCTGCAGGTCCGGCGGCGACGGCTTCAGGATCACCTGGAACTGATAGTAGTGCTGCAGCCGATTGGGGTTTTCGCCATAGCGGCCGTCCTTGGGGCGGCGCGAAGGCTGCACATAGGCCGCCTTCCAGGGCTTGGGGCCCAGCGCCCGAAGCGTCGTCGCCGGATGGAAGGTGCCGGCGCCGACCTCCATGTCGTAGGGCTGGAGCACGACGCAGCCGCGCTCTGCCCAGAAGCGCTGCAGCGTCAGCAGCAGCCCCTGGAAGGATCGCGTCGGGTTCATCGCATCGGGCAGTGCGGCGGAAGTAGCGTCGAGGGCGGTCAAGGCTGGAGCCTTTACGAATTGTCAGGGATTGCGGCGTGCTTAGAGCATGTCCGGCAAAAGTGGAATCCACTTTTGCTTTGTGACGGGGCAGGCACCACCGTCGTGAGCGCGCGCCAAAAGGGAACCGAAGCCGGACAGCTTCCGTTCATCCGGCATGGACTAACCTCCGGCATTCGTCAGATCCGCGGCGTTCGGGGCGAGCGCTTGAGCCGGATCGGCGGTGTTGACGTCAAGTAGGAGCATAACATGCTGACATCCCGCATAGCCGCCGCGACCTTCGGCGCCCTGGCCCTCGCCGCCTCGGCCTTCGCCGCCGCGCCCGCGACAGCCGCCCCGGTTTCGGCCGGAACCTTCCAGACCGCGCCGGCAGACGGCGACCTCGTCCAGCAGGCCTGGCATCGCGGCCGACCGCATTATCGCGGCCATCGCCGCTTTTATGGCCGCCCGGTCTATCGTCAGCGCTGCTTCGTCACCCAGCGTCGCGTCTGGACCGGCTATGGCTGGGTCGTCCGCCCGGTCCGCGTCTGCCGCTGAGACCGTCTCGCGCGCCGATATCTGGCCGCAATGTGAAGACAAGCTGAACGGCGCCGCATCGTGCCGTTCAGCTTCGGAGGCCTAACCTCTCAGACTGACGAAGGCCAACCGCTCAGCGAAAGCTGGCGGAGCCCCACCAAGGAGGATCAGTTTCATGTTCCGCAAGACGCTTCTCGCCATTGCGGCGGCCGCCACGCTTGGCGGTCTGTCGCTCACTGCCGCACCCGCCAGTGCCGCGCCCGTCACAGCTGTTTCCGCCGTCGAGACCGATGCCGGCCTGCTGCAGCAGGCGCAGTATTACGGCCCGCGCCGCTATTACGGGCCACGCCGCTACTACGGGCCGCCGCGCTACTACGGCCCGCGCCGTTACTACGGCCCGCGCCGCTTCTATGGTCCGCCGCCGCTGTTCGTGCCGCCGGTGCCGTTCTACGGGCCGCGCTACTACTACTGACCGCGGGCCCTCGCGGTCGGCTCGTCCGTCACCGCCATGACGAGCCTCGCCCTGCCCCGATGCAGCGCCTCGCTGTCCGGTGTGAAACCGCCATCGGGTCTGTTGAGAACGAAAGCCGGCAGCAAGGCTGCCGGCTTTTTGCTGCCGAGGATGGCCGTGACGACGATACGGATCGCCGGGCGCTCGGCCAGCGCGTGAACAGGCCGGATGGCGACGGCGCCGAAGCCGGTGGCGAGCCCCTCGAGAACCTCGGCCAGCGCCTGCGCCCGGTGGATCAGCACGATCCGTCCGCCCGGCCGCAGCAGACGCCGCGCCGCCTTGAACCAGGGCTCCAGCGAACCGTCCACAACATGGGCGGCGCGCCGGTTCGGCACGGGCGAGGCCTTGGTCCCGCCCGGCGGATAGAAGGGCGGGTTCATCGCGACGCAGGCGAAGCGTCCTGGGCTCAGGCCCAGCGCGGCGGCGGGGCCGGCGATATCCGCCGCCACGACCTCAACGCGATCCGCCAGATCATTCAGGGCCATGTTTTGCGCCGCCAGCGTGGCGAGTTCGGGGTCGCGCTCGAGCAGCACGACCTGCAACGCCGGCTGCTCCAGCGCGGCGGCCAGCCCGACGGTGCCGACGCCGGCGCCGATGTCGAGCAGCGGACCTTCGCCGAGAGCGGGCAGCGCGGCGGCGAGCAGGATCGCGTCGCTGCCGGCGCGATGGCCACGCCTGGGCTGGCGCAGCAGCAGGCGGCCATCAAGCAGACGATCTTCGACGATCTCGCCCAGGCCCGGCAGCTTCTCAGCCATCACGCAACTCGGCTCCGAATCCCGCCTCGACCAGCAGGGCGCGAGCCCGCATGCGGTCAGCCTCGCGCACCAGCAGGCGGCGCGGGAAGGCGCCGATCATGCCCTCCAACGCGCTGATGTGTTGATCGGCGATCAGGCAATCGAGATTGGCCGAGGCGAGCAGCGCCTCGATGGCGCCGAGCAGGACGATATCGTTGGTACGGACGAGTTCATGCATCGCCTGATGGAGCCCATCCGGGGGGCGGCACGCAAGCCCCGATTGCGGCACGCGACCGGCCCTGCGGCGTCATTGCCGATTTGCGGGGGCTGGTCACCCATGCGACGGTTGTGGCAAGGCTTTCGCGCGGCGCAAGCCGCGCTGGCCGCCGGAGTGGATGAATATGGGCGTCGTCGTCGCGTTCGAGGACAAGGAAGCCGGTCAGGTCTCGGCCACTGCCGGGATCGAGACGCTGGTCGAGCTCGTGCGCGCCGACATGGAGCGCGTCAATGCGATGATCCTGTCGCGCACCGGCTCCAGCGTGACGATGATTCCCGAGGTCGCGAACCATCTGATCTCGTCGGGCGGCAAGCGGCTACGACCCATGCTGACGCTGGCGACGGCGGGGTTGTGCGGCTATCGCGGCGAAGGCCATGTCAAGCTCGCGGCCTCGGTCGAGTTCATGCACACCGCGACACTGCTGCATGACGACGTCGTCGACCAGAGCGACATGCGCCGGGGGAAGCTCGCCGCCCGCATGCTCTGGGGGAACGAGGCGAGTGTGCTCGTCGGCGATTTCCTTCTCGGCCAGGCGTTCAGGATGATGGTCGAGGTCGGCTCTCTGCGCGCGCTCGACATCCTGTCGACGGCAGCCGCCGTGATCGCCGAGGGCGAGGTGCTGCAGCTCTCCGTCGCCAAGAACACGCAAACGACCGAGGACGAGTACCTCGCCGTGATTCGCGGCAAGAC
>QBLV01000201.1 GCA_003241815.1 Hyphomicrobiales bacterium | reverse complement strand
GTGATGGCGGGGCCGGGGCGCTTGACCGAGACATAGCCGAGCGAGCGCAGGATCGAGGCGAAATCCTCGCCGGCACAGCCCACGAGTGAGGTCATCGCCCCGCTGACGACGAAGCCGTCCTGATCGGCTGCGCCGGTCGGCGGTGTCCCCTGCGTCAGGCCGGGACGGTAGGCGATCGCGGGCCGGATCAGGTCGGCGAGCCGTTCGAGGATATCGACGCGCACCGCCCGTTCACCGCAGACGCGGTAGCCCGCGGCGCGGTAGAGCCCCTTGGGAACCGCTTTGTCGACCGGGAAGGAGGTCCGGCCGGAGGCGGCGAGGTGGGCAATGTCGTCGAGGCCCGAGAGTTCCGGCCCGCCATGCTTCAGTGCCCAGAGTTGGGCTGCGAGCGCACGCGGCGCGGGCTTGAGCAGGGACGGCACATAAAGATGGAAGGCGCCGAAGCGGATGCCGAGCAGGCGCAGCGCGGCGCGGCCCTCCTGGTCGAGCGCCTTCATCTCCTCGGCGACCTTGGCGCGTTCCAGCACGCCGAGCGATTCGGCCGCCTGATAGGCAATGCCGCGCGCGATGCCGGTGAGCGTCGTGGCCTCCTCGAGCAGTTGCAGCGCGCCGAGCAGACGGGTGACGTGGTTCCTCAGCCAAAGCTGGAGCCTGGCCTCGACCTGTTCGCGGGCCTGACCGGCCAGATGCTCCTCGACGAGGAGGCGCAGGCGCGGCTCAATCGCCTTCTCACCGGCAACGAGGCGCGCCACTGGCTCGCCGATCCAGCGCAAAAGGCCATCATGCGACAGCACGAAGGCATCGTCGCCGGCGAGCACGACGCGCGCGGCGCGCGCCTCGATCTCGCTGGCAAGCGCCTTCATCGCCGCCATGTTCAAGGCTTTCGCCTCCGGCCCGCCGGCCTTGGGGTCCGCGGTGAAGCGGAATCCCTGCAGCATTCCGACGTGCTGGCCCTCGACGAGCACGTCGCCCGTCGTGGTGACCTCAGCCTCCAACATCGCATTCTCCCGCAAACGGCGCATCAGCACGCTGGTGCGCCGGTCGACAAATCGGCTCGCGAGACGCTCGTGCAGAGCGTCCGAGAGCTTGTCCTCTACAAGACGCGCAACCCCCTGCCAATGCTCCGGATCGGGCAACCAGTCCGGACGGTTGGCAACGAAGGTCCAGGTCCGCACCTGCGAGATGCGCGCAGACAGCGTATCGATCTCGCCATCGGTGCGATCGAGTGCCGCCAACTGGCTGCGATACCAGTCGATATCAAGTCGGCCATGGCGCATCAGCCGCAGATAAAGCGTGGTTGCGAGGTCGGCATGCTGCTGCGGCGCGATCTTGCGATAATCCGGCAGGCCGCAGACCTCCCAAAG
Source organism: Hyphomicrobiales bacterium (assembly GCA_003241815.1). Taxonomy (GTDB): domain Bacteria; phylum Pseudomonadota; class Alphaproteobacteria; order Rhizobiales; family Beijerinckiaceae; genus Allobosea. The sequence goes on along the minus strand of QBLV01000201.1, from coordinate 4,141 downwards.
CCGCTCGACCGCCGGACGGCCCTGCGCCAGCGCCCTGATCTCGGGATCCCTGGCGAGAATCTCGAGCGTCGTCATGTCCTCGGCGATCAGGGCGCGCGTCAGGCCCTGTTCGGTCGGTTGCGTGTTCAAGCTGTCGAGCAGTTGCGCGACGGATCGGAAATCGAGATCGGTGTTGCGCCACTGCAACTGCCGCACCGGCTCGAAGCGATGGTTCTCAATCGCCTCGACCAGGTCAGATTCGAACGGCGGGGAGCGCCCGCTGGTCCCAAAAGTGCCGTCGCGCAGATGGCGCCCGGCGCGGCCGGCGATCTGGCCGAACTCGGCCGGGTTGAGCTTGCGGAACTGGTGGCCGTCATATTTCTTGTCGGCGGCGAAGGCGATGTGATCGACATCGAGGTTGAGCCCCATGCCAATGGCGTCGGTAGCGACGAGATAATCGACATCGCCGGACTGGTAGATCTCGACCTGGGCGTTGCGGGTGCGCGGCGACAGCGCGCCCAGCACCACAGCCGCGCCGCCCTTTTGCCGCCGGATCAATTCGGCGATGGCGTAGACCTCCTCGACCGAGAAGGCGACGATGGCCGAGCGCGGGGGAAGCCGCGTGATCTTGCGGTCGCCCGCGAACAGCAACTGCGACAAGCGTGGTCGCGTCACCACATGGACGCCGGGAATGAGCTGCTCGATCACCGGCTTCATCGTGCCGGCGCCGATCAGCATGGTCTCGGCCCGCCCGCGCCGGTTCAGCAGCCGGTCGGTAAAGACATGGCCGCGGTCGAGATCGGCGGCGAGCTGGATCTCGTCGATCGCGACGAAATCGACGGCGAGATCACGCGGCATCGCCTCGACGGTGCAGACCCAGAAGCGCGGGCGGGCGGGCTTGATCTTTTCTTCCCCGGTGACGAGCGCGACCGCCTCGACGCCCGCCTTCTCGACGACGCGCTGGTAGACCTCGCGCGCCAGCAGGCGCAGCGGCAGGCCGATCATACCGGTCGGGTGGGCAACCATCCGCTCGATCGCGAGATGCGTCTTGCCGGTGTTGGTCGGGCCCAGGACCGCGGTGACGCCAAGGGCGCGGACCGAAGGAGGCAGGGAGCGGGGAGGGATCAAGTCGCAGCCGATCTGACGTATCGTCCTTCGCCGGTGGCGACGCTCATGGAGCGTCGCAGAAGGGCGCGAGGCGTAGCGGGAAACTAGGAAGCGGAACGAGTCCCGAACGAAGCAGGTCCGAATCGCTGACTCCGGCAGAATCGGGTTTCGTTCCCGGTGGGACGTCGCGGCGGCGCGCTCTGGCGCCAGCCTCTCGGAAATCGGAACACCGGCATCGTCCGTCCTTCTCTGCGCCCGGGATCGCCTGCCACCTGCCGCGTCCCCGGCCCGAGACTATCTAAGCGCTGTTGGCCGCGAAACGAGGGTCTTCGCTTTGCGAACGACGCAGGGCGTCACGATCAGCCGAAAAATGCCGAGAAAACCTCGGCGGCCTCGTCGGACGCCTCGACATGGACGAAATGCCCGGCGCTCTCGCAGAAAGAGACCCGCGCATCGTCGAAATGCTCCGGCACGAAGGCGGCCCATTCGGATTTCAGCACCGGGTCGTGGCGGCCCCAATGGACGCGCGTGGGCTGATGGATGCGCACCGACGGCGTCGGGTGCCCGTCGATCGCCGCCAGCCGCGCTGCGTTCTGGCTGCGATACCAGTCGAAGCCGCCCCGCAGATTGCCGGGCTTCATGAAGTTGTCGATCCAGAGCTCGAGCGCCGGATCGAAGGCGTCCTTGCGGTGGCACCAATGCGACAGGAAATGCGAGAAATACAGCGCGCAGGACTGCCGGTTCAGCCCGATCATCGCCTCGGCCAGCGGCAACTGGTGGAACGACTGGTACCAGATCTCGTTGACATGACCCTCATGGACCCAGCGCTCGGCGATGCTCTGGGTCGGGCAGTTGAAGAACAAAAGCCGGTCGACGATCTGCGGATGGCGTCGTGCCAGCGCCTGGGCGGCATAGGCGCCTACATCGTGGCCGACCACGCCGACCGTCTCCAGACCGAGCGCCGCGATCAGCGAGGCCATGTCGTCGGCATGGCTGTTGGCGCCGACATCGGCGCGCGGCGCGAACGACTTGGCACTGTCGCCGAAGCCGCGCAGATCCGGCGCGATCAGGCGGAAATCCGGATGCAGGCGGTTCATCAGCGGCAGCCACGTCGCCCAGAACTCCGGCCACCCGTGCAGCAGCAGAACCGGCGTTCCCGATCCGACCTCGGCGACGTGCAGCGTCGTATCGCGCACAGCGATCTGGCGATGGCGCAGACCGGGCGGAGTGGCGAAGTCGCTCGACATGATGGCTCCCGACAGAATCTGCTGGAAGGCTAGCCTCTCTGCGCCCGATGCCGCAATCGCCAGTGGGCGCATGAGGGCGATGCGGCCGAGCTTCTCCACAGCGGTAGCCCTGCCGCAAAGACCTTGAGCGGGGCGCATCGTCCAGATCAGGGCAATGCTGACGATCCTTGGGTGGCGCCGGGCCTGCTGGTGATGGTCACCAGCTTCAGCCGCTTCGTGGCATCAGTCATAGCGCCGTTCGGGGACGTCATGTGGCGCAGACGCGGCCGCAGGATTTGCGCCTCTTTACCGACATGGCGCCCCCGTGCAGGTGACGAGCGGGAGCGTCGTCCGGCGCCCCGTTCAGGCCCACTCGCCCTTGCGAAACACCGGGACGCGGCGGCCATCGGCATGGACGCCGTCGATGTCGACGAGGTCCGAGCCGATCATCCAGTCGATATGGATGAAGCTCTTGTTGCCGCCCTGGGCTGCCACCTGCTCGGGCGTCAGCGAGCCGCCGTCGAGGAAGCACTTCGAATAGCACTGTCCGAGCGCGATGTGGCAGGACGCGTTCTCGTCGAAGAGCGTGTTCAGGAACAGGATGCCGCTCTTCGAGATCGGCGAGGAATGCGGCACCAGCGCCACCTCGCCGAGCCTGCGGGCGCCCTCGTCGGTGTCGAGCACCTTGGCCAGCACGTCGGCGCCGCGGCTCGCCTTCGATTCGACGATGCGGCCGGCCTCGAAGCGCACCTGGATCTCGTCGATTAGCGTGCCCTGATAGGAGAGCGGTTTGGTCGAAGCGACATGGCCCTCGACCCGCAACGCATGCGGCGTGGTGAAGACCTCCTCGGTCGGGATGTTGGGGTTGCAGGTGACGCCGTTCTTCGCCGTCGAGGCGCCGCCCTGCCATTCATGCCCGTCGGCCAGCCCGACCACGAGATCGGTGCCGGGACCGGAGAAATGCAGCGCCTGGAAGCGCTGGCCGTTGAGCCATTGCGTGCGGGTCTTCAGCGTCGCGTTGTGGCTGGCCCAGGCGGCGACCGGATCGCCCGCATCGACGCGCGAGGCCGCGAAGATCGCATCCGCCAGCTTGCCGACAGCGACCTCCTCGGCGTCGCCGGGAAATACGCGCCGGGCCCAGGCGGCTGTCGGATAGGCCAGGATGTTCCAGTTGATGTCGAACCCGGCGATCTTCTCCAGCGCCGGTTGGTAGGCGACCGAATTGGCCTTGCTCGCGCGCGAGACCTTGGCCGGGTCCTGCTCCGACAGCAGCATCGGGTCGTCGCCGACGATGGCGAGACGCGCGGTGTTGTTCGCAAACGCCTTGGCGACGCCCTCGTGGAGCCAGCCTGCGGCGCGGTCGAAGCTGTCGTCGTTGGCATAGCGGTAGCGCGCCAGCGTCACCTCCTCGTCGGAGAGGATCGGGGTGACGAGGCCGGCGCCGGCCTTGTAGGCGTGCTCTGCGATCTTGCGCACCAGCGGCAGCGCCGCGACAGGCGCCGTCAGGAACAGGTCCTGGCCCGGCTGCAGGTTGAGCCCGACCCGCACGGCGGCCTGCGCCAGCCTGTCGAGTTTATCGGAATCGATCGATGCGGGAATGCTGCGCTGATGAATGGTCATGAGGAACGCCTGGGCTTGCCTGTGTCGGCAGAATCTAGTGCAGAGTCCGGGTCCCGCCAATGGACCATCCCTTATGGGAGGTTGCAGGATGGCGCTGCTTGCGCCGGACACGCTTCGGTGCCCCTCACGCGAGATCGCCATGTTTCTGCTCAATACCCATTCCGACCACCACCAGCCGCTGTTGTCGGCCGATGCCGACTGTCTCGGCG
>QBLV01000200.1:3129-5712 GCA_003241815.1 Hyphomicrobiales bacterium | reverse complement strand
CCCCTCCCCATCGCGTTCGACCTCGATCTCGCTCTTCACCCCGAAGCGCTCGGCGATTCCACGCCGCTCCGCAAACCCCTTGGTATAGTCGAGCGTGGTTTCCTTCGACCCGTCGCGCCCAAGCCGGGCCGTGAGGGACTCCATTCCACCCTTGAACTCGTCGCGGCCGGCATAGAGCGTCGCCTGATCGCGATGGCGCGTCATCGAGACGTAGGTCAGATGCCGGTCCATCGTCCCCGACGCCATGACGAATGACCGATCGACGGTCGCCCCTTGGGCTTTGTGGATCGTTGTGTGGCGTAGCCATGGTCGATCGCGCCGTAGCTGTCGGTCGAGACCGTCACCAGCCGATCCTCGCCGTTCCGCCCCTTGCCGTCGAGCGTCGCCGCGATCCGCCCCTCCTCCACCGATGCCACGGTCCCGAGCATGCCATTCTTGACGCCGAGCTCGCGGTTGTTCTCCAGGAACACGATCCGATCACCCGCCGCGAAGGATCGCTTGCCGTCATTGGTCTCGAACATATGCTCCCGGCCAAGCCGACCCTGATCGCCCTCGCCGCGCGCCAGCTCGCCCCTTTCCTGCCGCGCCACGCGGATACGCCAATGTCATCGGCAACGATCTCGGCCCGAAATTCACGCCGATCGGCTCACTGGCGACTTTGCTCTGGCTGCATGTCCTCGCCGGCAAAGGCCAGACCATCACCTGGGGCCAGTACATGATGGTCGGGCTGGTCATCCCCCCGCCGGTGCGTTTGTGACGCTTGTCGCGCTTTGGCTCTGGCTGCCGCTGGTGTCACAGAGGCGCGACGGCGCCATCCATTTCTGCCGAGTTATCAGGATCGGCGCCTCTTCACAGGGCGTCAGGTCCACTCGGCGTGGTATCGCATCCCGGCCGCGTTCGCCGGCCAGCGCATCCTCGTCGTGGGCGGCGGCAATTCCGGTGCGCAGATCCTAGCCGAGTTGTCCCTGGTGGCCGACGTCACCTGGGTGACGGCGACGCCACCCTCCTTCCTGCCGGATGATGTCGATGGCCGTGTCCTGTTCGAACGCGCGACGGCGCGGTGGCAGGCCGCGCAGGAAGGGCGCACGGTCGACCTGGCGGTGGGAGGTGTCACTTTCCATTTAAATCCCGGAACCGCAGTTCAGCATTGTTCAACATGTTACGCCTGCAGATAATCCCCTCCGGAGCCCTGCATCGACCATCCGCCTGGAAATGACGTCCCCTGGAGCGGCTGGTATTGAATTCCGTCCTGCGCGAGAAAATTATCATACAGCGATGACGAAACGGATGTCGCTACCTACCCGAGTGGCTGTCGCAGCGCGTCACGCAGTCGGTCACGAACCTGCTCGTAGATCTCGGCGACCCCGGGCATTGCGAGCGTCACCGCCAGACCAAACGGAACCAACTCGTCGACCGCCGGCCCGGTATCGGGCTCGCGTTGCACCGTCAGGGACAGAGCCATTTCGGGCGTCACTATCGCCGCCTTGTCTCCGCTCCAGCATCGGGTGAAGACGGTTCCGCGGTTTGTCTGATTGCCGTCGGGCTGATTGCTGTGCGCGGTGACGCTCAATCTCACTACATCCGCGGGATCGAGTAGCCTGAGACGGACGGCGCGGTACGCCTTGCGACCTGGAAGGACCGGCGTAAACCACGCCAGCGTCGCGGCGATCGAATGCGGCCGGGCCTTCCCGCCGAAAGCCAACGGGATCGGTACAACGATGTCCACGCGCCTGTCGCTGCCCAACGCACCAACAGCCCAGAATGTGGCTCGATCACCGGCACAGGCAACAGCATCATCAGGGTCGATCGCACCGTATCCTAGAAACCGCCGGATGTTGTCCTTCTGACGGGAAGCTTGACCTTGGCCGGCCGGGCCGAGAAGCTGGCGCACCGTTGCAGCGGCCTCAACTGGCCAACGAGCAGGATGCACCAGCAGCGCCTTAATCAACACGGCCCTTGCGGGGTTGGAGAGCCGCAGAAACTCCGCGCCATATTCGCGCTCAAGCGCATCATGGATGCGATGAGCGGTGCGGGACGCAAGCGCGGTGGCGGCGCTGGTCCCGTTCGTGAAAGCCTCGGCGTTTTCCAGACCTTGTCCCGCCGGCGGTGCAGCGACCTTGAGGCCCGCTCCGCGTCCCGCCCGGCCGGGGGCGACAATGATGGAACCGCCGCTCCCGACGACGCGAAGATGTTCGCGCGCGCCGGGCAGGAGAATGTCAGGCTTCACCGAATCTGCGAAGCCCGGCCCAAGAGCGCTTGAAGGGTTAGCAGTATCCAATCCCGGGAATGGGTCGACATTCGCACGAGCGAAACGCCTCTCCACGGCAGGGACCCAGTCGAGGTTCCGGGCGCCGATCGTGAGCCCGTTGACCGTCTCTGCTGGCGATATGAGGCGGCGGTCACTCAGAACTTCCGCGAGCGCATTGATCATACCTCGGGCCCGCTCCTGCGGGTTTGCATCCTCAAATTCGAGGCCGGTCGGGAAAGCAGCGACAGGAAACTCGTCTGTGATGTTCCCGGCGCTCACGAGAAACAGAATGCCAAACCGATAGGCGAGACGATCCAGCAGCCGAGCCCAAGGAG
>QBLV01000200.1:0-3119 GCA_003241815.1 Hyphomicrobiales bacterium | reverse complement strand
GGAGAGAGCTGGCCGTGGAACTGTCGTCGGCGGTTGCCAAGCGAAACATTTACAACGATGACGTGGCGCGCTGAGGGCTCGGCGCTTCCCCGCATTTGAAACACGGCCTGGTAAATTAAGTCGACGATCAAACGGTCGGGGGGAAAACCGTCGGCCGAACCGAGCACTGGAATGCAGTGAATTCGTCGCGGCAATGGTGGCTCAGGGCGATTTCGATCACCATGCACGATCAAGGACGTCATCGCCGTGCCGTGGACACGCTGCGAGACTAGGGCACTCGCCTCGAGCCCGAACAGGTCCTCGACGATCAGATGCCGCTGAAGCAGCGGGTGACGCGCCATGGGGACGCCATCAAGCACGGCGACGATGGGCTCCGCCCCGATCTCGCCGGCTTCGGGCGCGGCTCCAAAAGGAAGGTTGTCAGCCAGGTCGATCGCCGACACCGTGCTCTGTGGGCGAATGTACATGATCGGCTCAAGGCCTGCGATGCTCGCCTGTGTCCTCGCGGTGATGGCACGAATGGAGCGGACCGGTAGCGTCGCAAGGACCGCATGATAGGCAATGTCGTCGAGCCGGGCGCGACTGACGACCCTGCCTCCCTCTGCGGCAACCGCCTGCGCAACAATCGCCTCATTAGCGGCCCCCGACGCGGACTGGGGGCGGAAAATCAGCTCGATCTCGAGAGGTATCAGCTCGTCATCCGTCCTCCCGAATATCTCCTCGCTTAGAATTTCGCTATCTGCTGGCTGCACCCGATCCGCTGGGCCCCAGGAGCGAAGGACCCGAAGGCACGCGAAAACATCTCGCCACGGCGTAAAACCTTCGGGCATCTCGAGTCCGGCGCGCCAGATTCTCCAAAGACTTTCGATATGGCGCAAGGCTCGCACATCGGGAACGAGCAGATACGCCACGGGTGCCTTGTCCTCGTCTGTCGGAAGCTCCTCTTCATCGACGAATTCGAGGCCTGGCACCTTGTTGATGGCCTTGACGAACGGGGCGATACTGCCGCGCACTTCGAATACGAGCAGCCGCTCCGGAGCCAGTGCCGCCGGATCCGCCCTCAGTTCTAGGCCGGCCGGGTCGCGTGCAAGTACCTCGGCCAACCGGCTGAATGCAGGACCGAAGCGTCGATCCTGGACCTCGTTCGAATAGGCCTCAGGTTTCGGTGGCCGTGCCGGCCTTCTGGGGAGTCTTGGCTGTGGAGCGCCGGGCTGGAGTCTGAGAAGGGGCTTTGTCGGATCGCTCGCCATCTAATGCCTCTGGCTTCACACGAGAGGACCAGAGGTCAAGTTCGACGCGCAAAGCGTCGTCAATCGAAAGCTCCCCCAAGCCCAGTATCTGTCTTCTTCGGACGTTTTGGCAGAAGTCGAGCGCTTCTGCGTAGCTGACTGAGCCCAGCTTCGCTGCCAACTTTTGCGAAGTGAGACGCGGCTGTTCAGTCCAACGGGACGTGATCCGATCGAGGAACACCTCAATCTGGACTTTGTCGGGCGCCGGAAAACCAAGCCTAAGCTGGAATCGTCGCCAAACCGCACGATCGAGAAGCTCCGCATGATTCGTCGCCGCGATGACGACGACATAGCTTGGGAGCTGGTCGAGCTGCATCAACAGAAAGGAGACGACGCGCTTGATCTCACCCGTCTCGTGCGTGTCGCCACGCTCCTTACCGATCGCATCGAATTCGTCGAAAAACAGCACGCTCGGGCGGGTACGGACATAGTCGAACAGCTTTCTCAGACGAGCGTTCGTTTCCCCGAGATAGCTTCCGATGAGAGCGTCATAGCGGACGACAAAGAAAGGTAGCCCCAGGGCCTCCGCAACGGACTCGGCGAATGAGGTCTTGCCGTTGCCCGGCGGCCCGGAGAGCAGCACTCGGTGACGCGGCTCATAGCCATGCGTTCTCAGCACGTCCGCGCGGACGTGCTCCTCGACCAGCTGCCTTCCATTTTCCTGCACCGGCAGCGGCAGCAAGAGCTGGTTCATCTGGGCCCGCGGCTCGATCTCCAGAATGGCATCCTTGCCAGGACCGGCCAGATTCACCGCGGCCGTCAGCGCGGGAGGCGTCACCGGAACGGCCGACATCGCCTTTTCGAGCCGGTCTGCGACAATATGATGGTTCTGCGCGCGCTCTTCGGCCACCAACGCTTCGGCCGTGGACCGCAGCATTTCCCGATCGCCGGTCGCGCCCGCGCGTACGAGGGAAATGAGAAGGTCACTTCGTGCCATGGGCGAAAAGGTCTTACCGTGCTCTGCGCAACAGATCGATGATCGGCGAATCGTACAGGGAAAAGTCTAAATTGTCTTCCACCAGCCGATGATTCCCGGAGCCATACAGGCAATCTGCCCCAATGACAGTTGCCTCTTTCGTTGCACCCGTGGCGCCCTCGCGTTTGGACGCGCCTCTCAGCCCTCGCCAAGGTCTCCCTGATCAGCGAGGTTGTCCTCGTCCGTCAATCCATCGCGACTGTGAGCTGAAAAATCCCCGGCCAGGACCTTCTCCTTGCTGAACAACCTGGCGTCCTCGAGCGCCGCCTGTCTGGAGGATCCCACAACCTGTTGAAGCCAACCCGCGACAGGAAGCTTGACGTGATCAGGTCTGATGAGGGTGCGGCGGGTATGGCTTAGAGTTGCCCGACGCAGTCGAGCCTAAGGTTCGCAGGGCGGCGGCAACCGGCTTCCGCTGGTGCATGCCCGGGATCACATGATCCCCCAGGCCCGTTAGCGCTTCCGGCCGGTGAGTTCGCGCGGCAGGCCGCCTCCGAGCTCCTTCAGCATGGCCTCGACCGCTTGGGGCGAGACCTGCAGCCGCGCCGCCGCCACTTGCACGGTGACCAGCGGCGACGACACGAACAGATCGACCAGTTCCGCGAGTTTCGAATTCCCCCGCCTCCCCTCACATCTCCGCAACATCACAGTCCGCGCCAGCGACAGCCGATCCAGATCGGCCTGCCCGAACGCAGCCGCCTCGCCAAACGCGCCGAGCAGCCCCGCGACCCGTACGCTGAGCTGCTGATGCGGACTCCAGCGAAACCGTCCCCGCCTGAGCCCCAATCCAACGGCCGGCAAATGCGCGTCCGCCAGTCCCCGCTGCCGCAACACGGTCGCGGCCAACCCAAAGC
>QBLV01000001.1:132047-152305 GCA_003241815.1 Hyphomicrobiales bacterium | reverse complement strand
TGTCCATCGGCCGACGGAAATGGGCCCATGCGTCATGATCCATGGGATTTGGTATTACAGTTAAGATGTTGTTGTGATCTGGCCCGTGGCATGTCGGGACGTGCTTTTAGTTGCCGCATTTCGAGGAGGTTGATTAAGAGCCCGGTGAGGCCCGCCATGTCAGGATGGGTTCCGACGTTGCCTCGCGGCACATAGCGGAGCCCGAGCCTTGCCCCTTCCGACGGAACCGTCCAGCATCCTGGTGAACCTTCGAGCAGGCCTTCCCCGCGTGTCAGGTCCGCCCTGTGCGTCGTGCCTGTTCGATCTGGTGGACGCTTCGGGGATGGTGGGTGGCGAGCCCTGTTCGCTCAAGGTGGCGCTCCTGCGCCGATATGCGCAAGGATCGGGTCGGCCTGACAGCCTCGGTGCCGGTGCATGCGCCGGCTTTGCCCCAGGCTACGCCGAGGCCGGCGAGGACTGGGTCCCGGATTTTGCCGGGGGCCTCACACGCACTTTGTCCTGATCCGTTGGGCGCTGTCCCGATCGATCCCGCGCTGCGAGGCGCGAACGTCGCGGTCAGGATGCGGCGGCCCGCAGGCAGATCATGCGGGCGACCTCGAACGACGTCTCGAAAGCCGGGATGGGCAGGAATTCGAAGCGCGAGTGGAAATTATAGGCCCCGGTGAAAAAGTTGGGGGTCGGGATACCTCTGGCCGACAGCGCCGCGCCATCCGTGCCGCCCCGCATCGGAATCTGCTTCGGTTCGATCTCCAGCGCAGCCATGGCCGACAGCAAGAGATCGACGCAGCGCCGGTCGCCGCCGAGGCTGTCGGAGATGTTGCCATAGGTGTCGGAGACGCTGCACTCCACGCGACCGGTGGGGTAGCGTGTCGCGATCAGCCCGGCGACCTCGGCGACGCGGCGCTTGCGCTGCTCGAAGCTCGCCTTGTCGAAGTCGCGGATCGCGAGCTTCAGGCGCGCCTGGCTGGCATTGGCCGTGATCTCGGTGAACCAGACGTAGCCCTCGCGCCCTTCCGTGCGCTCGGGCGTCTGCGCGCGGTCGAACTGCGCCATGAAGTCGTGGGCCATCAACAAGGGATTGACCATGACGCCCTTGGCCGACATCGGGTGGGCGCTGACGCCTGTGAACACCAGTTCGCCGGCTGCGGCGTTGAAGTTCTCGATGACGACCTCGCCGACCTCGCAGCTATCGATCGTATAGGCGAAATCGCAAGCGAAGCGGGCGAGATCGAGCGCCTTGGCGCCCCGCAGGCCGATCTCCTCGTCCGGGACGAAGGCGACGAGGATGTCGCCATGGGTATCGTCGGGCGTGAGCGTCGCCAGCAGCGTCATGATGATGGCGATGGCGGCCTTGTTGTCGGCGCCGAGCACGCTCGTGCCGTCGCTGGCGATGATGTCCGCGCCATTCCAGCGCTGGATCTCGGGATGTTCGACGACACGCAGCCAGATGTCCTCCTGCCGGTTGAGGCAAAGGTCCTCCCCCTCGAAACGCAGGATCTGCGGATGGATGACGGGCGACAGGCCGGAATCGACGGTGTCGAGATGGGCGATGAAGCCGATCTTCGGGGCGTCGGGGCGCGTGCCGCGTTTGCGCGCCGTGACGGTGGCGTGATCGTCGATGACGATGTCATTTAGGCCGAGGCCGCGCAGTTCGTCGGCCAGCAAGGCGGCAAGGCGCTGCTGGCCAGGCGTGCTCGGCAGGATCGTGGCTTTCGCATCGCTCTGACTCTCGATCGCGACATAGCGAAAGAAGCGCTCGATCAGTTGCTCGCGAATGGTCATGACGTCTCCGATGCCGCTGGTCAGCGTCGGGCGCCTTGCGTCAGGCGACCGGGGCTTGCTCCCGCATACCGAATTCGCGGCCGGGAATCGAGGCGAGCAGCGCTTGCGTGTAGGCGTGCCGGGGATTGCCGAAGACCTCGCCAATCGGACCGGCTTCGACGACCTCGCCATTCTTCATCACCGCGACGAGATCGCAGACCTGCGCCGCGACGCGCAGATCATGCGTGATGAAGACGATCGACAGGCCGAGGCGCTGGCGCAGGTCGGCCAGCAGCTTCAGCACCTGCGCCTGCACCGAGACGTCGAGCGCCGAGACCGGCTCGTCGGCCACCAGCACGCGCGGCTCCAGCGCGAGCGCGCGCGCCAGGCCGATGCGCTGGCGCTGGCCGCCGGAGAATTCATGCGGGTAGCGGTCGGTCGCCGCCGGATCGAGCCCGACCAGCGCGAAGAGTTCGCGCGCGCGGGCCAGCGCCTCGGCACGCGGTGTGCCATGGACGATCAGCCCCTGAGCGACGGCATCGCCCGCCTTGCGGCGCGGATTCAGTGAGGCGAAAGGGTCCTGGAAAACCATCTGGATATGGCGTGTCTCGGCGCGGAGCTCGGATTTGGAAAGGCTGGCGATGTCGGTGCCGCCGATGCGGATCGCGCCGCTTTCTGGGTCGATCAGACGCACGAGGCAGCGCGCCAGCGTCGATTTGCCGGAACCGGATTCACCGACGATGCCCAGCGTCGCGCCCTTTGGCAGGACGAGCGAGACGTCGCGCACGGCATGGGTGATGCGCTGGCCGCGCCCGAGGAAGCCGCCGGTGCGATAGGTCTTCGAGACATGCTCAATGGTCAGGATCGGTTCGGCTGCGAAGTCTCGCGGGGGAGGGGCCTTGAGCGGAGGAACGGCGGCGATGAGTTGCTTCGTATAGGCGTGCTGCGGGTTGCCGAGGACGGCTTCAGCCGTGCCCTGCTCGACGACTCGGCCCTGGCTCATGACCGCGACGCGGTCGGCGATCTCGGCGACGACGCCGAAATCATGGGTGATGAACAGGACGGCCGTGCCCTTGCGCTTCTGCAGGTCGCGGATGAGTTCGAGGATCTGGGCCTGGGTGGTGACGTCGAGCGCCGTCGTCGGTTCGTCGGCGATCAGCACCTTGGGATCGAGCGCCAGCGCCATGGCGATCATGGCGCGCTGGCGCTGGCCGCCCGAGAGTTCGTGTGGATAGGCTTTTGCCGCCGCGACGGGGTCGGGGATGCGAACCTCCTCGAGCAGCGCCCGGACCTTGTCCTTGATCTGCGCCTTGCCGAGGTCGGTGTGCAGCTCGAACATCTCGCCGATCTGGTCGCCGATGGTGATGAGCGGGTTCAGCGCCGTCATCGGCTCCTGGAAGATCATGGCGATGCCGGCGCCCCGGACCTTACGCATTTCGGGCTCGCTGAGGCCCGCGAGATCGCGTCCCTCGAACAGGATCGCCCCGCCATCGATGGCGACGCCCGGCGGCAGGAGGCGCATCACGGCATTGGCCGTCATGGATTTGCCAGAGCCGGATTCGCCGACGACGCAGAGAATCTCATTGGGGTTCAGCGACAGCGAGACCTCGCTCATCGCATGCGGCCGGTCGGCATTTTTCGGCAGGCTGACGCTGACGGCATCGAGGGTCAGGATCGCGCTCATCGGCCCTTAAGCCTCGGATTGAGCGCATCGTTCAGGCCCTGCCCGACCAGCGAGACGGCGAGCACGGTGACGAGGATCGCGACGCCGGGAATGGCCGAGACATACCATTGCACCCGCAGCACGTCGCGGCCCGCCCCGATCAGATTGCCCCAGGAGGCGACGTTGGGGTCCGAGAGCTTGAGGAAGGCGAGCGCGCTTTCGAGCAGGATCGCGATGGCCATCACCACGCTGGCATAGACGATCACCGGGGGCAGGGCGTTGGGCAGGATCTCCCCGAAAATGAGTTTCAGGTCGCGCAGGCCGAGCGTGCGCCCGGCCTGGACGAATTCGCGGTTTCGCAGCGACAGGAACTCTGCCCGTGTCAGCCGCGCCGAGGCCGGCCAGGAGACGATGCCGATCGCCACCGTCACCGTGGTGATGGTCGAGCCGAAGACGGCGACGAGCACCAGCAGCAGGATGAAGTTCGGCAGGGTCTGGAAGGCTTCGGTGACGCGCATCAGCACGGTGTCGACCCAATCTCCATAGTAGCCGGCAACCGCACCGATGGTGATGCCGATCATGACCGAGATGATCGTGGCGACCAGCCCGATCAGCAGCGAGATGCGGGCGCCGTGGAAGATCTGCGCTGCGATGTCGCGGCCGGAATTGTCGGTGCCAAGCAGGTAGCGCGGATTGGCGAATGGCCAGATCAGCGGCCGCCCGGCCAGCGCCAGCGGGTCACGCGGGTAGAACCAGTCGGCGCTGACGGCCATCGCCAGCACGAGCAGCAGCAGGGCAAGGCCGATGATCGCCGGCGGGCTGCGGAAATAGAGCCTGAGGAAGGACATCGGCTCAGCCCCCCGTCGTGATGCGTGGGTCGAGCCGGGCATAGAGCAGATCGACGATGAAGTTGACGACGATGACCAGCAGCGCCGAGACGAAGACGATGCCGAGCAGCGTGTTGAGATCGCGCTGGATCACCGATTCATAGGCGAGGCGGCCGAGCCCCGGCAGCGAGAAGACGCTCTCGACCACGACCGAGCCGCCCAGCATCGTGCCGGCCTGCAGGCCGATCAGCGTCACCATCGGCAGGAGCGCATTGCGCAGCACGTGCCGGACCACGACGCGCGTCTCGTCCATGCCCTTGGCGCGGGCGGTGCGGACGAAATCAAGCGTTAGCACCTCCAGCATCGAGCCGCGCATGATGCGCAGATAGATCGCCATGTAGAACAGGCCGAGCGTCAGCGTCGGCAGGACGAGGTGGCGGGCGATGTCGAGCGTGCGCGCCAAGCCCGTAAGCCCGACCGTGATGTCCTCGAAGCCGCCGGCGGGCAGCCATTGGAGATAGATCGAGAAGACGACGATCGCCATCAGCCCGAACCAGAAGGTCGGCATCGCGTAGAAGACGAGGCCCAGCGTCGAGATCAGCGTGTCGGGCCAGCGATTGACCCCGCGCGCGGCGATGACGCCGAAGATCAGGCCGAAGAAGAAGGCCAGCGACAACGAGGCCGTCATCAGCAGGATCGTCGCCGGCAGCCGCTCGGCGATGACGGTCGCGACCGGCTTGCCGTAGATCGCCGAGAAGCCGAGATCGAGCCGCACCAGCCGCCAGAGATAATTGCCGAGCTGGGCCCAGGCCGAGACGTCGAGGCCGTAATATTCGCGCAGCTGCTTGGCGGTCGTGGCATCGCCACCGCCCATCTGCGCCATCAGCGCATCGACCGTGTCGCCCGGCGCGAATTGCAGCAGGACGAAGACCCCGATTAGGATCAGCACCAGCGTCGGGATCGAGGCGGCGAGACGCCGCCCCGCGAGGGTCAGGATGCGCATAGGCTGTTCAGTTCGGCGAGATTCAGGTCGTTCACTCCGCCAACCACAGATCGTGCCAGGAGGATGAGCCCCAGCGCGGCGTGTTGGAGTGGTTGCGGGCCTTGGCGTTGATTGCGGTCAGGAAGATCTGCTCGATCGGAGTCCAGATCGGCAGCTCCGTGTTGGCGCGCCGGACGAAATCGCCATAGAGCGCCTTGCGCTTGGCTGCATCGACCTCGGTTGCGGCGTCGTCGATGATCTTGTCCATGGTGGGGTCGGTCCAGCCCCACTGGTTGGTCCAGGGCGCACCCTTGGGCTGGCCGGAGCGATACCAGACCGTGGTCGAGACGGCCGGGTCGTTGCGGTACTGGTGCCAGCCCGAGGCGAGATCGAAGGCGTGGTCGTCATAGACCTGCTTCAGGAAGCCGCCGCCATCCGTTCTGACGACCTCGACCTTGATGCCGACATCGGCCAGCGACTGCTGGATGAAGGTGGCGAAGAGCGTGATGTCCTCGCCCCAAGGCGCGGGCAGGAGGCGCAAGGAGAAACGTGTGCCGCCCGCACCGGCCTTGAAGCCGGCCTCATCGAGCAGGGCGGCGGCGCGCTTCTTGTCGAAGGGATATTGCGGGCCGTTATCGGCCGGGTAGAAATCGGTCGAGACCGAGGGCACGGGGCCGGTGCCGCGCTTGGCGAAGTCGCCGAGGAAGTTCTCGATGAAGAAGGGGATGTCGAGCGCATGCGCGATGGCCTGGCGCACGCGGACATCGGCCAGTTCCTTGCGGCGGAAATTAAACTCGATCGTGTTGGTGCGGGCATTGCCCTCATTGCCCTTGGTCGAGACGATGAAGCGCGGGTCCTTGCCCAGCCGGGCGGCGTCCGAGATCGTCAGCCCGGAGAACGGGCTGTAGTGGATCTGGCCGGCTTCCATCTGGGCGGCGGCCGCCGCGCGGTCGGTGACGACGCGCCAGACGATGCGGTCGAGATGGGGCGCGTTGGGGCGCCAATAGTCGGTGTTGCGCTCGGCGATGACGTGCTGGCCGCGCTCATAGGTGACGAATTTGAAGGGGCCGGTGCCGACGGGGGCGAGGTTGACCGGGTTCTGGCGGATGTCGCCCTTGCCCTCGTAGAGATGGCGCGGCGAGATGTAGCCGAGATCGGGCAGAGCGCGCAGCAGCAGGTTGAGCGGCATCGGGCGCTCGTAGCGGAACACGGCGGTGAGCGGATCCGGCGTATCGACGGCGGTGAGGAAGAGCTGCAGCGTGGTGCCGTAGTTCAGGATCTTCTTCCACATCTCCATCGCGGTGTACTGCACGTCGGCCGACGTGAAGGGCTTGCCGTCATGCCACTTCACGCCGTCGCGCAGCTTGAAGGTGATGGTCTTGCCGTCGGGCGCCGCTTCCCAACTGGTGGCAAGCACGCCGACAGGGTTGCCGGCAGCGTCGAGATCGACGAGCTGCTCCTGGATCTTGCCGCCGATGATGTAGACGCCGGTCGAGGCCTGCAGGCTCGGGTTGAGCTGGCGCTGCTCGGCGCCGTAATGGACGGTGAAGACCCCGCCCTTGCGCGGGGTCTCCTGCGCGAAGAGGGAGCGCATCGGGAAGGCGACGCTGGAGGCGATGGCGGCGCTGGTCAAAAGCGCGGCGCGGCGGGTCATGTCCATGGGAAATCCTCGGTCCTGCGGTCACGTTGGGGAAACGATGCGGGCGGCAGCCGTGGGCGTCAACGGTGCCGCCGCCTAAAAGATGAGCCTGCGCGCTATTGCGGCATCAAGCTCACGACGATGCCGTTTGCAGCGCTGGCGGCGACGCTGAGCGCGCCGTCATGGGCGGTTGCCAGCGGGCCGAGCGCGGTCTTGGCCCCTTCGATGTCGTTGCTGGCCAGCACCAGTGCGACGGCGCCTTCGGGCGCCGCGCCGTCGCGTATGGTCGCAGGGTAGCGGCGAGCGAAACCGGCCTCGTCGTAGAACAGGACATCGGCGCGCGTGCCGCCGGTCGGCACCCGCCAGCCATCGGCGTCGGCGTGAGCGGGCTCGTCGATCAGCCGGCCGAGATGCGCGGCCGCGGCCTTGGGATCGGCTGCGAGCACTTCGAGACGGATGATCCGCTGCGCGCCATTGGCATGGCTCTGCAACTCCGGAATCCAGACGGTGTCGCGGGTGAGATGCTGGCAGGCGAAGATGCGGATGCCGCCCGGAGCTTCATCGAGCGGCCAGCGGAACACGTTGAACTTCGCCTCGCCGAGGCCGCCATCGGGCAGCTCTACCGGCCGGCCGAAATGGACGGGTCCGTCGGCATCGATGCCGCGCGCCTGGAGTTCGGCGACCCCCGCGGCAGCATCGCTTGTCGTGAAGGCCACGCGCTCGACACCCTCGCGCGTCTTCAGAAAATCGCGCATCGGCTTGTTGTGTTCTGTCTCGGCGAGGATGCCGAGCAGTTCGAGATAATCCTCGCCGAACATGATCGTGTAGTTGCCGGAGCCGAGATGTGGCGAATGCGTCCCGCGCGGTGAGACGGTGAAGCCGAGGCGCTGCCATGCTGTCGCCGACGCATCGAGATCGCGCACGGTGACCATGACGTGATCGAGGCCGAGAATGTGCTTGAGCGGCATGATGGCCCCTTGATCCTGAATTCCGTCGGAGGCCGAGTTCACCCGAAGCGATGGCGTGGCGCAACCACACGTCTCGACGTTTCCGGCAGCCCCCTGCTGCGCTGCAAACATAGTGGGGCGGGGATGATTATTCCAAGCGCTGAATAATATATCGCGCATATTGGAAGATTGTTTTCGCGCTTTCGCGTTCCAGGGAAAGATCGATCTCCAAGCAGCCTCGTCATGAAAGAAGACCCTCTTGCCACGCTGCACGTCGGCGGCAAGGATGATCCGGTCCAGCCCCTCCGATCCTGCGCTGGCTGATCACGTGTGGAAAGACAACGCATGGCCACTTCCGCTTCCGCCTCCGTCGCCTGGCCGCCCTCGCTTTGGGCCGCGACGGCTCCTGCCGGGCCCGCCCTGAATGCCCTCGAAGGCGATGTCACGGCCGATGTGGTGGTGATCGGCGCCGGCTTCACCGGCTTGTCGACGGCGATCCATCTGCGCGAGGCCGGCGTCGCGGTTGTGGTGGTCGAGGCGACCGAGCCTGGTTGGGGCGCCTCGGGGCGCAACAACGGGCAGGTCATCCCGACGCTGGCGGGGCATGATCCCTCCGCCATGATCGCCAGGCATGGCGAGGCGGGTGAGCGCTTCAACGCGGTGCTGTGCGACAGCGCGCAATATCTGTTCGATCTCGTGCGCAAGTACGACATTCCCGCCGAGGCCGAGCAGGCGGGCTGGGTCCAGCCGGTGCATTCGCCGGGGCGCTTCAAGATCGCCGAGCAACGGGTGCGCGAATGGTCGGCGATCGGCGCGCCGGTCGAACTGCTCGACCAGGCTGCCACCGCGCGGATGACCGGCTCGGAGGCCTGGTTCGGCGGCTTCTGGAACCGCACCGGCGGTCACATCAACCCGCTGGCGCTGGCACGCGGGCTGGCCGAAGTCGCTCTGAAGTTGGGCGCGACGATCCACGCCCGTTCGCCGGTCGCCAGTATGGGGCGCGAGGGTGATCGCTGGGTAGTGAGGACGGCCAAGGGCTCGGTGACGGCGCGCGCGCTGGTGCTGGCGACGAACGCCTACACGGATGAGTTCGAGAGCGGGCTCGCGCCGGAGATCGCGGGCGAGGTCATTCCCGTACTGTCCTGGCAGATGGCGACGAAGCCGATCAGCGACAACATCGCCAAGACGATCATCCCCGGCCGTCAGGCGTTGTCGGATACGCATCGTGAGCTTTATTTTGCGCGCTGGGATGCGCGCAACCGGCTGGTGACGGGCGGTGCAGCGGTGTTTCCGGGAGCCGGCGGAGACAATCTGCGCGGGCCGGTCGGCGAGCGGCTGAAGCGGCTTTGGCCGCAACTCGGCGAGGTCTCGTTCGACTATGTCTGGTCGGGTTATATCGGCATGACACCTGACGATGTGCTGAAACCCCAGGTGCCGGGCTATCCGCGCATTCATCAGCTCGGGCCTGACGGCTTCGGCTGGGTCGGCTGCAATGGCCGGGCGGTCGCGCTCTCGATTTCGCTCGGCCGCGAACTGGCGCAAGCGACGCGAGGCGTGCCGTTGACGACCCTGGGCCTGCCGCTGTCCGTGCCGAAGGCGCAGCCGATGCGGGACGTCATCCGCCGGATCGCGCCGCTGGCACTGCCGCTCTACCGGGCGCTCGATGCGAAGGAAATCTAGGGCAGACCGGCGAAGGGCTCCGCTTCCAGAAAGGCGCGTGCGGCGCGCATCACCAGGGGGTCGGACAAGCGTGGGCCGACGATCTGGAGGCCGACCGGCAGGCCTTCTTGCGTCAGTCCGCAAGGGACCGAGACCGCCGGGCAATGCGACAGGTTGAAGGGGTAGGAGAATTCGGCCCAGACCAGCCAGTCCCAGGCGTGGGGCGGCCAGTGATCGGGCACCTGCCGACCGTGTGGGAAGGCGGCGACAGAGGCCGCAGGCGTCAGCAGCAGGTCCCAGCCCTCGGCGAACCAGGGCCCGACCGCGCCGGCATAGGCGTGGCGGCGTGCCTGCGCGGCATGCAGGTCGCGCCAGGAGGCCTCGCCGGTTTCGCGCAGGCAGGCGACGAAGCCCGGATCCATCGCAGCTTCTGCACGACGATCGGCCGGGCAATAGGGCAGCAGTGGCGGCCCCCACAGCGCCCGGATCAGGTCTGGACCGAGCGGGCCCCAGGCGGGGGTGGTGAGTTCGACGCGCGCGCCCAGCGCCTCGAAGACGCGGGTGGCGGCCTCGACCTGTTCGGCGATTTCGGGATCGACCAGCGCATGGCCGAGATCGGGGCTGTAGGCGATCCGCAGGCCGGTGAGATCGTGGCCGGCGGGATCGCGCCGGAAGCCGCCCGGCAAGGTGGTGTGGTCGGCGGGATGAGCGCCCGCCATCACCTCCAGCATGAGTTCGGCATCGGCCGGATCGCGGGTGATCGGGCCGATATGGGAGAGCGCGCCGTTATTGGGCACAGGCACATAGGGCACCATGCCGAAGGTCGGCTTGAAGCCGACGACGCCGCAGAAATGCGCCGGCAGGCGCACCGAGCCGGCGCCATCAGTGCCCAGATGCAGCGGGCCGCAGCCGGCGGCGGCGAGCGCGGCCGCACCCGATGAAGAGCCGCCGGCGGTGTAGCCCGGCTTCCATGGATTGTCGGTCGCGCCCGTCAGCGGATTCTCGCTGACGGCGGTCCAGCCCTGCTCGGTCGTGGCGGTCTTGCCGAGGATGACGGCGCCCGCCGCGCGAAGCCGCGCCACGGCGGGGGCATCGGCGATCGCTGGTGTGGCGTCGGAGAGCCGGGAGCCCCGGCGCGTCGGCAGACCGGCGACGGCCTGAACGTCCTTGATCGTGACGGGCACGCCGTGCAGGGGGGCGAGGTCGTCGCCACGCATGACGGCGGCTTCGGCCTCGCGGGCGGCCCTTCGCGCACCCTCTGCGTCCAGCGCGACGAAGGCATTCAGCCTGGGTTCGAGAGCGGCGATGCGCGCGAGCACATCCTCGACGATCTCGACCGGCGATGCCCGTTTCGTCCGCACCAATCCTGCGAGGTCATGGGCGTTCAGCGATGACAGTCGGCCGGCGGTAGGCGTGCTCATCGCGGGTTCTCCCACTGCCGTGTTCCTCTCAGACCCGCTTCTCCCAGGCCTCGACGTCGAGGAAGGTGCTCTGATAGGAGGCGCCCTCGCCGATATCGGTCAGGCGGTCGGAGCAGAGCATGTTGACCGTGCCGTCGACGGCTTCGGAACCGGGGCGCTGGCCCGGCACGAGAACGACGCCGGGCTGGATCTCCTCGGCGACCTTCAGGACAAGGCCGATTGCGGCGCGGTCATTGAACAGCCGGACCTTGGAGCCGCTTTCAAGCCCGCGCCGCGCGGCATCTTCGGGATGCAGCACGCAAAAGGGCTCGCCCTCGCGCTTGCGCAGGAAGGCGACGCCGGAAAAAGCCGTGTGCGGCTGGAAATAGGAGGGCGCCGTCAGCAGACGCAGCGGCCAGCTTTTGGCGTCCTCAACCTCCTGCGCGTCGGGCTGCCAATCCGGCATCGGCGAGACGCCCTGGTCCGCGAGCGCCTGCGAATAGATTTCGAGCTTGCCGGACGGGGTGCCGAAGCTTTGTCCCGCTGGCGGGGCGACCTTCACGGGCACGCCGTCGAACAGACTCGCGGGATCGACGGCGGCAACGGCGCCGGTCGAGCCCTTGAAGAATTCGGGCAGGATCTCCTTTTCCGTCTTCGAGAAGATCGGGTCGGTCACGCCCATACGCCGGGCGAGTTCTTGCGCCAGCCGGAAATTCGACCAAGCGGCACCCTGCGGCGCCACTGCTGCGGGCGAATACTGCATGTAGTAATTGCCGTAGCCGCGATAAAAATCCTCCGTCTCCAGATAGGTCGTCGCGGGCAGCACGATGTCGGCGAGCGCGGCCGTATCGGTCATGAACGGGTCATGGACCACGGTGAAGAGGTCCTGGCGCGACAGACCCTCGCGGACCTTGCCGGCCTCGGGGCAGGTCACCGCCGGGTTGTTGGCGGCGACGAACAGCGCGCGCAGCGGCGGATCGTTCATCTCCAGCAATTCGCGCCCGAGCAGGCTCTGGTTGACGAGGCGCGTCGTGGCCGGCCCCGAGGGCTTGCGCACGGCGGAGAAGTTGAAGTCCATCGAGCCTGCGGTCAGCAGCAGTGCGCCGCCGCCGGGGCGGCCATAGGCGCCGGTGACGGCCGGCAGCGTTGCCACCGCGCGCAGCGCCTGGCCGCCGCGGGCGAGCCGCGTCATGCCCTCGCCGATGCGGATGAAGGAGTGCTTCGCCGCGCCATACATCGCGGCGAGCTTTTCGATGTCGGCGACGGGCAGGCCGGTGACCTCGGAGACATAATCCGGCGTGAAACGCGGCACGGTCTCGCGCTCCCACCGGTCGAAGCCCAGCGTGTTCGCGGCGAGATAGGCTCGGTCGCAGAGGCCGTCCCGGACGAGGATGTGGACAATGCCGAGCGCGAGCGCTGCGTCTGTGCCGATACGGATCGGCAGGTGCCAGTCGGCGCTCACCGCCGTGCGGCTGCGGCGCGGATCGATCACCACGACCTGCACGCCGCGTTTGCGGACGCTGTCGAGCTTGGCCCAGAAATGCACGTTCACCGCCATCAGGTCGCAGCCCCAGGCGATGACGAGATCGGAATCGACGACCGACTCTGGGTCCGCGCCGCCGACCGGGCCGAGCGTCAGGTCCCAGGCAGTCTCGCAGCAGCTATCGCAGACGGTGCCGGCCTGCAGGCGGCTCGTTCCCATAGCGTAGAACAGGCCGTTGACGATGTGGCGGTTCATCTGGCCCTGATGGGCACTGTAGGCATAGCCGAGCAAGGCGAGCGGGCCGGATTCGGCGATGATCGCCTTCCACTTGGCCGCGATTTCGTCGAGCGCCTCGTCCCAGGTAATGGCTTCGAACTGGCCCGAGCCCTTCGGTCCGGTGCGGCGCAAAGGCGTCTTCAGGCGCTCGGGCGAATGGACGAGTTCGGCGTCGCGGTTGACCTTGGCGCAGGCGAAGCCGGCGGTGAAGGGCTGGTCCGGATCGCCCGAGATCTTCGTGATCCTGTCGCCTTCGACATGGGCGATGAGGGAGCACATGTCGGGGCAGTCATGGGCGCAGGCGACGCGAACGGTCTTCATTGGGCGATCCTCAGATCCTGCATGACCCCGCACAAATTCCCGAGCATGCGCGCTGATCTCAGTTGCGAATTGGAACAGGTTCAACGACCACTTTGCCCCGAGCCTGCGGGCCACTTCCTGCGCGCCGCGACGATACGGGTGCGAAGGGGGAGACCCTTAGCGATGGATGGCCGCCCGAAGCGACATCGTTTCTCTCGCTGCCGAGCTCATGTTTCCGATCGGCTTGCCATCGCCGACTGCGCGCGCGATGCGGCCGAGCTCGGCTGCTGCCGCGCGCAGCTTGTGGTTGTCGAAGCCGGAATAGCCGAGCACGAGCCCCTGCCGGCATGGGGCCGCGATATAGTGCGGGCTGACCGGTTTGACGATGAGGCCCTGTCGGCGCGCGGCTTCGGCCACGGCGAGGTCGGACAAGCCGTCGCGGAAATGGATCACGAGCTGGATGCCGCAGTCGGGCACCTCGATGTCGACGAGATCGCCGAGATGCCGGTCGATCGCCTCGACGACGACGTCGCGAGCCTCCTTGTAACGCTGGCGCATCCGCCGGATATGGCTGGTCAGGAAGCCCTGCCGCATGAATTCGGCCGTCATCGCCTGCTGGAGCGTCGGCGGCGAGCGGTCGCTCAGGAAACGCGCGCCGCGGAAAACGTCGATCAGATGGTGCGGAACGACGGCGAAGCCGAGCCTGATGCCGGGAAACAGGACTTTGCTCAGGGTGCCGACATAGACGACGCAGCCGCCGCGATCGAGCCCCTGCAGCGAGGCGAGCGGGCGGCCGGCATAGCGGAACTCGCTGTCGTAATCGTCCTCGATGATCCATGCGCCGGTCTGCGAGGCCCAGGCCAGCAATTCGAGGCGGCGCGACATGCTCATCACGGCCCCCGTCGGGTATTGATGAGAGGGCGTGATGTAGACGGCCCGCGCCTGGTTCGCGGCCGCGATGCCGGCGGCGACGTCCAGCCCGTTCTCGTCGACCGGGACGGGCACGAGCGTTGCGCCCGCGGCCGACAGCGCCTCGCGCGTCGCGGCATAACCGGGGTCCTCGATCCAGACGGGATCGCCGGGGTCAAGGAGGGTGCGGATCGAGAGGTCGATGGCTTGCTGTGCGCCCGACAGCACGATGACCTGGTCGTCGTCGCACTGCACGGCGCGCGCCGCGCGCAGATAAGCCGCGATCTCGCGTCGCAACGCGGGCTCGCCGCTGGGGTCGGCATAGGACAGGTTGCCCGGATCGAACTGGCGCATCTGCTCGGCGCCGATCCGCCGCCAGGCCTCGACCGTCTTGGCGTCGACCGAGCAACAGCCGGCAGCGAAGGGCAGGCTGCCGGCAGGCACGAGGTCCTGCGCGAAGCGACCATAGCGGGCGCCCGCGACAGACACCTTTTGGCGCGGCGCGGTGCCCTCAGTGCCAGCTACGCGCGCAGGGGTGACGATGGCCGTGGGCACGTCGTCGGAGACATAAGTGCCCGAGCCCTCGCGGCCGACGACATAGCCCTCAGCCAGAAGCTGGTCATAGGCCGAGACGACGGAGGTTCGCGAGACCTTCAGCCGGAGCGCGAGATCGCGGCTGGACGGCAGCTTGCTGCCGGGCGCCAGCGTGTTCGCCACGATCGCCTCGCGCAAAGCGAGATAGATCTGCTGGAAGATCGGGCGCTGGCTGGCATGGTCCAGGGTCAGATGGAACAGATCGGACCATCTGGCACGGGACGGCACGGCATGTGATGACGGCGGTCGCATCGGACGGTCTCCCCTGGAGCAGTCCCACGCAACCGCCGTGCCATGTCAAGGCGCGGATCGGTGAAAGTGGCCTTTTCGGGTTGACTCCAACTGGCTCTTCTTCAAACCACATTGTCTGCGATGTCATGCTGCTGCGCTCGATCCCGGCGCCCGAAAAAGGCATGCCCTGTGCAAGCATCCGCTCCGCTGACGACAAAGAAGGCAGGCAACGTCTTGCGTTCAACGCCCGCTTCGCGGAGGAGTGGCGCGCATCACCGAGAAGGGCAGACCTCCGGACGATGCCGACGACTGGCGCGGCCGCTCCGGCACGTCCGCGACGGCCTTCGGCGCCGAGGCCCCTTGATCACGGACACGCGGACACAAAACGGGTTGGACTGAAAGAAAAGAGCATGAGCAATCAGTATGTCGAGAAGGTGCTGTCGGTTCATCACTGGAACGAGACGCTGTTCAGTTTCCGCACGACCCGCAACCCGGCCTTCCGTTTCGAGGCCGGCCAGTTCGCGATGATCGGCCTGATGGTCGAGGGGCGCCCGCTGCTGCGCGCCTACTCCATGGCCTGCGCGCCTTACGACGACGAGCTCGAATTCCTCAGCATCAAGGTCCAGAACGGCCCGCTGACCTCGCGCCTGCAGACAATCGTGCCTGGAGACGAGGTGCTGATCGGGCGCAAGGCGACCGGCACGCTGCTGCACGACAATCTGGTGCCGGGCCGCAATCTGTATTTCCTATCGACCGGGACGGGTCTGGCACCCTTCATGAGCCTGATCCGCGACCCCACGACCTATGAGCGCTTCGAGAAGGTCGTCCTGGTCCACGGCGTCCGGCTGGTGTCGGAATTGGCCTATGAGAGCTTCATCCGCAAGGAACTCCCGGCCGACGAGCTGATCGGGGAGATGGTGACCGCGCAGTTGATCTACCATCCCACCGTGACGCGCGAGGATTATCCCAATCGTGGCCGCGTGACGGAACTCTTTGAATCCGATGATTGGTTCGCGTCGCTGGGTCTGCCCGTCGCCGATGCCGCTCATGATCGGGTGATGCTGTGCGGCAGCCCCGGCATGCTCGCCGACATGAAGATCCAGCTCGAAGGCCGCGGCTTCGTCGAGGGTTCGAGTTCGACGCCCGCAACTTACGTCGTGGAACGCGCCTTCGTGGAAAAATGATGACGTAAGGCGTGCGGGTCGGGGAGGCGTTTGCATGGATCTGACGGGTGATGTCGAGGCGGACATCGAAGCCCGCTTCGGCCCGGATCCGGAGCGGACATTGCGCGACAACCTCGCAGCCGTCGAGGAGCGGATCGCGCTGGCCTGCGCCCGGGCCGGGCGGGGGCGCTCCGAGGTCAGGCTGCTGCCGGTCAGCAAGACCGTGCCGGTCGAGGTGGTGCGGCTCGCCATAGGCCTCGGCATGACCACGCTCGGCGAGAACAAGGTCCAGGAGGCGAAAGGCAAGGCGGAAGCGCTCGCCGGGCTCGGCGCGACCTGGAGCGTGATCGGCCATCTCCAGACCAACAAGGCCAAGGCGATGGTTTCCTTCGCTTCGGAGTTCCAGGCGCTCGACAGCCTGCGGCTGGCTGCGCTGCTGCATGAGAGCCTCAGCGCGCTTGGGCGCACGCTCGACGTCTTCGTGCAGATCAACACCTCGGACGAAGAGAGCAAATACGGCATCACGCCGGAGGAAGCGGATGCCTTCGTCGGCGAACTCGGGCGCTTTGCGTCGCTGAAGCCGAAGGGGTTGATGACGCTGGCGATCCTCAAGGGTGGTGCCGAAGAGGTGCGGGCGTGCTTTCGCCGGCTCCATGCGGTGCGGGAGCGATTGCAGAGGACGCAAGCCGATTGCGGCATCACCCAGCTCTCGATGGGTATGACGGGCGATTTCGAGATCGCGATCGAGGAGGGCGCCGATATTGTCCGCGTCGGGCAGGCGATCTTCGGCAAGCGCCCGACCGCCGATGGCCATTTCTGGCCAGGGCTGCTGCCGGTAGCCTGAGGGCCCTGGCGACCAAGATCGGGCGATGCTGCCCATCCATTGTGCAGCCGGCGAGATTTCCTCCTTGGAGCCACGGATCGGGCGTGATTACCTGCGCCGTCTCGTCAGCCTGCCCGGAGCCTTCGCCTCATGTCGCCACGCATCGCCTTCGGTGGGTTCCTGCACGAGACCAACACCTTCGCGCCGAGCAAAGCACCGCTCGACGCGTTCATCCAGGGCGGGGGCTGGCCGGCTCTGGCGCGTGGCGAGGCGATTTTCGCTGCAGTCGACAAGGTCAATGTCGGCGCCTCTGGCTTCGTCGAGACGGCGCGCGGACTGGGCTGGGAGATGGTGCCGACGCTGTGGTGCGCAGCGAGCCCGTCGGCCCATGTCACCGCCGAGGCCTTCGAGATACTGCTGGGCGAGCTGGTCGATGCGATCACGGCGGCGCTGCCGCTCGACGGTGTCTATCTCGACCTGCATGGGGCCATGGTCGCTGAGGGTTTTCCCGACGGTGAGGGCGAGACCCTGCGGCGGGTGCGCGCCGCGATCGGCCCCGACGTGCCGCTGGTCGCGAGCCTGGACCTGCATGGAAATGTCACCCAACTGATGGTCGACAGTGCCGATGCGCTCGTCGCCTACCGCACCTATCCGCATGTCGACATGGCGCTGACCGGCTGCCGGGCCACGACATATCTCGCCAGGCTGATCGGCACGACGAAGCGCGACGCCAAGGCCTTCCGCCAGATCCCCTATCTGATCCCGATCGCCTGGCAGGCGACCGCGATGGAGCCGTGCAAGACGATCTATGGCGAACTCGCCGCGCTGGAGGACGACAGCGTGCCGACGCTGTCCTTCCTGCCGGGCTTTCCCGCCGCCGATTTCGCCGATTGCGGGCCGACGGTCGTGGCTTATGGCGCCACGCAAGGAGATGCCGACCGGGCGGCAGACGCCGTGACGGCTCGCGTGATGGCCAGCGAGAACGCGTTCAACGGCAAGGTCTTCCAGCCCGACGAGGGCGTTCTGGAAGCCATGGCGCTGGCGGTCGGTGCCACCAAGCCGATCGTGATCGCCGATACCCAGGACAATCCCGGCGCCGGCGGCGATTCCGACACGATGGGCATGGCCCGCGCGCTGGTGCGCAACGGAGCGCAGCGCGCCGCCATCGGCCTCATCGTCGATCCCGCAGTGGCGGCGCAGGCGCACAAGGCAGGCGTCGGCGCGACGATCACGGCGGCTCTCGGGGCCAACTCCGGCATTCCCGGCGATCTCCCGCTCGAAGGCGAATTCATCGTCGAACAGGTGTCCGACGGCCGTTTCGTCGCTCCGGGGCCTTTCTTCGGGGGCTCTCGGATGAATCTCGGCGCCTGCGCGGCGCTGCGTATCGGCGGGGTTCGGATCGTCGTCGCTTCGCGCAAGGCGCAGATGGCGGACCAGGCGATGTATCGCCAGGTGGGCATTGAGCCGACCGAGCAGGCGATCCTGGTCAACAAGAGCTCGGTACATTTCCGTGCCGATTTCGAGCCTATCGCTGAAGCGGTGCTGGTCTGCGCGGCGCCCGGCCCGATGCCGGTCGACCCGTCCGTGCTGCCGTGGAAGCATTTGCGGCCGGGCCTGCGCACCGCGCCGCTCGGCCCCGTCTTCGGCTGATCGCCCTTAAATTCTTCCGGAGTTCACCACGCATGCCTGCCCTTCCCGAGATCGACGCCTTCAAGGACGACCTCATCGCCATCCGCCGCGACATCCATGCCCATCCCGAGATCGGCTTCGAGGAGGTTCGGACCTCGGGCATCGTCGCGGAGAAGCTGGCTGAATGGGGCATCGAGGTGCATCGCGGCATCGGCGGCACCGGGGTCGTCGGCATCCTCCACGGGACCGGCGGTCCCGGCCGGCGCATCGGGCTTCGCGCCGACATGGACGCGCTGCCGATGGATGAGACCACGAACCTGCCCTGGCGCTCGACCATTCCCGGCCGCATGCATGCCTGCGGCCATGACGGCCACACCACGATGCTGCTGGGCGCAGCGCGCTATCTCGCCGAGAACCGTGGTTTCGCCGGCACGGCGGTGTTTGTGTTCCAGCCGGCGGAGGAGGGGTTGGGCGGCGCCCGCGCCATGCTCGCCGACAACCTGTTCGAGCGTTTTCCCTGCGACGAGATCTACGGCATCCACAACGCCCCCAATCTCGATCCCGGCCAGATCGCGGTGTTTCCCGGCGCGGCGATGGCGGGCGCCGATTTCTTCGACATCAAGATCACCGGCAAGGGCAGCCATGGCGCCATGCCCCATGTCGGGCGCGACCCGGTCATCGTCGCGATCTCGCTGGCGGCAGCCCTGCAGACGATCGTCAGCCGCAACGCCGACCCGCGCGAGGCCGCCGTGCTCTCGATCACGCAGATCCATGCGGGCTCTGCCTATAATGTGATCCCTGAGGAGGCCGCTCTCGCCGGCACGGTCCGCACATTCTCGCCGGAGATCGCGAAGCTCATCCGGGAGCGCATGCGCGAGATCGCATCCGGCATGGCGCTGAGCTTCGGCGTGCAGATCGATGTCGACATTCGCGGCATTTTCGATGTGCTGGTCAACCATCCGGAGCAGGCGGTCGCGACGGCGGCCGTCGCGGCCGAGATCGTCGGCGCCGGCAATGTGCTGACCGAGCCGAAGCCTGTCATGGGCAGCGAGGACTTCGCGGACATGCTGCGCGTGGTGCCCGGCGCCTATGCCTGGGTCGGCCATGCCGGCAGCGTGCCCGTCCACAACCCCGCCTTCGTGCTCGATGACGGCATCCTGCCGATCGGCGCGAGCCTGCTGGCACGTCTCGTCGAAACGCGGACCGTGGCCTAAGGAGCGCCGTCATGAAGCCTGCCGATTTGCCCCTCGACACCGACGCCCTGCTTGCGGGCCTGCGCCCCTGGATCGAATGCGAGAGCCCGACCTTCGACCCGGCCGCCGTCAACCGGATGATGGATCTGGCGGCCGCCGAACTGGCCGCGGCGGGCGCCGTCGTGACCCGCATCCCCGGCCCGCCGGGTCTGGGCGATTGCGTTCGCGGCGACTTTCCGCATCCGCGAAGGGCTGAGCCCGGCGTCCTGATGATGTCGCATCTCGACACCGTCCATCCGGTCGGAACGCTGAAGACGCTGCCGTTCAAGCGCGACGGCTCGCGCTGCTACGGGCCGGGCATCCTCGACATGAAGGGCGGCGCCTATGCCGGGCTGCAGGCGATCGTCGCGCTGGCCAAGGCCGGCATCGAGACGCCGCTCCCGGTTAGCGTGCTCTTCACCAGCGACGAGGAGATCGGCAGTCCCGGCACGCGCGAGATCATCATGGCGGAGGCGCGCAAGCACAGCTTCATTTTGGTGCCGGAGCCTGGCCGACCGGGCAATGGCGTCGTCACCGGACGTTATGCGATCGCGCGCTTCAATCTGCTCGCGGAGGGCAGGCCGAGCCATGCCGGCTCGCGGCTGAAGGATGGTCGCTCGGCGATCAGCATGATGGCGACGCAGCTTCTGGCGATCGAGGCGATGACCGGCGAGGACTGCACCTTCAGCGTCGGCGTCATCTCCGGCGGGCAATGGGTCAATTGCGTGCCGACGTCATGC
>QBLV01000001.1:106777-132037 GCA_003241815.1 Hyphomicrobiales bacterium | reverse complement strand
CAGCATGGCGAAGAGACAGGAGGATCTCGATCGCGGTGTCGAGCGCATGCTGGCGCTCACAACGGCGAACGAGGACGGCACGCGCTTCACCGTAACGCGCGGCGTCACCCGCCCGGTCTGGGAGCCGAATGACGCGACGCTGAAGCTTTTCGGGCTGGCGCGTGAGATCGCGGGCGAACTCGGCTGGACGCTGGAGCATGGCTCGGCGGGCGGCGGCTCCGATGCGAACTTCACCGGCGCGGAGGGCATCGCCTCGCTCGACGGGCTCGGGCTTCTCGGGGCCGGCTATCATACGCTCCAAGAGAATATCGAGGTGGAAAGCCTGGCGCAGCGGACGCGGCTGATGGCCGGGCTGCTGGCGCGGTTGACCGCGTGAGAACTCCGGGCGAGCATGGCTTGCTCGTGGCACAGAGACTGCATGCAGTCGAAGCAAGCATATATCACTGAAACAAGTGAGGGGATCGTATCATGGCATGGCGTTTGAGATCACTGGTGGCAGCCGCGGCCATCATCGCTGGCGCGTCACTGGCGCAGGCGCAGACCACGCTGAAGGTGGTAATGCATTCCGACGTGAAGATCGTCGATCCGATCTGGACGACGGCCTATATCGTTCGCAACCACGGCTACATGATCTACGACACCCTGTTTGCGATGGATGAGGCCGGCAATATCAAGCCGCAGATGGTGGAGGGCTTCACCGAGTCGCCGGACAAGCTGACGTACAAATTCACGCTGCGCGACGGCCTCTCCTGGCATGACGGCAAGCCGGTCACCTCCGAGGATTGCATCGCTTCGATCAAGCGCTGGTCGGCCAAGGATCCTGTCGGCCAGAAGCTGATGACGTTCGTCGACGCGATCACGGCCGACGATGCCAAGAGCTTCACGGTGAAGCTGAAGTCGCCAACCGGGCTTTTGATTTTCGGCCTCGGCAAGCCTTCGTCCAACGTGCCGTTCATGATGCCCGAGCGCGTGGCCAAGACCGATCCCAATACGCAGATTTCGGAATTCATCGGCTCGGGCCCCTTCGTCCTCAAGCAGGACGAGTGGAAGCCTGGCGACAAGATCGTCTACACCAAGTTCAAGGACTACAAGCCGCGCGCCGAGCCGGCTTCGGGGTTGGCCGGCGGCAAGGTCGCCAAGGTCGATCGGATCGAATGGCTGGCGGTGTCCGACCAGCAGCAGGCAGTCAATGCGCTTCTGGCGGGCGAGATCGATATGATCGAGCAGCCGGCCTTCGACCTGATCCCGCTGCTCAAGAGCGACAAGGCGATCAAGCTTTGGAACTACAACCCGCTCGGTCTGCAATACACGATGCGGTTCAACCACACGCAGCCGCCTTTCGACAATCCTAAGATCCGCCAGGCCGTGACCTACGCGCTCAACCAGAAGGATTTCCTGGAGGCGACCGTCGGCAATCCGGATTACTACAATGCCTGCAAGGCGATGTTCGTCTGCGGCACGCAGCTCGCCTCCGAAAAGGGCATGGAGGGGCTGCTCGAATCCAACTTCAAGAAGTCGCAGGAGCTGCTCAAGGAAGCCGGCTATGACGGCAAGCCGATCGTGCTGCTGCACTCGACCGATCTGCAGTCGCTGACCAATCTCGGCCCCGTCGCCAAGCAATTGCTCGAAAAGGGCGGCTTCAAGGTCGATATGCAGTCCTCCGACTGGCAGACCGTGGTGTCGCGCCGCGTCCGCAAGGACCCGATCGACAAGGGCGGCTGGAACCTGATGCAGACCTCCTGGGTCTCCGCCGACATCCTCAACCCGGTGATGGCCGGCTTCTTCAATGCGAGCTGCGACAAGGCCGCCTTCGGCTGGCCCTGCGACGAGCAGATGGAGAAGCTGCGCGACGACTTCGCGCGCGAGCCCGATGCGGCCAAGCAGAAGGCGATCGCCGAGGCCGTGCAGATGCGCTGGCGCGAAATCGTGACCCATGTCCATCTCGGCCAGTACAATGTCCCGATCGCGACGCGCACCAGCCTCACGGGCATTCTGACTGCGCCGGCGCCGGTGTTCTGGAATGTCGAGAAGAAGTGAGGTGGCGACGCTGATCGTGCGGAATCAGGCCTGATGGCTGGCTATATCCTGAGGCGCCTGCTGGCGACGATCCCGGTCCTCGTGATCGTCGCCGTCCTGGTCTTCCTGATGCTGCGGCTGACGCCGGGCGATCCGGCGGCGGTCATCGCCGGCGACAATGCGACGACCGAGCAGATTGCGCTGATCCGTAACCGGCTCGGCCTCGACCAGCCGATCCTGGCGCAATTCGCGATCTGGGCCGGCAATCTGATGCAGGGCAATCTCGGCGAGAGCTTCTTCTTCAAGAAGCCGATCGGCGAACTCATCATCGGCCGCATCGAGCCGACTCTGTCGCTCGCCTTCGCAACGATGCTCATCGCGATCAGCGTGGCGATCCCGCTCGGCGTGCTCGCCGCCTATAAGCACGGCTCCTGGATCGACCGCGTCGTCATGGGCTTTTCGGTGATGGGCTTCTCGGTTCCCGTCTTCGTCATCGGCTACGCCCTGATCTATGTCTTCGCGATCACGCTGGGCTGGTTCCCGGTGCAGGGCTACCAGCCGCTTTCGGGCGGGTTCGGTGGCTTTCTGCACAGGCTCGTGCTGCCGGCGGTGACGCTGTCGGTGATCTATATCGCGCTGATCGCACGCATGACGCGCGCCAGCGTGCTCGAAGTGTTGAGCGAGGATTATATCCGCACGGCCCGCGCCAAGGGGCAGGTCGAGCGCAAGATCCTGTTCCGCCATGCGCTGAAGAACGCGGCGGTGCCGATCGTCACCGTGGTCGGCATCGGCATCGCGCTGCTGATCGGCGGCGTGGTGGTGACGGAGAGTGTGTTCTCGATTCCCGGCCTCGGGCGGCTCACGGTCGATGCCGTTCTGGCACGCGACTATCCGACGATTCAGGCCGTGATCCTGCTGTTTTCGGGGGTCTATGTCGGCATCAACCTGATGATCGACCTCGCCTACAGCCTGTTCGACCCGAGGATCCGCTATTGAGCGCCGAACCCAGCCTTCTCGCTCCGGTCGCCTCCGAGCCCCTGCCGCCGTCGCGCACCGTGCTGATGCGGCTCGTCCGCAACCCAGTCGTGGCGATCGGCGGTGCCGTGCTGATGCTGATGACGCTGCTTGGCCTGTTCGCACCGATGCTGGGCACGCTCGACCCAACAGCGATCAATCCCAGCACCCGCAACCGCATGCCGGGCTTCGAGCGAACGATCCGGGCCGATGACGGCACGACCACGGTGTTCAAGCATCGCATGGGCACGGATTCGCTCGGGCGGGACGTCTATAGCCGCGTCGTCTATGGGGCGCGGGTCTCGCTGCTGATCGCGGTGTCGGTCGCCACGGTCTCGATTGCGATCGGCCTCTTCATCGGGTTGATCGCCGGCTATGTCCGCCCGCTGGACGGCATCATCATGCGCTTCATGGACGGGCTGATGGCGATACCGGGCATTCTGCTCGCCATTGCCGTGGTCTCGCTGTTCCGCAGCGGCCTGACCTCGGTGATCATCGCGATCATCGTGCCGGAAATTCCGCGCGTCGTGCGCGTCGTGCGCTCGATCGTGCTGTCGGTGCGCGAGGAGCCCTATGTCGAGGCTGCGATCATGCAGGGCACGCGGCTGCCCAAGCTCATGGTGCGGCACATCCTGCCCAACACCGTCGCGCCGCTGATCGTGCAGGGCACCTTCATCGCTGCCTCGGCCATCCTGGTCGAGGCGATCCTGTCCTTTCTGGGCATCGGCATCCCGCCGGAAATCCCGACCTGGGGCAACATCATGGCCGAGGGGCGCAACCTGTTCCGCGTCTTCCCGCACAACATCCTCTATCCCGGCATCTTCCTCGGCATCACCGTGCTGGCGGTGAACATGCTGGGTGACGGGCTGCGCGATACGCTCGATCCCAAGATGGCTGGACGATAAGGATGGCCGGCCGATGAGCAATACGCAGACACCCGTCCTTGAAATCGCGGGCCTCAGCATTGCGCTGCCGGGCGGCGGCGACCGCGCGCGCGCTGTCGACGACGTTTCGCTCAGTGTGGCGGCCGGCGAAATCGTCTGCGTCGTCGGCGAATCCGGTTCCGGCAAATCCGTGACTGCGTTTTCCGTGATGGGCTTGCTGGCCAAGGCGCTGAAGCCCGTCGCGGGCGCTATCAAGCTCGAAGGCGAGGACCTGCTCACGGCATCGCCGCAGCGGCTGCGGGCGCTACGCGGCGATCGCATGGCGATGATCTTCCAGGAGCCGATGACGGCGCTGAACCCGGTGCTGACGATCGGCGACCAGATCGAGGAGGTGCTGCGCATCCACACCGATCTCGGCCCGACCGAGCGGCGCGCGCAGGTGCTCGCCATGCTGGAGTCGATGCGTCTGCCCGAGCCCGAGCGGATGCACGCCTCCTATCCGCACCAGATCTCGGGCGGGCAGCGCCAGCGCGTCATGATCGCGGCCGCGCTGATCCTTGATCCGGCGCTCCTGATCGCCGACGAGCCGACGACCGCGCTCGACGTCACCACCCAGGCGCAGATCCTGCGGCTGATCAAAGACATGCAGAGCCGGCGCGGCACCGGCGTGCTGTTCATCACCCATGATTTCGGCGTCGTGGCGGAGATCGCCGACCGCGTGGTGGTGATGGAGAAAGGCCGCGTCGTCGAGCAGGGGCCTGCGGCGGACATCCTGCTGCGGCCGCAGCATCCTTATACGCAGATGCTGATCGCGGCGGTACCGAGCCTCAAACCCGCCGATCGCAAGCCGGCGCTCGGGCCGCTGGCGCTGGAGACGGTGGGTCTCGCGAAGACCTACAGCTCGAAGGCGCTGTTTGCGAAAGAGCGCGTCGTTCATGCGGCCAAGGATGTCGCGATCAGGGTCCGGCGCGGCGAGACGGTCGGCATCGTCGGGGAATCCGGTTCGGGCAAGACCACGGTCGCGCGCTGCGTCGCCCGGCTGATGCCGCCGAGCGAGGGTGCGATCCTGGTGCCCGACATCGACATCGCCCCGTTGACGGAGCGCCGCCTGCGGCCCTATCGCCGCAAGATCCAGGTCGTGTTTCAGGACCCCTTCCGCTCGCTCAATCCGCGCCGGACGGTGGGGGCATCGATCGTCGAGGGGCCGATGAATTTCGGCCTGAGCGCCAGCGACGCGTTGCAGCGCGCGCGCGATCTGATGGGTCTGGTCGGCTTGCAGCCCAACTCGCTGGAGCGCTATCCGCACCAGTTCTCAGGGGGGCAGCGCCAGCGCATCGCGATCGCACGCGCACTCGCGATGGAACCGGAGATCCTGATCGCGGACGAGGCCGTGTCGGCGCTCGACGTCTCTGTGCAAAGGCAGGTGCTGGCGCTGCTGGCCGATGTGCAGGAGCGCTTCAACCTGGCGATCCTGTTCATCACCCATGACCTGCGCGTCGCGGCGCAGATCTGCGACAGGATCGTGGTGATGGAGAAAGGCGTGATCGTCGAGCAGGGCGCGACATCTCAGGTGTTTTCCGCGCCGGCGCATGCCTATACGCGCGCCCTGATCGAGGCCGCGCCGGGTCGGAATTTCGCGACCGGCACTGCGGCCGCTGACGCTGTGCCGGCGTGACCGGATCGTCACGCTCCCTTTAGGTGCAGGGCAGCGAGCGCGCCGGACGATCTCTGCGCCGGAGGATGCGCTAGCGGATGAGGACAAGATCGCGTGGGCGCAGGGCGCCTTAGCGGCCGTACGCCGACTGAACCGGCTGGGCTATCGGGGCGTCGTGGTGACCAACCAGTCGGCGTCGGGCGCGGCTTCTACACAAAGGAAGATCTCCGCGTGTTTCATGTCGAGATGGCCGATGCGACGGCTGCCGCCGATCGCCTCGATCACGATTCCCGCTGATTTGGCCAACGATGCGCCGGTGTCCTGCGGCAGATGCGACGGCATCATCGGCTCCTGGCTGGGCTACAAATCCTTCGTCAGCCGCTCGATCACGTTGGACGCTCTTGGCTTTCCGAATATGCCGCTGATCTGCCTCGATCCGATCCTCACATACCCTCACGAGGATGCGTTGTCGGATCGATGAGGGAGCTTGTCAGGCGGATAGCCCGGCTTTGATGACCGCGTGCGGCATCGATTGTTGCATCGGCTTCCACTGCTGCGGCGAAGACGTGATAGAGCGTGCTTGCGGGAATGGTATCGACCATGGGCCGCCCGCCCTCGTCCATCTGGTCGATCCAGCCACCCGGCAGGGGCTGGCCGAGATAGTGAGCCGATAGTTGCGTCAGCGCATGTGCTGCTTTGACGTCGGCGCCCCGGCGCCCGATACGCTGCTCGGCCAGCCAGGCCTTCACCCATTCAGTTTGTGGCCAGAGTCTGCGGCTGCTTCGGGACGGCGTTCCGTCGCTCAACGCTTCGTCGATCAGGAAGCCGGTCGCCGGATCGGCCGTCGCTTCCGCTGCGTCGATGAGAGTCGAGGGCAGGACGTCGGGCGCAAGCTCTGCTGCTCTTTCGTAGCGGCGCAGAAGCCAACACCATTCCGCCTGATGTCCAGGCTCGACGATGCGGCCAGCCCGGTCGGCCGCAGGCCGCCATTCATCATCGAAGAACTCGCACAGGACCGGCGACGGCCGCAAAAAGCGCTCCGTCAGCATCGCCCGCAGCCTGCCGGCCCGGTCCAGCGCGCCCGGATAGGCGATGGTCTCGTGAAGTGCGAGCATGGCTTCGAGCAGATGCATGTGAGGGTTTTGGCGACGTGGCAGGCTTGGTGGCAGGCCCTCGCGATACGAACCGTCAGAGCACAGCAACCGCTCGTCGAGAAATGCCAAGGTCTCCCCGATCAGGCCTCTGGCCTGTGAATCGCCGGTGGCCTTGGTGTACCAGGCGAGGGCGAGCAGCATGAAGGCATGGTCGTATGTGTCGTGAAGCGGGTCGGCGACGCTGCCGTCGCAATGAAGCACATGAGCAAAGCCTGGCCGCCCCCCGGCGCTCCCTGCCTTCTCCAAGAGCCAATCCAGCGTCGTTCCGGCAAAACCGATGCCGTCGAACCAACCGAGATCCGTAGCATGCGCGTAGCAGTAGATCTGGCGGGCTTGAACACGAACGCGCTTTGGTGAAGCCAGATCGGCTGATCCATCCCAATGAAGCCGCTCATGAACTCCGCCGAAGACGGCGTCCCGGCCGCGCGTCTGCCAGAAAGGGAGGGCATGGTCGCAGACCCATTGTGAGAGCTTCGAAATCGGCTCGGGCACCCGCTCTATCGTCTCCGCATTGGTAATGTTGGTTTGCTCGGCCGTTAACGGCATTTGCTAGAATTACACCCGCCTGCACGCAGAATCCTGTGAGACGGCTCGGCGTACTCAACATCATTGAAACGACGGAAGTGGCGTGGCCGGCATCCTCGTAGGTATCTGACTTTGCGGCTTGAAGTGAGGCGTAACAAAGACTGATATGAGTGCTGACGACATCGTCCGCCTGTCATCAGGGGACGCTCTCAGCCCGCATTCATGAAGGCTTTCTTGCTCAAAACGGTCCGGAACAGGATCGCGATGTCAAGCCAGAACGACCAGTTGTCGATGTACCAATGGTCGAAAGCGATGCGCTTGGCCATCTTATCGTCGGTGTCGGTCTCGCCGCGCAAGCCGTTGACCTGCGCCCAGCCGGTGATGCCCGGTTTGACGTTGTGGCGGCGGGCATAGAGCGCGATCTTGCGCTCGAATTCCTGGTCATGAGCCAGCGCATGGGGGCGTGGCCCGACCAGCGACATCTGCCCGGCGATCACGTTGAGCAGTTGCGGCAATTCGTCGAGACTGTAGCGCCGCAGCATGCGGCCGATCCGGGTGATGCGGGCATCGTTGCGCGTCGCCTGGACGATGACGTTGCCATCATCGGTGGTGGTCATGGTGCGGAACTTGAAAATGCGGAAGGCCTGCTGGTTGAAGCCGTAGCGGCGCTGGCGGAACAGGATCGGGCCGGGCGAATCGAGCCGGATCGCGGCGCCGACGATCAGCAGCAGCGGCGACGTCAGGATCAGGATCAGCGAGGCCGAGACGACGTCGAAGACGCGTTTCAGGGCGACCTCGGTAAGTGAGAGGGCCGGTCGCGTCAGGCGGAGGCTGGAGAGCGAGCCTGTCCGGACGATATGGGGCGTCTCGAAGCGGTCCATGATTTTTTCCGGCGTCAGATGGA
The DNA here is from genome assembly GCA_003241815.1 of Hyphomicrobiales bacterium. Lineage (GTDB taxonomy): Bacteria > Pseudomonadota > Alphaproteobacteria > Rhizobiales > Beijerinckiaceae > Allobosea. Next base: position 123,886 of record QBLV01000001.1, on the reverse strand, counting down.
TGGCGACGGGAAGGGTCATGAAGGCATCGACGCAGGCGTCGATCGTTTCCTGGTCCGACCATGGCAGGGCGATGAAGACCGAGTCGGGACGTTTGGTCCTGCAGGTTGCGACGGCATTGGCGAGATCGGCGGCGAGAGCGGCCGCAGGATCGTTGATGCGGCGCTCGTCGCCGCTGCGCAGGAAGGCGACGTCGACGATGGCGAAGCCGATATTCCAGGGCTGATGCCGCGATACGAACGACATCACGTCCGGCTCACGGCCGATGAGAAAGACACGCTCGCTCGTGATGCGTCCGGTCTTGCTGGCGATCGAGACGGTGCGGACCACGGCCGAACGGGCGAGCGCGATGACCGGAACGCCGGCGAGATAGCTCGCGAGGATGACGGCGCGCGAGTAATGCTCGACAGTCTTGGTCAGGAAGAGAATGGCGATGAAAGCGACCATCGTACCGTTCCAGACCGCAAAGGCCGAAGCAATCTGGCCCTTGGTAGCGAGGTAATTGGCAATCTGGTAGCGGCCGCGCATGGCGTTGATGAAACCGAAGATCGAGGCGAGCATCGTCGCCAGTTCGAGTGTGGTCTCTTTTCCCGGAATCTCGCCATAAGCCTGCAGGTGATAGACCAGCGAGACCAGCCCGACGGTTGCCAGTATGATCAGCGCATCGGTGGCCGCCGTGACCAGCCCCAGCCAATGCCTCCATGCGTTGGCGCGGTCCACGGTTGCTGCGCCTGCGGTGAGGTTGAAGGTCATCTTGGCTCGATCGCTCCGCGTCGCGCACGGGCTGGAAGGCCCATTGCGTCTCCCGGCGCCCCTGTCTGGCACAATCGGCCGCTCCGGGGCGCTTCGCGGAGATGGATCGCAAGCGGTATGCCGCTGGGGAATGCTTCAAAATGGGCATGTCCGCCGCAACGGGCTGCTGCATTCAACGATCTGCCTGGGGGCCGTGCGCCGCATCATCGTCGACAGCGGCGTGCCATTTCGGCACAGCGTGGGTTGTCTCGTCGAGGCGGGCGTCAATGAGCCCGGCGCAGCCGACGCGTGAGCCTGTCCGAGATGATGGCGAGGGCCATCCCCGCGAAGGCGCCAAGGCTCTTTATGACGGCGTCATGGGGCCTGCCGTGGCGGGTCGGCTCCAGGAGCTGAGCGGTCTCCAGTCCGATGGCGAGGCCGATCGTCAGGGCCAGGACCATGCCGCGACGTTGCGGGTAGGCGATCGCCAATGCAGCCGCGAGGAGAGCGAAGGCGAAGAAGCGCTCGATATCGGGGCCGGTCTCCGGAAGATGCGGCCGGCCGCCGAGCGGCGACAGGGTCGCGAAAGCGATGATCAGCGCCACGCTCCAGCCGATCACGATCGCGATTCGTCGGAGAAACCTGTCCAGATGATCCAAAATGCCACGCCTCGTATCATCGGCACAGCGAACCCGTCGCGCAGTGTAAGGATTGCGCTGCCTCACGGCGCTCCGAAGCCGGCCGGATCCGGAGCGTTGTGCGCATGCCGGGTTGCGGGATCAAGTCTGGCGACTGCCCACTCCTTCCGCTTCGGTGGCGCAGTGAGGCGGTGACGCGCCGGTCGCGGTGGGCTCAGGCTGCAGCAACCATAGCCATATGGCTGCGGTTCAACAGCCGGACCCCGTCGGGGACGAGCAGGATCGTGCGGTCGCGGGCCAGCCGCGTCAGCGTCCGGCTGACCGTCTCGATCGTCAGGCCGAGGAAATCGGCCATGTCCTGCCGGCCCATCGGCAATGGCACGGTGATGGAGGGCCGGCCGATCCTGGCCAAGCGTTGCTGAATCCCAAGCAGGAAGCAGATGATCTTTTCCTCGGCGCTGCGACGGCCCAGCAGCATCATCTGCTCCTGAGCCAGCATCAGCTCGTGGTTGGTTTGATCGTGCAGCCTTCGCAGCAGCAAAGGCTTCGAATCGGCCAGTGCGGAATAGGCGGTGCGTGTGAATGCGCAGGCTTCGACCGCATCGATTGCATCGGCGGAGAAGCCAGCCGTCTCCTGCATCGACAGTCCGATGAAATCGCCGGTCATGGCGAAGCCGATGATCTGCCGCCGGCCGTCCGGCAGAAGCGTGTAGAGCCGTACGGAGCCGCGGGTGATATTGTAGACCGTTGGAGCGGGCTGGCCCTGGAACAGCAGCGTCTCTTTCGGGGCGAAGCGGACCGGAGTTGCCAGAGCATGCAGCGTGGCCAGATCCTCCTCGGCAAGCGCTGCGCAGACGCTGAAAGCCCGGGTTTCACAGGTCAGGCAGTCTTGCCCGGCATGGGCGCCGTTACAGCCATGTGTGAGATCGCAATCCACGTGTCGTCCTCGGCGGCTGTCGTGGTCCCTGGTTCCCGACAATCCCGGCATGAGTCATAGCGCCTTATCGGCTGCTGGTCATCTGTCGTATCGCGGAGCGGTAGAAATCCTGGTCGGTCCGGCTAGGCTATGTTGGCATCGCCCGCATCGCCGCATTACCTGTCACCAGCCGCTCATGCAGGGAATCATCCATGACGACCCCTTCTGTCCCCCCTCACAGCCGGCGGATCGCGCGCGGCGGCAAGGCGATCTATGGCGCGCCGCTGGGAATCCTGATGCTGGAGGCCCGGTTTCCGCGCATCCTCGGCGACATGGGCAATGGCGCGACCTGGCCCTTCCCCGTGCTCTACCGCGTCGTCAGCGGCGCCAGTCCCGACAAGGTCGTGCTCAAGGGCGCGGCCGGGCTTTTGCCGGATTTCATTGCGGCGGCGCAGGATCTGGTTCGGCTGGGCGCGGAGGCGATCACCACGAATTGCGGCTTCCTGTCGCTGTTCCAGCGCGAGCTTGCCGAGGCGGTCGGCGTGCCGGTCGCGACCTCGTCGCTGATGCAGGTGCCTTGGGTGCAGGCAACGCTGCCCCCGGGCCAGCGCGTCGGGCTTGTGACAGTCTCCGCCGGCAGCCTCACGCCCGCTCATCTGCAAGGAGCGGGCGTGCCGCTGGATACGCCGGTCGCGGGCACGGAGAATGGCGAGGAGTTCTTCCGCGTGCTGATCAAGGCGGAAAAGGACGACATGGACATCGATCTGGCACAGCGCGATGTCGTGAATGCGGCGCTGGATCTGGTTGCGCGGCATCCCGACGTCGGCGCGATCGTGCTCGAATGCACCAATATGCCCCCCTATGCGGCGGCAGTGCAGGCGGCGACGGGGCTGCCGGTGCATGACATCTATTCGATGATCACCTGGTTTCACGCGGGCCTGCGGCCTCGCGTCTTCGGCTAGGCCAGAATCGGGCCTGCGGCCTCGCGTCTTTCGCTAGGGCAGATTTGGGCCTGCGGCCTCGCGTCTTCGGCTGAGCGCGGGGACAAGCCGGGGGTGTTGTCCCATCGCGCGGGGCGAGACGGATCGCGGTGGTTCGCAACCGCCATCCGAACCCCTCGCGAGGCCCCATGACCGCAACGCCGCAGCTATCCCTGCCCCTGCTCGCCGCAGGGGAGGCGCAGAAGCATGTCACATGATGCCCTGACGCGGCTTGACGCGTTGATCCCCCGTCGTGGACAGCCGCTCGGAGACGGTCCCGCCAGCCGTTCCTTCGGAGCTTTCGGCCAATATCGGGCGGCACGAGGGCACGCCCGCACTGGATGCCTATCAGGCCGCAGGCGGCGCGGCGCAACAGACACTCGTTCTGCCGGTGCGGATGCGCGACCGGGCACGTGCAGGCGGTCTTCGGCAGCATGGTTCGACGCGGAACTCGGATGGGCGCCGCCGCGTGCTTCAGTCCTGGTAGATGCTCTTCACATGGGCGTTGATGGCGGCGATCTCGGGCAGGGCGCCGCCATTGCGCTCCCTGAGATGGCCCTCATGCCAGTACCAGTCGTCGAAGCCGACATTCAGCCGCTGATAGCCGCCTTCGGCGAGAAGAACGCGCATGGTCTCGCGGCGCGGCTCGACGAAGTTGTGCTCGATGGTGAGGAGCGCGATGGCTTGCCGGGAGAGATCGATCGTTCTGAGGATGTCGAGTTCCGAGCCTTCCGTGTCGAGCGAGACATAGTCGAAGCCGGTGCCGGCCCGGCCCTCGGCTGAATCCATGTCGTCGAAGGTGATGGTCTCCACCGTGATCAGCCCGTTCTCCCTGATCGCCTGCCGGCGATGCCCGGCATAGCCGTCGGCCTCGGCATATTCTGCGAGCGTGCCGATCTCCTGTGACGCGACGAAGGAGAGGAACTGCCCGCCCTCGCGATGCACCGCGCGCTCCAGGCATATGGCGCGGCGGCTGCTCGCCAGCTTCGCGAAAAGGATCGGGTTGGGCTCGACCAGGACGCCGCTCCAGCCATGGTCGGTTTCGAGACGGTAGGTGTTGCTGTGGAGCACGCCGTCGAAGGCGCCGATCTCGGCGAAACGCCCGCCGCGCCGGCCCAGGCACATCGCAAGCACCCAGCGTTCCTGCTCGATCTGGGAGTTGGTCGGGGTGTCGAAGGCGGCTCGCCAGGAGAGGCGGGTTGCGGATGGCACGATCACTGTCTCGCGGGAGCGGGATGGACACGGTAGGTCAGCACGCTCACGGAAGGAACCGCTCCGTCATCCGGACCGGTGCCGCTGCGCGACTTGTCCGGGATGATCGAGCGGGGAAACCTCATCGTGGAGGCAGCATGACTTGCCCTAGTGAATCTCCGGCTCCGGGATCCTCGCCGTGCCCTCGAGATAATCGAAGTCGCAGCCCTTGTCGGCCTGGCGGATATGGGCGGCCGACATCTTGCCGTAGCCGCGCGGGTAGTCGCGGTCGGGTGGGGTCCAGGTCTTCAGGCGCGCGGCGATCTCGGCATCCGTCAGGTTGACCGAGATCGTGCGCGCCTCGACATCGACGCTGATGATGTCGCCAGTCCGCACGGCCGCCAGCGGTCCCTTGATGTAAGCCTCGGGGGCAACGTGGAGAACGCAGGCGCCGTAGCTCGTGCCCGACATGCGCGCGTCCGAGATACGCAGCATGTCGCGCACGCCCTGCTTCAGGAGCTTGCGCGGGATCGGCATCATGCCCCATTCCGGCATGCCGGGGCCGCCGACAGGGCCGCAATTCTTCAGCACCATGATGTGGTCGGCGGTGACGTCGAGCGCCTCGTCGTTGACCGCCTTCATCATCGCATCGTAGTCCTCGAAGACGAGCGCCGGGCCGGAATGCTGCAGCAGACGCGGCTCGGCGGCGGACGGCTTGATGACGCAGCCATCGGGGGCGATGTTGCCCTTGAGCACGGCGAGGCCATTGGCGGTCGTCACCGCATTGTCGAGCGGGCGGATGACGTTGTCGTCATAGACGGTGGCGAGTGCGATGGTTTCCGAGATCGGCTTGCCGGTCACGGTCATGGCGTCGGTGTGGAGCTTGCTTTCCAGCTGCTTCAACAGGGCGGGCAGCCCGCCCGCATAGAAGAAGTCCTCCATCAGGAAGTCGCCCGAGGGGCGCAGGTTCGCGATGACCGGGACCGTGCGGGAGAAGGCGTCGAAATCATCGGGCGTTAGCGAGACGCCGGCGCGGCCCGCCATCGCGATCAGGTGGATGATGGCGTTGGTGGAACCCGCGACCGCCATGTGGACGGTGAGCGCGTTCTCGAAGCTCTTGCGGGTGAGGATGCGGTCTGGCGTCAGATCCTCCCAGACCATCTCGACGATGCGCTTGCCGGCGGCTGCGGCCATGCGCGGGTGGGCCGCGTCTGCGGCGGGAATGGCCGATGCGCCCGGCAGCGTCAGGCCCAGCACCTCGGCATGGCTCATCATGGTCGCGGCCGTGCCCATCACCATGCAGGTGCCGTGCGAGCGGGCGATGCCGCTCTCCATGTCCTTCCACTGGTCATCGGTGATGTTGCCAGCCTCTTTCTCGGCCCAGTATTTCCAGACGTCGGCGCCCGAGCCCAGCACCTTGCCGGCCCAGTTGCCGCGCAGCATCGGCCCGGCCGGCACGAAGATGAAGGGCAGGCCGGCGCTGCAGGCGCCCATGATCAGCGCCGGGGTGGACTTGTCGCAGCCCCCCAGCAGCACCGCGCCGTCGAGCGGGTGGGAGCGGATCGATTCCTCGGTCTCCATCGCCAGGAAGTTGCGATAGAGCATGGTCGTGGGCTTCTGGTACTGCTCGGAGACCGACATCACCGGGATTTCGACCGGAAAGCCTCCGCTGGCCCAGACCGCGCGCTTCACCGCGTCGGCGCGATCGCGCAGATGGGTATGGCAGGGGTTGATCTCGGACCAGGTGTTGATGATCCCGATGACCGGCTTGCCCATGAACTCCTCATGCGCAAAGCCCATCTGCAGCGCCCGCGAACGATGTCCGAAGGAGCGCAGATCGCTGGCGCCGAACCAGCGCCTCGAGCGCAGCGTGTCGGGCGTCTTGCGGGGATGGGTCGTCATGGCGTGTCCTCGGGTGGTTTCTTGTGATGTTGAACCTCTCCGTCATCCTGGGCGAAGCGTAAGCTTCGTCCCGGGATCCATCATAGAGCGCCGTCGAATCCTATGATGGATCCCGGAGCCGCGCGGCTGCGCCGCTTGTCCAGGATGACGCTGAGGGTGGTCAGACGGGCGAGCTACTCCGCCGCGGCTCGCTGGGCGCCCCAACCGGAGACGATCTTGCGAAGTTCGGCCTTTTCGTCGGCGTTCAGCTCCGGCAGGCCGGGGAGGCGGACGGGGCCGACATCCGTACCCAGCAGGCCGAGGGCCTCCTTGACCACGGTGACGTTGGCGCCGTTGCCGTATTTGGTCCGCAGCGTCTCGAAGCCGGCGATGGCGTCGACCTCGATGCGGGCGGCGGCGTAATCGCCCCTTTCCAGCGCGTGCCAGACGGCCAGCGAACGTTCGGGTGCGACATTGATCAGGCCCGAGGTGAAGCCGCGCGCACCCAGCGCATAGAAGGGCGCGGCCCAGCCCTCGGCGAGGCCACAGATCCAGTTCGCGGAGGTACCTTGCGTCGCACGCACGCATTCGGCCAGCAGCATCATGTTGCTGGAGGCGAATTTGACGCCGGCGACGTTTGCGTGCGTCGCGACGCGGACGAGATCCTTAACGCCGATCGCGTCCGAGCGAATATAGGCGACCAGCGGGATCGTCAGCGCTTCGGCGATGGCGATGATGTAGTCGGCCTGGGATTGCGGCGCGGCGAAGGGATCGAGCGGGTGGTGCACCATCACCGCGTCGCAGCCAGCCGTCGCGGCGAGCTTGCCGGTCGAGACCGCCTCCCTCAGCGAGCGGCCGATGCCGGCCGTCACCAGCGCCTTGCCGGCTGCCGCTTCGGCTGCAACCGCATGGCTGCGCACCACTTCCTCGGTCGTCATCGGGTAGAACTCGCCGGTGTTGCCGGCCGAGACGACGTTGTGGATGCCGGCCTGCGCGATGCGGGCGACGATCCTGCCCGTCACCGCCCAGTCGGCCTCGCCATCGGCGTTCCAGGCCGTGACATGCACGCCCGAGATGCCGCGCAATGCGGCTCGAATCTTGTCATTCGTCATAGTCCAACCCTTCCGCATCGGCGCCGAACACCTGCCGCACATGGGCTTTCGCCGAGCGGACGATGTGGCGGCGCATCCGTTGTTCCGCGAGCGCGGGCTCGCGTGCCTTAAGCGCGTCGAAAATCGAGCGATGTTCCTCAAAGCCCTGGCCCCGCTCGGAAGGCTCGGACAAAAGCGCGATGCGCTGGGCGTGATCATACATGCGCTGCCCGTCGAGCCTTCGCTCGAGATAGGTGCAGCCGGAAATCCGGTGGATGGCGCCGTGATAGGCTTCGTTCAGCGTCACGAGATCCTCGAGCTCGCTGTGCTCCGTGGCGTGCGCCATCTCCTCGATCAGCCGTGCCATCTCGCCGATGTCGACGTCGCTCACGCGGTTGGCGGCGATGTGAGTCATGACGCTTTCGAGCGCGGCCCGCCCAAGCGCCATTTCCAGCGCCTGACGCACCGAGAACTCGACGAAGACGCCGCGCCGCGCCTCGGTGCGGACCAGTCCCTCGCTTTCCAACCGGCGCATGGCATCCTTCACCGGCGTCGTGCTGACGCCGAGCATTTCCGCCAGATGGCGCTCGTTCAACCTCTCGCCGTGGCGGAACCGCCCGGCGACGATCGCACGGCGCAGCCGCTCATGCACATGCTCGCGCAGGGAGCGCAGCAGATGCGGGGCGACGGGTTCGATCGTGAGCGGCTCAGGCATTGTGGTTCCGATTGTGGCGCCAGCATTGGCCGCGGATCCGCTGGTGGGCGGCGCAACCCGGCGCCATCACCGCATCAGTCACCACAAAGGGCAAGTCACGGCAAGTCTGAAATTTCAGATTTCAAATCTGGAATCCTGTGCTATGCGATCAGCAAGGGTTCGGGAACGGACCACGCCGACCGCGAATGCGTCGGCGCCAGGTTACGCAAACGGGAGGAATACCGATGACGATGACACGCAGGGCGATGATTGCAGCCGCATGCCTGATGAGCGCGCCGGCCGCATTTGCACAGTCCACTTATCCAGGCGGCCAGGTCGTGACGATCATCGTGCCTTTTGCTGCCGGCGGTACGACCGATCTGCTCGGCCGTATCCTGGCCGATCGCCTGGGCGCGCGGCTCAACGGCAAGTTCATCGTCGAGAACCGGCCGGGCGCCGGCGGCAATACCGGCGTGGCGGCGGCGGCACGCGCGACGCCCGACGGCTACACGCTGACCATGGGCACCGTCTCGACGCACGCCATCAATCCCGGCGTCTATGCCAAGATGCCTTTTGACGCCGTCAAGGATTTCGCCCCGATCTCGCAGGTGGCGAGCGTGCCGAACATCCTGATGGTCAATGTCGACCTGCCTGTGAAGACAGTGCCCGAGCTGATCGACCTGCTGAAGAAGAATCCCGGCAAATATTCGTTCGGTTCATCGGGAGCCGGCACCTCGACCCATATGGCCGCCGAGTTGTTCAAGGTTTCGACCGGCACCGACATGGTGCATGTGCCCTATCGGTCGAGCGGGCAGGTGACGCAGGACCTGCTCTCGGGGCAGATCCAGATCACCTTCGACAACATCACCATCGCCTGGCCGCATGTCGAGGCCGGCAAGATCAGGGCGCTGGCGACAGCCACGCCCGAGCGTCTCGCCGTCGCCAAGGACATGCCGGCGCTGGCCGAGTTCATTCCCGGCTATGTCGCTGCGTCCTGGCACGGCTTCTTCGCCCCGTCGGGAGTGCCAAAGGAAATCGTCGCCAAGCTCTCGGCCGAGGTCCAGGCGATCATGCGCGAGCCCGCCGTGATCGATCAGATGAAGAAGCTCGGCGTCGATCCGGTCGGGTCGAGCCAGGAGCAGTTCACAGCTCACATCGCCGCCGAGACCAAGCGCTGGGCCGAGGTCGCGCAGAAGGCCAGTGTTCGCATCGAGTGATCGAAGGGCCGATCATCCCGCCAGCGCGGCCGCCTGACTCGGCGGTCTGCGCTTCCGGTGCTCACGGACCGATGTCCGCTCCGCTCCGGTTCTCGACCGCCACGCCATTCGTCTCACGCTGACGACATGCTCGACCCTTCGCTGGAGCCTTAGCCAAGATCATGACCATCCTCACCGACGAAAACCGCGCCAAGCTCAAGCGCGTCTCGACCGCGACCCTGACCACCGCCCTGTTCAAGCGCGGCTTCCGCAATGTCTTCATCCAGGATGTGCGGCCGCTTAGTCTGAAGGCGGAAAGCATGGTCGGCGAGGCCTTCACGCTGCGATACATCCCGGCGCGGGAGGATCTCGATCATCTCGGCACCTTCGAGGGCACGCAGCATCCGCAGCGGCGCGCGGTTGAGGATTGCCCGGCCGGCCATGTCATGGTGATCGACAGCCGGAAGGACCCACGCGCGGCTTCGGCCGGCGGCATCCTGGTGTCGCGGCTGATGCAGCGCGGTGTTGCCGGCATCGTCACCGATGGCGGCTTCCGGGATTCGCCTGAGATCGCCGGCATGGCTATCCCCGCCTATCACAACCGTCCAAGCGCGCCGACAAACCTGATCCGCCACCATGCGCTCGACATCAATGCGCCGATCGCCTGCGGCGACGTCGCGGTCTATCCGGGCGATATCATCGTCGGCGATGGCGAGGGCGTCTGCGTCATCCCGGCCCATCTGGCCAACGAGATCGCGCCGGAGGTCTATGAGCAGACGGCCTATGAGGACTTCGTCGCCGAGCGCGTCCGCGGCGGCCAGGGCCTGTTCGGGCTTTATCCGGCCAATGCCGAGACCAAGGCCGAGTTCGCCGCCTGGCGGCCAGGCTGGTCCTAGAGCGTAGGCCCCGACTCATCCGAACGACGGCGAAGCCGGCCGCGATACGGGCTGACAGGGACGCGGCCCTCAAGGTGCGTTCCACCATGACAAGAACGATAAAAAACGTGGAGGGAACAATGGTCGAAACATCTCGTCGTCACCTGCTCACCGGGGGCCTCGCCGCTGCCGGTTCCGCGCTGGCGGGGCCGGCCCTAGGGCAGGCCTTTCCGTTCAAGCCGAACCAGCGCTATCCCGATCCTTCGGTCGAGATCCTCGATCCGAGCTTCGGCAAGTACCGGATCTATTCCAGCACGGTGGAGCAGGTCGCGACCGGCATGCGCTGGGCCGAGGGGCCGGTCTATTTCCCGGAGGGGCGCTATGTGCTCGTCAGCGATATCCCCAACAATCGGATCATGAAATACGACGAGGTGAAGGATAGCTTCACCGTCTTCCGCGACAACGCCAATTTCCCCAACGGCAATACGCGCGACCGGCAAGGACGCCTGATCACCTGCGAGCATTCGGTGACGCGCCGGGTCACCCGGACGGAGACGGACGGCAAGATCACGGTTCTTGCGGACGCCTTCGAGGGCAAGCGCCTGAACGCGCCCAACGACGTCATCGTGAAATCCGACGACACGATCTGGTTCACCGATCCGCTGTTCGGCATCAACGGCGAATGGGAAGGCTCTCGGGCCAAACCGGAGCAGGCGACCACGAACGTCTATCGCATCGGTGCTGACGGCAAGCTGAGCGCTGTCGTCACCGACCTGCTCAACCCCAACGGCCTCGCCTTCTCGCCCGACGAGAAGAAGCTCTATGTCGTCGAGTGGCGCGGCACGCCGAACCGCTCGATCTGGAGCTTCGACATCGATGCGCAGGGCAAGGCCTCGAACAAGACGAAGGTCGTCGATGCGGCGGATTTCGGAGCGCTCGACGGCTTCAAGGTCGATCGCGACGGCAATTTCTGGTGCGGCTATGGCAGCAATGGCGCGTTGAACACGGAGCCGGCCGAAACGGGAGGCCGCAAGGTCTTCGGGCTGCGCGGCAAGCCGGAGGATCTCGACGGCGTCATGGTGTTCAGCCCGGTCGGCAAGCCACTGGCCTTCATCCGCCTGCCGGAGCGCTGCGCCAATCTCTGCTTCGGCGGCCCCAAGGGCAACCGTCTCTATATGGCGAGCAGCCACTCGCTTTATGCACTCTATGTCGAGGCGCACGGCGCCGTCTGAGCGGCACGGAGGCCGGAGGCGACGGCGTTGCCCGTCGCTTCCGGCCGCCATCCGTCGGCGATGCGATACGCGGCGGCGTTAACCCCCGCTTGAGACCTCTCTGTAAGGGTCATGGCTCCACCTTACGCGCTGGAGTTGAGCGCGGTCCTGACAGAGCGAACCCATCGACGATGACACAGCGCGCGACCTGGCCGATGCGCTACGATACATGGGTCAACCGCCAGTTCGGCATGGCCCGGTTGAACGAGGCCGACGCCGCTGCACTCCGCCAGGCGCAAGGCGAGCAGTTCGCACGCGTTCTTCCGGCGATCCTGATGTCCAACCTGCTCTCGGCCGTCCTCGTCGCCATTACCGCAATGTTCTATGGCTGGCTCTGGTTTCCGCTGTTCTGGAGCGTTGCGGTCGTCGCGATCGGTGTGCTCGGCATCCTGCGGATTTCGCGTATCAAGCAACGCGAGCGCCAGGATGCGCCCTCTGTGAAGTTCATCAACCGGATCCTGATCGACACCGCGATTATGGCCGCGCCCTGGGTGGTGATGGCGGTCGTGATCAATCCCACCGCCGTGCCGCAGATGGAGGTGCTGACCGCAACGCTGCTCGCGGGACTGGTCTGCGCCGGCACTTTTACCATGGCGAGCATGCCATCGGCCGCATTGCTCTTCGCCGGGCTGATCCTGGGCGCGCGCATCATCCACATCGCGCTGTCGCCGATCGATCACCTGCTGGAAAACATCGCCTTCCAGGCGATCTATGGCGCGGTCATGCTGATGTCGTTGCGCAGCATGGCGCACCTCTTCATCGATCGCGTCCGTGCGATCTGCAGCGCGCAGGAACTCGGCCTGGACGCGCAGATGCATGCGCGGGTCGAAGAGGCGCAGCGCGAGGATGTCGAGCGGCAGGCCGGGGCATTCCGGCGTGAGATCGGCACCATCCTCCAGCCCGTGTTTCAGTCTGTTGGCCAGATGAACGGTGCTGCCGAGCAGTTGGTCGCCATCTCCCAGCGGTCCCAGGACAAACTTGCCAGCGTGCTGGTCAAGGTCGGCGAGGCGAGGGCGGATATCGCTTCGGTCGAGGTGTGTTCGCATCGCCTGACCGAGACGATCGCCCTGATCCGCAATGAAGCCGACAGGACGACCCAACTCGTACAGACGGCCTCATCGGATGTCGCGGCCTCGATCGCCGTCAAGACGCACCTGACGCAGGCAGTGCGCGATATCGGGGATGTTTCCGCCCTGATCCGCGAGATTGCCGCTCAGACCAATCTGCTGGCCCTCAACGCGACCATCGAAGCGGCCCGCGCTGGCTTGGCGGGGCGCGGCTTCGCGGTCGTTGCGACGGAGGTGAAGGGTCTGGCAGCTCGGATGGAGGCGGCAACGCAAGAGATTTCGCAGCGTATCGACGAGGTTCGCGCTGCCACGGAACGTTCACTCGCCGCTGTGATGAACATCAGCGTCTCGACGGAGGCGATCGTGGGGGCGACCGGCGGCATCGTCGTGGCGGTCGACCAGCAGGCGGAAGCGATCCGCACGATGGTGGATGTGCTCGCCCGCACGGTACATGAGACGGAACAGGCCGCCGGTGCGATCGATCTCGTCGTCGCCGACGCGGCGCGCACCATGGACAATGGTCGTCAGGTCTCAGAGGCTGCGGCGGGGGTCGATAGGTCGGCGCGGCGCCTCGACGAATCCGTCGCGCGGTTCTCCCGCGACGTGGTCAGGGGCTAACGGCCGGGCTACCGTAGAAGTCGCGATACCAGGCGACGAAGCGCGCGATGCCGGTCTCGATTGGCGTGTCGGGCCTGAAATCGACACGCGCCATCAGATCGGTGACATCGGCATAGGTTGCCTTCACATCGCCGGGCTGCATCGGCAGATGGCGCTTGATCGCCGCCTTGCCGCAGGCCTGTTCGATCACGGCGATGAAGCGGTCGAGCCGGACCGGCGTGTGGTTGCCGATATTGTAGATGCGCCAGGGCGCGGCCGCCGTGGCGGGATCCGGGGGCTGTCCCTCGGTCGCCTGCGCCGGGCCCGGTGGCAAGGCCGCCAGCCTGACAATCGCCTCGCTGATGTCATCGACATAGGTGAAGTCGCGGCTCATCTCGCCTTCGGCATAGACGTCGATCGGCTTGCCTTCAAGGATCGCCTTGGTGAACTTGAAATAGGCCATGTCCGGCCGGCCCCACGGCCCGTAGACGGTGAAGAAGCGCAGGCCGGTCGCCGGGATGCCGTAGAGATGCGCGTAGCTGTGCGCCATCAGCTCGTTGGCGCGCTTGGACGCGGCATAGAGCGAGACGGGGTGGTCGGCGCCGTCATGTTCGTTGAACGGCACCTTGGCGTTGGCGCCATAGACCGAACTCGAAGAGGCGTAGACCAGATGCGCCACCGTGTGATGGCGGCACGCCTCCAGCACGGAGAGGAAGCCGTCGAGATTGGAATGGGCATAGGCGCGGGGATTGTCGAGCGAGTAGCGAACGCCTGCCTGCGCCGCGAGATGGATGACGACATCGGGCTTGAAGGCGGCGAAGGCGGCCTGCAGCGCGTCGTAATCGGCGATGTCGATGGGTTCGAAGCTGAAACCGTTGCGCGGCAGAAGTCGGTCGAGACGAGCCTGTTTCAGGGCGGGATCGTAATAGGGTGTCAGATTGTCGATGCCCAGCACCGCGCTGCCCCGGGCCAGCAGGGCCTCCGTGACATGGAAGCCGACGAAACCGGCAGCGCCCGTCAGAAGCACACGTGGCGGTGAAACGCTGGTCATGAGGCCCGTGCCGCCCGCTCAGGGGAAAGGGCGGAAGCGTGTCGAAAGCCAACTCCCGCGAGGCCGAATCCAATGTTTCAGATCGCGGCGCGTGTCAACGCAGGCCCAGGACAGGCCTGCGGTGGCTTGGCTCTTTGTGTCGATCGATGGCGCGCCTCAGACCACGAAGTCCTTCTCCGGGACGGGTTCGCCGCGCGAGACATGGGCCATGTTGGCGAACATGCGCGACACGGTCGGTGCAAAATTGTCGGCCGCCATCGCGGCAAGATGGGGCGTGACGACGAGGTTGTCGAGCGTGAGCAGATCGCTGTCCGCCGGCAGCGGCTCGACCGAGTAGACGTCCATCGCGGCGCCCGCGATCTCGCGATTGCGCAGAGCGACGACCAGATCGGCTTCGTTGACGACGCCGCCGCGCGCGACATTGATCAGGATCGCGGTTGTCTTCATCGCGGCGAGAGCCTTGGTGTCGATCAGGTTGGAGGTTTCGGGCGTCAGGGGGCAATGCAGAGAAACAATATCGGATTTTGCCAGGATTTCGGCCATCGAGGCGTATGTGACGCCGAGCGTGGCTTCTTCGGTGGCGCTCAGCTTGTGGCGCTTGTGATAGAGGAGCGTGCAGCCGAAGCCCTTGAGCAGCTTCGCGACATTCTGGCCGATCGCGCCGAAGCCGACTATGCCGACCGTCTTGCCCGACAGCATGAAGGTCTCGCCGGGCAGATGGCCGGTGCTCCAGTGCCCCTTCTTCAGCTCGGCGTGCCCGTAGCCGATATAGCGCAGGGCCGAGAGCATCAAACCGAGCGCGAATTCGGCGACAGGCAGCGCGTTGCTGCCGGTGGTGCGCGCGACCCCGATGCCGAGTTCCTTGGCCGTGGCCGTATCGATGTTGTCGACGCCGACGCCCCATTTGTGCAGCAGCTTCAGCTTCTTGGCTGCGCGCAGCACCTCGGCGGATACGGCGACCTGGCCGGCGATGGCATAGTCCGCATCGGCGATGATCTCTTTCATGTGCTCGTCGCCGCGTGCGGTGCCATGCGTCAGCACGAAGCCCGGCGGCAGCAAAGCGCGCAGCTTGTCCGCACGCTCGGGGGTGGTCAGGTCGAGGAGGACGATGGTCTCGGTCATGGGCGTTTTCGTCTCTGGCGTGGTGTCGTTGAAGGAGGTGTCGGCGCGGGAGGGCCTGCGGCCTCAGATGGTGAAACGCGCTCCGGCGCGGGCCAGCCCGCCGGAGATGGCGACCGGCGTGCCGTCGGCCCGCCAGCAGGCGGCGCCGGTCAGCGTGCCGTCTTCGTTGAAGCGGATCGCGTTCATGCCGCCGGCGATGCGGGGCATCCGGACGATGCGGTGGCCGCGTGCCCTGAGCGCCTCGGCGACGTCCTCGGGGACCGCTTCCTCCAGTTCGAGCGCGCCGCCTTCCGTCCAGATCCGCGGCGCCTCGACCGCTTCCTGCAGGCTCATGCCGTGGTCGATCAGATTGACGATCGCCTGCAGGGCCGAGGGGAAGATGCGCAGCGCGCCGGGCAGGCCGAGCGCGAAGGCGAGCTTGCCGTCCTTCAACACGATCATCGGCGCCATCGAGGTGAAGACGCGCTTGCCGGGCGCGATCGAAAGCGCGCGGCCGGGATGCGGATCGAAGTTGAACATGTAGTTGTTGGTCAGCATCCCGGTGCCGGGGATCTGGGTGCAGGCACCGAACAGGCCGTTGATGGTCTGCGTTGCGGTCACGACATTGCCGTCCGAGTCGGCGACCGTGACATGGGTGGTGTCGGCGGATTCGCCGCCTGAGAGACCGGCTGCCCAGCTCTTGGCTTGATCCATCGTGATGAGCGCGCGGCGCTCGTCGGCATAGGCCTTGTCGATCAGCCGGGCGACCGGAACCTTGACGAAGGCGGGGTCGGCGGTGGCCACCGCACGGTCGGCGAAGGCGATCTTCAGCGCCTCCGCCAGCAGATGGATGCCATCGGGCGAGCCGAAGCCGAGCCCACCGATGTCGTAGCCCTCGAGGATGTTCAGCATCTGCGCGATATGGACGCCGGACGATGCCGGCGGGGGCGGGCCGACGATCTCATGGCCGCGATAGCTGCCGCGCACGGGTTCGCGCGTCTCGACCTTGTAGGCGGAGAGGTCGGCCGGCCCGATCAGCCCGCCATTGGCCGCCATGAAATCCGTCAGCGCCTTGCCGAGCGGGCCGTCATAAAGCGCGGCCGGGCCCATCTCCGCAATCAGCCGCAGGCTGGCGGCATAGTCGGCCTGGATCAGCCGCGTGCCGGCGGGAATCGCCTTGCCGTCTTTCAAGAGAAGCGCGGTGAGGCCGGGATCGCGGGCGAGATCGGCTGTGTTGTCGGTGATGCAGTTCGACAGATAGGGCGTCACCATGAAGCCGCGCTCGGCCAGCATGATCGCCGGTTGCAGCACATCGGCCAAAGGTAGCGTGCCGAAGCGGGCGAGCGCCTCGCACCAGCCCGCGAGCGCGCCGGGCACCGCGACGGCCTTCGGCCCGACGACGTTCTCGCGGTCGCGGACGTCGCGCTGCTTGCCGATCTCGTCCGATAGGCAGTCATACATGTCGGGCGTGGCGCGCAAGGGCGCGGTCGAGAGCCCGTCGAGCACGACATGGCGGCCGTCGGCCATGCGGATATGGGCCAGACCACCGCCGAGGATGCCGACCATCATCGGCTCCACGACCGTGAGGGCGAAGAGCGCCGCCACCGCCGCATCGACCGCGTTGCCGCCGGCGAGCAGCATTTGCGAGCCAGCGGCGGAGGCGAGGGGATGGTTCGTCACGACCATCCCACGAGAGCCCGTCGCCGGCTTCTTCTCACAGGTGAAGTTCGTGACGCGCGGGGCGGGGGGGTTGGCGTTCATGGCGTTTCTGTCCTCAGGCCTTCGCAGCCGCCAGCGTATCGAGCACCATCTTGGTGGCGCCGGAAATGT
>QBLV01000001.1:49401-106767 GCA_003241815.1 Hyphomicrobiales bacterium | reverse complement strand
GCCTCTTCGCGCGGCAGCACGAGCACGCCGGATTCGTCGGCGAGGATGACGTCGCCGGCCTTGACCGGGACATTGCCGCAGGAGATCGGCAGGTTCAGCGTGCCGCCGAGATTGTAGAGCCGCGTCGTGATCGGCGACATGCCCCGGCACCACATCGGGAAGTCGGAATCCTCGATCTCGGTCAAATCCGTGCAGGGCCCATCGACGATGCCGCCGACGGCGCCGGCGGCTTTCGCCGCGACCGTGACGCCACCGCCCCAGCAGGCATGCTTGTCATCGCCCAGCCGGTCGACGACGAGGATATCGCCCGGGCGCAGCAGCCCGAGCGCATGATGCAGCAGCGTCGAATCCTGGCCGGGAATGGCGAGCGTCACGGCGGCGGCCGCGATGCGCTTGCCGCGCAGCAGCGGCTGGATGCCGCGATCCATGAAGCCCCAGTGTTGGGAATGGCCGACGGTGGCCGTCTCGACCCGCTGCAGCTTTTCGACCAGGGCGGCCGGGAGCTGTTCCGGCATGGCGGCGATACGGTAATCGGGCATCGATATTCTCCTATTTGCCGATCGCGCGGGCGACGCCGACAAGGCGTTCGACCGCGACGACGACGATCAGCGTGGCGACGATCAGGACGACGGACAAAGCCGCGATCAGC
Organism: Hyphomicrobiales bacterium; assembly: GCA_003241815.1. Classification (GTDB taxonomy): domain Bacteria; phylum Pseudomonadota; class Alphaproteobacteria; order Rhizobiales; family Beijerinckiaceae; genus Allobosea. The sequence continues at coordinate 106,118 of QBLV01000001.1, read as the reverse complement.
GGGTCGGTGCGGCCCTCGACATAGCGCACCATCTCGACCGGCAGGGTCGAGGCGCGCGGGCCGGAGATGAAGAGCGAGATCACGGTCTCGTCGAAGGACAGAAGGAATGACAGGCAGGCGCAGGCGATCAGCCCCGGCGTCGCCAGCGGCAACGTCACGCGGCGGACCACGCGAAAGGGTGTGGCGCCAAGCGTGGCGGCGGCGGCCTCGATGTCGTGGGGCAGGTTGGACAGGGCTGTCGTCATCATGCGGATGACGAAGGGCACCGTCACGGTCATGTGGCCGAGCACGAGGCCGGGCAGCGTCGCGGTGAGCCGCATCGGCGTGAAGAAGAGCAGCAGGGCGAGGCCGGTGATCAGCGTCGGCAGCAGCAGCGGTGCCAGGAAGAAGCCCGTCAGCGCATCCTTGCCGCGAAACTCACCTTTGGCCAGCGCCAGCGCCGCCGGCACGCCAACCGCGAGCGACAGCAGCGTCACCACACAGGCGACCTGCACGCTCAGCCACAGGGCCGAGAGCAGCGGCGCATGCGCGGCCAGGGCCTGAAACCAGCGCAGCGAATAGCCCGAGGGCGGGAACAGGATGAAGCTGTCGGCCGAAAAGGCGAGCGTCACGACGACGATGATCGGCGCCAGGATCACCGCATAGACCAGTGCGGCGAGGCCGGAGAGGACGGGGCCGGCGCCGTTCATCGCTTCAAGCCCCGTGCCAGCAGGTTGGAGACGACCAGCAGCAGGAGCAGCAGGCCAAGCGTGTAGATCGCCAGCACGGCCGCAACCGGCCAATTGGTGTTGGTCGTCGCCTGCTCGAAGATTTCGGTCGCCAGCACGAAGACGCGCCCGCCGCCGAGCAGCTTGGGGGTGATGTAGGCCGACATCGAGAGCACGAAACCCAGCCCCGCCGCGAGCACGATCGCCGGCAGGCTGAGCGGCAGCGTCACGCGCCAGAATGTGCGGAGCGGCGAGGCGCCCAGCGAGCGCGAGGCCTCCTCCAGCGTGCGGTCGAGCTGGCCGAAGCCGGCGAGTAGCGCCAGGATCATATAGGGCATGATGCTTTCGGCGAGCCCGATGGTGACGCCGGTCCAGTTGAAGACGAGCTTGATCGGCGCCGAAATCAGGCCGAGCGACTGCAACAGCGTGTTGACGAGGCCGCGATCGCCGAGAATGGCGAGCCAGCCGAACACGCGCACGACACCCGAGATCAGCATGGGCAGGATGGCGATCACGGCAAGCAATCCGCGGAAGCGCGAATCCGTGCGGAACAGGAACAGCGAGAGCGGGTAGGACAGGGCCAGCGCAATCGCGGTCGCGCTCAGCGAGAGCTGCAGCGAATTCAGCGTCAGTTCGATCGTGAAGCCGTCTGCGAAGGTCTCCGTTGCCGTCTTCAGCGACCAGGCCTCCACCATCGCGCCCGTGGGCCCGACTTCGTTGAAGGCATTGCGCAGCAGCAGCAGCGTCGGCCAGACATAAACGGCCAGGACGAAGATCCCGGCTGGCAACAGCAGCAGCGGAAGGCGGCGAGAGCCGGTCATGCCGCCTCGCAGGCGAAGGGCAGGCTGTCCTTCGCCTGCCAGATCACGGCGACCTCGGCGCCCTCCGTCGGCGCGGTCGTGCCCGAAGGCATTTCCACAGCGAGCTGGCCGCCCGCGCCCTCGACCAGCACCTCGACATGGTCGCCGACAAAGACGCTGCGAAGCACGCGGCCTGTGACGCGCACCGTCTCGCCGCCGGTGGGCTCGGAAGCCGATACGATCCGCATGCGCTGGGGCCGTACGAACAGGTCGAATGCGCCTTGCGGCGGTGCGGCAACCGGGTGCGCCGCGCCCCAGAGCACGACTTTGCCCTCAGTGTCTCGCGTCGCCGGCAGGGCGTTGGCCCGGCCCACGAATTCGGCGACGAAACGGGTGGCCGGGCGCTCGTAGATGTCCTCGGCGGTGCCGATCTGCGCGATGCGACCGCGATTCATCACGGCGATGCGGTCGCACATCGTCAGCGCCTCGACCTGGTCATGGGTGACGAAGAGGGTGGTGATGCCGAGCGAGCGCTGGATCGAGCGAATCTCGTGGCGCATCGTGTCGCGCAGCTTGGCGTCGAGATTGGAGAGCGACTCGTCGAGCAGCAGCACGGACGGATGGATGACCAGCGCCCGCGCCAGTGCGACGCGCTGCTGCTGTCCGCCGGAGAGTTCGCGCGGACGCCTGCCGCCGAGACCGTCGAGCCTGACCAGCGCGAGACCTTCTTCGACCTGCCGTGCGATCTCGGCCTTGCCGATGCCGCGCTCCTCCAGCCCGAAGGCGACGTTGCGCGAGACCGTGAGATGCGGAAACAGCGCATAGGACTGGAAGACGTAGCCCATGTTGCGCTTGTGTGCCGCCAGCCTCGTGATCTCGACGTCGTCGACCCGGATGGTGCCCCGATCGGGTTGGATCAGGCCGGCGAGCATGCGCAGCGTCGTGGTCTTGCCGCATCCCGAGGGGCCGAGAAGGGCGACGGATTCGCCCTTCTCGACCGAGAGCGAGACATCATCGACCGCAACCGAGCCGCCATAGCGCTTCTGCAGTCCGGCGAGTTCGAGATAGCTCATCGTGGCGTCGTGCTCATCGCGCCGCCGAGATGACTTCACGGCGCCAGCGGTTGTTCCACTGGTCGCGGACCTTGAGGATGTCGTTCCAGTCGACCGGGATCATGTTGGCGCGGCTTTCCGGCGCTGCCGCCGTGCGCGCCAGGGCCTTCGCATCGATCTGCGCCTTCGCATTGGTCGGCGCGTAGAACATCCGTTCGGTGAAGGCCTTTTGCGCGGGCTGCGACAGCGCATGTTTGACGAAGGCGGCGGCCGCCGCGCGGTTCTTCGAGCCGGCGGTCAGGTTGATCGTGTTGATCTGGAAGACCGAGCCCTCGGGCGGCAGCAGCGTGCCGATCTTCCCGCCGGACTGGTCGCCATAGAGCTGCGAGCGGGCGTTCCAGCCGGTCGCGACCTTCACCACGCCGTTGAGGATCAGCGAATAGCCGTCCGGATTGGGCTCGAAGGTGTTGATCGAGGGCGCCAGCTCCTTGAGCTTCTTCATCGCCGCGTCGATCGACTTGCGGTGGTCGCCGCCTTCCATCTTCTCGACCATGGCGGTCAGCGCCAGGCCCTGGATGTTGGGCGGGGCCGAGAGCGCGATCTGGCCCTTCAGGTCAGGCCGCCAGAGATCGGCGAGCTTCGTGATTGCCGGCTTGAGGTTCTGCGTATCGTAGACCAGTACGAGATGGTCGAAGGTCACGGCGGGGCCGAATTCGCCGCCCGCCGCCCGGGCCTCCGGCGCCAGCTCCTCCAGAACGGGAAATTCCGCGGGCGTCAGCTTCTCGAACAGGCCTTCGAGATTGCCGATGCTCGAGGTGGTGACGTCCATAATGACGACGTCGATCTGCGGATCGGCCTTCTGCGCGCGCACCGAGCCGACCATCTGTGCCGAGGTGCCGCCGGGCGCGTAGTTGACCTTGACGCCGGGATTGGCGGCCATGAAGGGCTCGACCACCGCCTTGGTGTAATTGTCCTGGAAGATGCCGGCATAGGACATCAGGGTGATCTGACCACTGAGAGACTGAGCCCGCAGGACGGCCGGCATGGCGATGGTGGCGAGACCCGTCTGGAGAATAAGGCGGCGTGTCGGCATGAAAACCTCCTGCGGTGACTGCCCTCGCGGGCGGATGAAGAAGCAGCGCGGCGGAAGCCGCCGCACCGTTATGGTCAGGCTTCGACCTTGCTGGCGAAATGCGCGATGAAGCGCGCGCAGATGTCGGTGAGCTTCTCGGTTAGCGCCGCGCCGGTTTCCGCCGAGCACAGGCGCGGATCGCCCTTGGCAACGCCGAGATTGTAGGTCTCGTCATATTCATTGGGCATCGCGACCTCATGGCCTTCGAAGCTCGCCAGGCCCAGCCCGGTGAAGGGCAGATCGAGAACCGGATCCTTCTTCAGCGGCTTGCCCTCAGGGATCAGGTCCTTCCGGATCAACTCGGGGAAGAGATGCAGGCCGATCGAGGTCAAGGGGTCGGAGCCGTGGCCGGCGACGGCGGCGGCCTTGTCGGCCCCGCCCAGGATGCCCGGCAGCAGGCCGTAGCCGATGCGCCAGAGATAGAGGCTCGGCAGAACGATCTGCTCGCGCAGATAAAGCTCGCGGGCCACTTCCGAGATCGGGCCGACATTGCCGCCATGACCGTTGATGACGATGATCCGGGTCAGGCCGTTGCGATGCAGTGAATCGACCATCTCGGCGATGACGGTGGTCAGCGTCGCCTGCGAGATCGCGATGCCGCCGGTCATCGAGCCGAACCAGTCGGCCCCGCCGAAGGGCAGGACGGGCGCGACCAGCGTGCGCGTGCCGGCCTTGCTGGCGCGGATGGCGGCGAGTTCGGCGATCTTCTCGGCCAGCAGATAGTCGCCCATCGGGGCATGGGGACCCTGGTCCTCATGGCTGCCCATCGGCAGCAGGATGATGGGGTTGTCCTTCAGGATCTCGCGGGCCTCGCCCCCGGTGATGGTGCCCATATGGACGAGCGGGTCGGTCTTGGCAGCCATGGTTTTTGTCCTTGCGGTTTTGATGAGAGGTTTCAGCGGCCGGCGGTGCGCGGGTCGAGCGTGTCGCGCAGGCCGTCGCAGAGCAGGTTCATGGCGAGGATGGTCAGGGTCAGGGCCGCGCAGGGCCAGACCAGCAGCAGCGGCGCCTGCTCCATGGTGGCGCGGGCGCCGCGGATCATCAGTCCCCAGGAGGGAGCCGGCGGAACGACGCCGAGGCCGAGGAACGACAGGCCGCTCTCCAGAACCACCGCCGCCGCGACGGCCAGCGAAAGCTGCACGAGGATCGGCCCGGCGATGTTGGGCAGAACGGTCCGCAGGAGCAGGTAGGACGGCCGCGCTCCCAGAGCGCGGGCCGCCTCGACATAGTCGCGGCCCTTGACCGAGAGCACCTCGGCATGGGTGACGCGGGCGAAGCCCGGCAGATAGAGCACTGAGAGCACAAGGATCAGCGTCCCGGCGCCCGGCCCCAGAAGCGTCACCACGAGCAGTGCGAGCAGGATCGGCGGGAAGCAGAGTACGACATCCATGCTGCGCACCGACAGGAACGCGGCGGCGCCCTTGCCCCAGCCGCCGATCAAACCGAGCGTGACGCCAACGAGTCCTGCGACCATCGCAGAGGCGAAAGCGACGCCCAGGCTCGTCCGCGCGCCCCAGATCAGACGCGAGAACACATCCCGGCCGAACTCGTCGCGGCCGAGCCAGGAGCCGGCCATCGGCCCGGCGAGCCGGTTGGCGACATCCTGCCGAACGGGATCGGCCAGGGGGAAGAGCGGTGCGCAGAGCGCCGCCAGTACGATCAACGCGACGAAGGCGCCGGGAAGCCAGAGCCGCTTCATGCGTGCGTCACCTTCATGAGTGGGCGACTGGTCATGAGTGCGCCACCCTTGGATCGAGCCAGGCGTGGACGACCTCGACGAGGAGGTTGAGCAGCAGGAACAGCACCGAAATCGTCAGCACGATTCCGACCACCATCGGGTAGTCGCGGCCCTCGACGGCGCGCAGCAGCGGCGTCGACATGCCCGGCCAGTTGAAGACGTATTCGACCAGCACCGTGCCGCCCAGCAGCGTGCCCATCTGCAGGCCGAGCACGGTCACGACCGGGTTCAGCGCATTGCGCAGCACATGCACGAAGATCACGCGGTTGGGCCCGAGTCCTTTGGCGCGAGCGGTGCGGACATAGTCGTTGGCGAGCGCGTCCAGCATCGCCGCCCGCGTCATCCGGAACAGCACGGCGGCGAGCCCCTTGGCGATGGCGATGGCCGGCAGGGTCAGGAGTTTCAGGTGCTGGGCCGGATCCTGCGAGAACGCGACGAAACCGCCGGCCGGCATGATCCGAAGCGTTTGCGCGAAGAGCAGGACCAGCAGCGTGCCGACGACGAAGACCGGCACGGCCAGGAGCAGCGCCGTCACGCCGGAGGCGAAGCGGTCGAAGCGGCCGCCCCGATCGAGCGCGGCATAGACGCCGGCGGGCACCCCGACGAGGATGGCGATAACGGTTCCCGCCGCGATCAGCTCCAGCGTGCGCGGCAGCCGCAACGCGATCTCGCTGAGGACCGGATAATCGTCGACGAGCGAGGTGCCGAGATCACGGCGTAGCAAATTCCCGAGGAAGGTGCCGTACTGCACGAGGATCGGCCGGTCGAGGCCGAGCTTTTCGCGCAGTTCGGCGACGGAAGCCGGGTCGGGCGAGATGCCGCCGGTCGAGAGAAGGAGCTCAGCGGGATCGCCCGGCACCATGTGCAATGCCAGGAAGACGATCGTCGCGACGAGCCAGGCGAGGCCGATGACGGTCGCCAGCTTGCGTGCAAGCCAGGCGGCACTCATCCGAAATAGGTCTCTTCGAGCATGTTGCCCGACGAGTTCGAGAGCGCGCCCGGCAGGTTGGTGAAGCCCATCACGCTCTTGTCCATGCCATAGCCCTGTGAGCGCCAGGCGAGGCCGACGAGCGGCACCTCCTCGAGCGCCGCACGCTGCATCTCCTTGTAGATTTCGACGCGCTTGGCCTGATCGAATTCGGCACGGCCCTTGGCGAGCGCGGCAATGGTGCGGGGCGCATCGACCTTGAAGGACCGGCCATGGCTCGGCGAGAGCGTGGTGTCGAGCACCACCGTCAGTCCGTCAGGGTCGTTGTTGTCGGAGGAGACGCCGTGGATCGCCATGTCGTACTGGCCCTTCGAGCCGCGCGCGACCCGGGTCGACCAGTCGGGAAGCTGAAGCTCGCACTGGATGCCGATGGCGGCGAGATGCTGCTGCACGATCTCGGCGGTGTCCTTGTGCATGCCGAACTGGGCGGTGGCGAGCAGCGTGGTCTGGAAGCCGTTGCCGAAGCCGGCCTCGGTCAGCAGCGCCTTGGCGCGGGCGGGATCGTAGTTCCAGCCATGTGCCAATTCCTTGTCCCACCACGGCGTGCCCTCGACGATCGGCAGCCCCTCGAGAACCTTGCCCCGGCCGAAGAAGGCGACCTTGACGATGTCGTCGCGCCGCACCGCATGGGCGACGGCGCGCCGCACGCGCGGATCGTTGAAGGGTGGTTTCGAGCCGTTGAAGAGCACGTCCATGAACGGCCCCTCCTGGCTGTCGAGCTTGAGGCGCGGATTGGCCTCGACGGCCGCCATCGACTGCCAGGGGACGTATTCGATCATGTCGACATCGCCCGATTGCAGCGCGGCATAGCGCAGGTTCTCGTCGGCGTAGGTGACGAACTTGATGCCCTTCAGCTTGGGAATGCCGGGCTTGTAGAATTTGTCGAAGGCGGCGACCTCGATCGAGGAGCCGCGCTCCTGGCCGATGAGCCGGAACGGGCCGGCGCCGATCGGCTCGGCGGTCGTCGATTTCCGCGACAGGATGAAGGTGTTGTAGTTGCCGAACCAGCTCGGCAGCGTCGCCTGCGGCGTCTTGGTGACGAGACGGATCGTGGCCGGGTCGGGGATCTCGACGCGCTCGATGCTCTGGAACTGCGTGCGCATATAGGCGGTCGATTTCTCGCCGGCGATCTGCTCGATCGACCATTTCACGTCCTCGGCGGTCACCGGGTCGCCATTGTGAAAGACGCAGCCGGGCCGGAGCTTGAACACCCAGGCACCATCGCCGTCGAGTGACCAGGACGTCGCCAGTTCGCCGCGCAACTCGCCCCCGGGACCATAGGAGACAAGGCTGCGATGGATCAGCATCTTGACCGTGCCGGCCGAGGCGCCCGTCGAGACCCAGGGCTGAAGGTTCGGCGGGAAGGCGGACAACCCGTAGCGCAGGATCCCGGCGGCGCGCTGGGCGCGTGCGGGGCTGAAGAGCACTGGAAGGGTCGCGAGCGGTGCGGCGAGGCCGGCTCCGAGCACGGTACGGCGTGAGATCGTCATCGGCCTTCTCCTCGCTATCGTCTTTCGCCGGAGCGCTTTGAGCGTCTGTCCGGCATTCCCGCTCTGGCAAGAAGAGCGCCATTTGCCAGCCAGTGCCAGTCCTCCGGCGCATGCGCGTCATGCGTCATGTATACGTGATGGATTTTTGATGCGCGGGCAAGGAAGGCTACAGTGACGTCAGACTCACAATGCGGAGGTCGCAGACGGTGAATGTGATGACGCCGCTCGCGGCGCAGGAAGCAGAGGGGCGCCCGGTCCGGGAGCGCGTCTACGCCTATATCCGCGAGCAGATTCTGCGCGGCGTCTTCGCGGGCGGCTCCTTCGTCGAGGAGGAGGAGATTTCCTCGGCCATGGGCGTCTCGCGCACGCCGGTCCGCGAGGCGTTCCACCGTCTCGAGGCGGAGCGTTTCATCGATCTCCTGCCGCGTCGCGGCGCGCTCGTGCGGCAGGTTACGGCGCAGGAACTTGCCGACCTCTACGAGACACGCCGGATGATCGAGGGCTACGCCATTGCCCGCATCTGTCGTGAGACAATCGTGCTGCCGGCGAGCATGGAGGCGATCCTCGACCGGATGGACGAGATCGCAGGTGGTGATCATTTCGCCCGGGTCGAGCTCAATCGCGAGTTTCATTTCACGATGGTGCAGGCGCTCGGCAACGAGGTGCTGTCGGAGCTCTACCAGTCCCTGGGCGCTCGCCAGCAGCGTGTGGCGATGCGCGCGCTCGCGGCCGATCCCGGCCGGATCGAACGAATCCGCCGCGAGCATCGCGACTTCCTCGCCGCCTTGCGTGCCCATGATGAGACGTCCGCCCGGGCCGTGCTCGACGAGCATCTGCGCCCGGTCGCTGGGGTCATCTCACGCCTGCCGGGCTATGTACTGGGCGGGGCCGACGAGGAGGCGTGATCGCGGCGCAACCGGCGCCTCATCAACCCGGCTGAGCGGATCGGCCGCGCAAGCCGCAGTGCCGGGGCCTGCTCGCGATCGCCCTGACGAAAACATCGCCAGATCGCCCGGCTGAAAGCCGGCAACGCCATCAAGGAGTTGGTAACCAGGCCATGGGCTTCAGCTTGCCGTGAGGAAGGGCCGTTCCCACCTTTCCAGCATGTGGTATGTGCTGCTGCTCACGGGTTCGGTCGGTCTGGCGATCTGGCTCGCGCTCACGGGAGCGGGAATCTACGCCCTGCCGCTCGTCATCATCGCAGCAGGGCTGACGAGGACGATCGTGCGGCGGGCGCAGGGGCGGCGTATCGCGGTGGCCGACGTCACATTGCCGGATCGTGGCTGAAGCCTCGCCCGATAACTCCGACGTGACTGGTCGCCTGCGCCATGGCCAGGGTTGGGTCCTCAGCCCGGCAGCATCTGCATCGGCGCCGGGAAGTAACGAAAACCATCACCGGCCTTGGCGAGGTTGCCGAAGCCGGGCCAGGCGAAGTGGTAGGACATGACCGGCGTCCTGTCGGCGGCCAGCATCCCCAGAAGCTTCAGGCGCGACTGGACCGCCTGCTTGGGGTCGCTGTCATAAGCAAATTCGAGGCGCGGATTTTCCGTCAGCAGTACGGCGTGGTGGGTCAGGTCGCCGAGGAAGACGAAGGATTTTCCCGCCGAGACGACCTTGAAGATGTGGTGGCCCGCGGTGTGGCCGGGCGCGGCGATGGCCTGCACGCCAGGCAGGAATTCCTGCTGGTCCTTGAAGAAGACGATGCGGTCGCGCACCGGCATCAGATTGGCGCGCGCATGCTCGACGAAGGCCTTGAGTGGCGAGCCGAGCTTGCCCTCATCGGTCCAGAAATCGAAATCGATCTGGCTGATATGGATGCGCGCATTCGGGTAGAGCGGCTTGCCGTCGGCCGTGCAGATGCCGCCGATATGGTCGATATGGGCATGGCTGATGACGATGTCGTCGATGTCGCCGGGCTTGATGCCGGCCTCGTCCATGCTCTTGGCCAGCCGCCCCGTCGTCGGTCCGAACATCTTGGAGAAGCCCATGCCGGTGTCGAACATGACGAGGCGGTCGCCGAAATTCACGATCGGGATGTTTTGTTCGAGAACGACATTGTCCTTGGGCAGGAAGCTTGACTCAAGCATGCCGTAAACGGTCTCCTTCGGCACGCCGAGAAAGCTGGCGCCGGGATCGCCGAGTGGCAGCGGCCCGTCCGAGACGACGGTGACCTCGGCCGTGCCGAGCATGAAGCGGTAGAAATAGGCCGGCTGGGTCTTGGAGAGCGGCGCCTTCGCCGCGGCCGGCGCGACGAGCGGGAACGTGCCGCCGACGGCGAGCGCCGCGGCCGTACCCAGGAATCCGCGACGGCTGGCGGACGGCAGACCAAAGGGGTCGTTCGACATGGCATTTCCTCCTATCGTGTGGTGGGCGCCGGCATTGCGGCCTGTTCTGTTGGGTCTTCGCGAGGCGGACGCCATGGCCCGCCCCACGCGCCGCAGCCGACGATGCACCCGCGGGGAAGGACGGGCCAATACCGGTTCGCTCTAGCCGCCATAACCCAAAGCTGGCGGCAGGATCGGCAGGGCCGGCCTAGCCAGGGACGGCCGGCGCGGCTAAGGCAGGCGGACTGTATTCCGTGCGGTCCAGGGGAGACGAAAACGGCGATGGATCTACGCCAGCTCCGCTATTTCGCGGCCATCGTCGAGCAGGGCTCGTTTTCCAAGGCAGCGACCAAGCTGCGCGTGGCGCAGCCGGCGCTGAGCCAGCATCTGCGGCACATGGAGGACGAACTCGGCGTCGCGCTGTTGCATCGCGGCACGCGTGGCGTGCTGCCGACCGAGGCCGGCGAGCGTTTGCTGGCTCGGGCGCACATCATCCTCGCCGAGTTCGGCGCCTTGCGCGAACTCGTGCGGGGGGAAGCCGAGTTGCCCGGCGGCGAGGTCCGGATCGGCCTTCCGGGAACGGTGAGCGAGCAGTTCAGCGTGCCGCTGATCCAGGCGACGCGCGAGCGCTACCCGGCCATCCGAATTCGCATCGCCGAGGCGATGAGCGGCTTCGTGCTGGACTGGCTGCGGCGCGGCGATGTCGATCTCGCCATGATCTACTCGACGTCGGACCCCAAAGGGCTCGGCATCCACCATGTCCTGACCGAGGAACTCTGCCTGTTTTCGTCGGTAGGGGCTCCCGGTCAGCCGGCTGCGCCGGGTGAAGCGGTTGCGATGGCGGACGCCGCAGCACTCGACCTGATCCTGCCGGGGCTCGGCCACGGCCTGCGCGACCAGATCGACGAGGCCGCCGGCGAGGCCGGGGCGACGATCCAGCCGGCGATCGAGATCGAATCCTACAGCCAGATCAAGCGGCTGGTGGAGCAGGGCTTCGGTTACAGCATCCTGCCGCGCATGGCCGTAGCGTCTCAGGAGAAGGCGGGCATCTTTCATACCTGGCCGATCGTCAGGCCCGCGCTATTTCGCAAGGTCTATCTCGCCTATTCGACGGAGCGGCCGATGCCGGCGGCGGCGCGCGCGATCGGGCAGCTCTCCTGGGAGATCCTGCGTGGTCTTGTCACGGACGAGACCTGGACCGCGACCTTGGGCCAGGACGGCGGGCCGCCCACGCTCTACGCGTGAGGCTGACGGCGCGTCGCCTAAAGTGGACGCGCCGTTCCTTCCATCCGCCTGCGCCCGTCGGACCCTTCCGTCCAGGTCCGGATGCTGCCGGCGGTGCTGCGCCGGGCTTTGACGAAGAAGCGGCCGCCGGCGATCAGCGGGCTCAGGCCGCGATAGTCGAGCGCGAGCGTCGTGGTCCCGGCCAGCGTCGCCGCGATGTTGAGCATCAGCGTCGCCTGGATCGGGCCATGCACGACGAGGCCGCCATAGCCTTCCTCCGTGGTGGCATAGGGCAGGTCGTAATGGATGCGGTGGGCGTTGAAGGTCAGCGCCGAATAGCGGAAGAGCAGCGTCGGGCTCGCCTCGATCTCCCAGGCGAGATCGGCCGGCTCCGGCGCGGCGTTGGCGACGGGGGCGGCGGCCGGCAGGCTCGATGCCTGGCGGTAGACGATGTCGTGGCGCTCGCGCAGCGCAACGCCCCGTGGGGTCGAGACCTCGTGCTGGACGGCGACGAAGCAGAGCGCGCCGGTGCGGCCCTCCTTGGTCGTGACGTCGCCGATCGTCGAGCGGCGCATGACGGCGTCGCCCTCGCACAGCGGAGCCAGCGTCTCGATGCGCCCGCCAGCCCACATCCGGCGCGGCAGAGGCACGGGCGGCAGGAAGTCGCCCTTCGCCGGGTGGCCGTCGGGACCCAGCGCGCTCATCGGCGCGATCGGCGGGGCGAGGCACCAGTGCAGCGCCAACGGAGCCTCGCCTCTCGGGGCGGGCGCGAGATGGGGGGCGAAGGTGGCCGCAAAGCTCTCGATCAGGCGGGGTGTGACCAGGTCGGAGGCGTCCTCCGTGCGGCCGATCCAGCCGCGGAGATGGTCGATGTCCATCTGTGCAAGCGCCCTCAATACGACCGCGGCATGCCGAGCACATGCTCCGCGAGATAGGACAGGATCAGGTTGGTCGAGATCGGCGCTACCTGATAGAGCCGCGTCTCGCGGAACTTGCGCTCGATGTCGTATTCCTCGGCGAAACCGAAGCCGCCATGGGTCTGGATGCAGGCGTTGGCCGCCTCGAAGGAAGCATCGGCCGCCAGCATCTTGGCCATGTTGGCCTCGGCGCCTGCGTTCTCGCCGGCCTCGTAGAGCCTGATCGCCTCACGCACCATCAGTTCGGCGGCGCGCATATTGGCGTATGCCCTGGCGATCGGGAACTGGACGCCCTGATTCTGGCCGATCGGGCGGCCGAAGACCTGCCGCTCCCTGGCGTAAGTCGAGGCCTTGTCGATGAACCATTTCGCGTCACCGACGCATTCGGCCGCGATCAGGATGCGCTCGGCGTTCATGCCCGATAGGATGTAGCGAAAGCCCTTGCCCTCCTCGCCAACGAGGTTCTCGGCGGGAATGCGGACATTGTCGAAGAAAATCTCGGTCGTGGCGTGGTTCATCATCGTACGGATCGGCCGGATGGTCAGGCCGGCCTGTAGCGCCTCGCGCATGTCGAGCAGGAAGACCGAGAGTCCGTCAGTTCGCTTTGCGACCTGATCGCGCGGGGTCGTGCGCGCCAGCAGGAGCATCAGATCCGACTGCGCGGCGCGGCTGGTCCAGATCTTCTGGCCGTTGACGATGTAGTGGTCGCCCTCGCGGCGCGCTGTCGTGCGCAGGCTGGTGGTGTCGGTGCCGCTCGTCGGCTCGGTCACGCCGAAGGCCTGCAGGCGCAGTTCTCCCGAGGCGATGCGCGGCAGCCAGGCCTGCTTCTGCGCTTCCGAGCCGTGCCGCAGCACCGTGCCCATGACATACATCTGGGCGTGGCAGGCGGCGCCGTTGCAGCCCTGGCGCTGAATCTCTTCCATGATGACGGCGGCGGCGGAGAGGGCCAGGCCCGCGCCACCGTATTCCTCCGGGATCAGCGCGGAGAGGAAGCCGCTCTCGGTCAGGGCTGCGACGAACTCCGTGGGATAGGCCATCTCGCGGTCGAGCCTGCGCCAGTATTCGCCGGGGAAGCCGGAACAGAGGCGGGCCACCGCGTCGCGGATCTCGGCATGGTCTAATGCGTGTTGCATGGTCGCTTGTTCTTCCGACGTGTTCGATGAACCTCCGCGTCATCACGGACAAGCCGCGAAAGCGGCGCCGATCCGGGACCCATCGCAAAGCGTTGCGCTCTACGATGGATCCCGGGTCTGCGCTGCGCTTGCCCGGGATGACGCGGAGGTTCTGGGGCTCTGCGATCGGCTGCCGAATTCCGCCCGAAGCGCCTGGTCATGCTGGCCGAGTGCCGGCACGGGCCGCATCCGGACGCGCTGTCCATCGACGAGGGCGGGCGGCGCGAGGACCTCGACGGGGCCGGACGTCGTCGGCACGGGCAGGGCGGTCGCAGCCGGATGCGTGATCAGATCGCCGACGCTGGAGACGGTGCCATAGGCGATGGCGTAGCGATCGAGCGCGGCCGTGACCTCGGCGAAGGAGCGGTTTGTGAGCAAGGCCTGAACCTCGCAGTCCACGGTCTCGCGCTGCCGTACCCGCAGGACATTGGTTGCAAAGCGCGCGTCTTCGGCGAGCCGCGTGCTGCCCAGAACCTCACGGGCGAGAATCTGCCATTCGCGCTCGCTCTGGATCGAGATCAGCACATCGCCGTCGGCTGTCGCAAAGACGCCATAGGGGGCGATGGACGGGTGGGCGAGCCCCAGCCGCGGCGGCTCGATGCCGCCGTAGCGCCGCGTCAGATAGGGCACGTTCATCAGGTCGCCCAGCGTATCGAACAAGGAGAGCTGGATGGCCGAGCCCTGGCCCGTCCGGGCACGCCGCAGTAGCGCCTCCAGGATCGCCGCATAGGCCGCCTGGCCGGTGGCGATGTCGGCGATCGAGACGCCGATGCGCGATGGCCCCGAGGCTTGCGTACCGGTGATGGCGGCGAGCCCGGACTCAGCCTGCACCAAGAGGTCATAGGCCTTGCGGGTGTGGTGGGGCGTGCCCGGCGCGTAGCCTGAGATGTCGCAGGTGATCAGACGGGGATAGCGGGCGCGCAGTTCGGTGGCGCCCAAGCCCAGCCGCGTCGTGGCGCCGGGCGCGAGGTTCTGGATGAAGATATCGGCTTGCGCGAGCATGGCCTCGACCATGGCGCGGTCGTCGGCCTGCTTGAGATCGACGCGGCAGGATTCCTTGCCGCGGTTCAGCCAGACGAAATAGGAGGACAGGCCTTTTGCATAGTCGTCATAGCCGCGTGCGAAATCGCCTTCGGCGCGTTCAAGCTTTATGACGCGCGCGCCGGCATCGGCGAGCTTGCAGGTCGCGCTCGGAACGGCCACGGCCTGCTCCAGCGCCACCACCAGAATTCCCTCGAGGGCATCCGTCATCGTCCCGGCGATCCGCCTTCCCGTCGCAATTGTGCCAGACGGGCCGTCGAACCCTGGTCCAAGTCAAATAGGGTTTTGCGATGAGGGGCATAGCGAAATCCTCGCTGTCCGCGAACCTCCATAGATAATCGCTATGGCCCTCATCGTTTTATCCTACTTGCCCCGCCGGAGCGCCCATGCACCCCTCTGGGCTCCACGCAGCGTGCCGCCCAAGAGCGCGCTTCAGAAACGATTCAGGGAGAGGTAACGATGGCCATCAAGAGATCTGCTGCGGTCGCATTCGCCTTGGGAGCGCTGATGGCGCTGCCGGCGCTGGCGCAGGACAAGCCGAAGGAACTCGTGGTCGGGATCGCGACCTTCCTGTCGGGGCCGGCCTCGGTCTTCGGAGTGCCGGGCAAGAACGCGGCGGACCTGTTCTTCGAGGAGCTCAACGCCAAGGGCGGCATCCTCGGCGTGCCGGTGAAGCCGGTCTATGTCGATGAGGGCGCGGGCACCAACCAGCTGATCTCGGAATATCGCCGCGTCGTGCAGGACCAGGGCGCGCAGGTGATGTTCGGCGCGATCTCGTCTGGCTCCTGCAACGCGCTCGCCCCCGTCGCCGAGGACCTCAAGGTCGTCAACGTGATGTGGGATTGCGGTACGCAGACGATCTTCGAGGAGGGGAAGTGGAAATACTCGGTCCGCACCCAGGGCCACGCTGGCGCCGAAATGATGGCGACGCTGCTCTACCTGATGAAGACCAAGCCCGACTTCAAGACGATCGCGGTGGTCAACCAGGACTATGCCTGGGGCCGTGAGTCCTGGGCTCTGTTCCAGGCCGGGCTGAAGGCGCTGAAGCCGGATGTGAAGATCGTCGCGGAGCTGTTCCCGAAATTCGGCGCGCCCGATTTCTCGACCGAAATCACGCGTCTCTCGGCGCTGCGGCCCGATGTCGTGCTCTCGACCTCCTGGGGCGGCGATCTCGACACCTTCGTCCAGCAGGCGGCGGCGCGCGGGCTGTTGAAGCAGTCCACCTTCGTCCTGCCTCTGGCTGAAAGCTCGATGGAGCGGCTGGGTGCCGTGATGCCAGAGGGCGTGATCGTCGGGGGGCGCGGCGACCATTATTTCCTGCATCCCAAGCACAAGAACTCGGCCGAGATGCAGAGCTTCGTGAAGAAGTACAGGGACAAGACCAACGTCTATCCGATCTATCCGACCTTCCACATGAACCAGGCCGTCACCGGCCTCGCCAAGGCCTATGAGAAGGCTGGTGCGGCGAACGGCGGCAAATGGCCGACCAAGGAGCAGGTCATCGCCGCTTTCGAAGGGCTGGAATTCAAGTCGCTGACCGGGACGATCACGATCCGCTCGGACCATCAGGGGCTCGAGGACCAGCTGCTCGGGACCACCAAGCGCGTGCCGGAATACCCCTTCGCCGTCTATGACAAGATGGCGCTCTATCCCGGCAAGCTGGTGACGACGCCGGTCGGCGAGAAGTCGCTGGAGTGGTTCGCCAAGACCAAGCTCGACCTGGTCAACGACAAGTCCATCGAGACCTTCGACTATTCGAAGTAAGGGCCGGCTCCCTCGCTGCAGGGCCATCAGCAAGCGTCATTCTCGGGCTTGACTCGAGAATCTCACGACCAGATTTCTGGTTTACGAGATGGTCGGGTCAAGCCCGACTATGACGCCGGCCCTAGGACGCAGCGCTCCCTCTCAACATGACGGCAGCCGGTCGCATCACCTCTGACGAACGAGCTCCAATGCCTCCTGAAATGCTCTTCCTCGCCGCGCTCGACGGCCTCGCCTATGGCTCGCTGCTCTTTCTCGTGGCGGTTGGGCTGTCGCTGATCTTCGGTGTGCTCGGCGTGCTCAACGTCGCCCATGGCTCGTTTTACGCGATCGGCGCCTATGTCGCCGCCAGCGCCGTGCTTGCGGCGGCGGGGATGGGGTTGCCCACCTGGCTCGCTTTCCCGCTGTTTCTGATATCGGCGATCCTCGTCGGCGTCGTCGTCGGCGGTACGGTGGAGGCGCTGCTGCTGCGGCGGATCTACGGCAAGGAAGAGGTCCTGCAACTGCTGGTCACCTTCGCCGTCTTCATGATCCTGGAAGATGCACAGAAGGTCGTCTTCGGCACGCAGCCCCTGTTTGCCAATGCGCCGATGAACTGGCTCGGCACGATCGAGGTCTTCGGCATCTACTACACCAATTACCAGCTCATCCTGATCCCGCTGGTAGCGCTCGCGGTACTGGTCGGCCTGCGGCTGTTCCTGCGGCGGACCTCCTTTGGCCGCGCGATCGTCGCTGTGACGCAGGATCGCGAGGCGGCGATGGCGATGGGCATCAATGCGACGCGCATCTATCTCTTCACCTTCATGATCGGGGCGTCTCTGGCGGCGCTGGGCGGCGCGCTCTCCTCGGCGACGACCTCGCTGACGCCGGGCATCGGCTCCGGCATGATCGTGCTGTCCTTCGCGGTTGCCGCGACGGCGGGGCTGGGACGCATCGAAGGGGCGGCGGTCGCCGCGCTGATGATCGGGCTGGGACGTTCGGCGGCCGTGTACTTCGCACCGGAGTTCGACGTGCTGATACCCTATCTGATCATGGTCGTAGTGCTGCTGATCAAGCCGGAAGGGCTGTTCACGACGCTGCAGACGAGGAAAGTCTGATGGCGCGCCAGTATCTCATCGGCGCGGCGCTTCTGATCGCGCTCATCGTCTTCCCGGTGGTTTCGCCCTGGTCGACGGTCATCCTGACGGTCGCGCTGTGCGAGGGGCTGGCGGCGCTCGGTATCCTCGTCCTGCTGCGGGCGGGGCAGGTGTCCTTCGGCCATGGACTGTTCTTCGCCTTCTCGGCCTATGTCGTGGCCTTCATGGCGGCGGCGAGCTTCGGCCATGAGGTGCTGCTGCTGGTGCCGATCGCAACGGCCGCCTCGGGCCTGGTCGCCGCCCTGGTCGGGCTCTTCATCGTGCGCTACCGGGCGATCTTCTTCGGCATGCTCAACCTCGCCATCTCGATGGTGTTCTTCTCGCTCTTGGAGAAGCTGTTCTCGGTCACCGGCGGCGCCGACGGCAAGCGCGTGCCGCGGCCGACGCTGGCGGGCATGACGCTGGAGCGCGAAACCTTCGAGTTCTGGATGTTCTACATCACCCTGGCGTTGGCGGTGACCGCGGCTCTCGGCGTCGCCCGCTATCTGCTCTCGCCCGGCGGCAAGGCGCTGGAGGCGATCAAGTCCAACGAGACGCGGCTGGAATATCTCGGCGTCTCCAGCCGCAAGGTGCTCTACGGGGCCTATCTGCTCTCGGGTCTGCTGGCGGGTTTGGGCGGGGCGATCATCGCGCTGGTTTCGGGCCATGTCACGCCGGAACTGGCCTATTGGGTTCGCTCGGGCGAGTTCGTCTTCATCGCCATCCTGGGCGGGGTCGGTGGCGTGGCGGGGCCCTTCCTGGGCGCGCTGATGTTCCAGATCATCCGCGGATACGCGGCGGTCCATGCGCCCGAGACCTGGCATGCGGTGCTGGGCGTGATGCTGCTCGTGATCATCTTCTTCGCGCCGAGCGGGCTTTACGGGCTGATCGCGGGCCGCAAGCGCAAATCCGCGCCAAAGGAGACTGCGCCAAAGGAGACCGCGCCATGAGCGAGTTTATCCTCGAGGCGCGCGACCTCGAACTGCGCTTCGGCGGCGTGCTGGCCGCCAACGGCGCGAGCCTGAGCGTGCGCGCCAATGAGCGCATCGCCATCATCGGCCCCAATGGAGCGGGCAAGACGACCTTCATCAACCTCTGCACCGGCTATCTGAAGCCGCAGTCGGGCAGCGTCGTTTTCGCCGGGCAGGACGTCACGGCCCTGTCGCCGCGCGCGATCACACGGCGCGGCATCGGCCGCTCCTTCCAGATCCCGCAGCTCTTCACCGACAATACGGTGATGGAGAACCTGCTGCTGGCGCTGAGCGCGCGCGAGGGCACCTGGTCCCCCTTCCTGCGGCTTGACCGCCACCCGAAGCGCGAGGAGATGATCGCGCTGCTCGACAGCGTGGGCCTCCGCGACACCGCCGAGCGCCCGGTGCGGGAGCTGCCGGAGGGCATGCGCAAGCTCATCGACATCGCGGTGGCGCTGGCGCTCGACCCCAAGCTCATCTTCATGGACGAGCCGACCTCGGGCGTCTCCAGCCATGAGAAGTTCCAGGTCATGGACACGCTGGCGCGCGCGCTCGATGCGCGCGCCACGACCGCGATCTTCGTCGAGCACGACATGGACGTGGTCGCGCGCTACGCCAGCCGCGTCGCGGTCTGGTCGGGCGGGCGCATCGCGCTGGAAGGCACGCCCGACGAGATCCTGAACCATCCCGAGGTGCGTGAGACGGTGATCGGGGTGGGAGTCTAGGCCATGCTGGAGATCAGTGGACTTTCAGCGGTGATCGAAGGCGTGCAGGTGCTGCGCAAGGTCGATTTCGCGCTGGCCGAGGGCGCGACCGTGGCGCTGATCGGGCGCAACGGCGCCGGCAAGACGAGCCTGCTGCGCGCCATCATGGGCTTCATGACGGTGACGGAGGGCACGATCGCCTTCGACGGCCGGCCGATCCTGACGATGCCGCCCCATGAACGGCCGCGGCTCGGCATCGGCTATGCGCCGGAGGATCGGCGGCTGTTTTCTAGCTTCTCGATCGAGGAAAACATCCGCCTGCCGGCCGAGGTGATGAAGGTGCCGGGCGCCGAGATCGCCAGGCGCCTGGAAGGCATCTACCAGGTGCTGCCGGAACTGGCCGATCTGCGCCACCGCGCAGCGGCAGGGCTCTCGGGCGGTCAGGGCAAGATGGCAGCGCTGGCGCGGGCGCTGATGGTGGGGCAACGCATCATCCTGCTCGACGAGCCGTTCCAGGGGCTGGCCCCGGTGCTGGCGCAGCGCTATGCGGCCGCCCTGCGCGCGCTGCGCGACAGCCATCCCGAGATCGCGTTGCTCATCACCGAATCCAACCCCAGTCTGCTCCGCAGCTTCGCCGAGCGCGCCTATGCGATCGAGCGGGGCGAGGTCACGGAGGTGGCCGGCGGCCTGGCGGCGAGTTCGCTCGAAGCGGCAGGGCTGCATTAGTTCGTAGAGGTGGTTCCTGAAACAGAAACCACCAGTTGTCGCATTCGGAGAATTCCTATGACCCAGCATTTCATCAACGGCCGCCATGTGGCGGGCCGCAGCGGCGAGACCATGGCCGTGCTGGCGCCCGCGACCGGCGAGGAGTTCACCCGCATCGCCTGCGGCACGGCTGAGGACATCGACGACGCCGTGAAGGCGGCGCGCGGCGCTTATGAGGGCGCGTGGGGCAGGTTGACGGCGGCCGAGCGCGGCCGGCTGATCGCCAAGCTCGGCTTGAAGGTGCTCGACAACTTCGACGAACTCGCCCGTACCGAGGCGCAGGACACCGGCAAGCCGATGGCGCAGGCGAGGGCCGATATCGAAGCGACCGCGCGCTATTTCGAGTTCTATGGCGGCGCCGCCGACAAGGTCCACGGGCACGTCATTCCCTTCCTCAACGGCTACAGCGTCAACGTTATCCACGAGCCGCATGGCGTCACCGGCCACATCCTGCCCTGGAACTACCCGGCGCAGATGTTCGGGCGCTCGCTGACGGCGGCGCTGGCGATGGGCAACGCCGTCGTGTTGAAGCCGGCCGAAGAGGCCTGCCAGACGGCGCTGCGGCTTGCCGTGCTGGCCTCTGAGGTCGGTTTTCCTGATGGCGCGATCAACATCGTCACCGGGCGCGGCCATGAGGCGGGCGCGGCGCTCTCCGCTCATCACGGTGTCGACTTCATGTCCTTCACCGGCTCGCCCGAGGTCGGCAAGATGGTGCAGCATGCCTGCGCCGAGCATCTCATCCCCTGCACGCTCGAACTCGGCGGCAAATCGCCCCAGATCGTCTTCGACGATGCCGATTTCGACGCCGCCGTGCCGATCGTCTGCAAGGCGATCGTCCAGAACACCGGGCAGACCTGCTCGGCCGGCTCGCGCGTGTTGGTGCAGGAGCGCGTCTATGACGAGTTCATGGGGGCGGTCGCCAAGGAATTCACCAAGCTGCGCGCCGGCACGCCGGAGATGGACCTCGATTGCGGCCCGGTGATCAACGCCAAGCAGCGCGGCCGCGTGCAGAGCTTCATCGACCAGGCGCGCGAGGCGGGCATCCCGGTGATCGCCGAGGGGCAGATCGCGCAGGGCGTGCCGAATGGCGGCTTCTACGTGACGCCGACGCTGTTCGGGAAGGTGCCGCGCGGCAACCGGCTGGAGCAGGAGGAGGTGTTCGGGCCGGTGCTCGCCGCCTTCCCCTTCAGCGACGAAGCGGATGCGATCAAGCTGGCGAACTCCACCGATTACGGTCTCGTCGCGGCGGTGTGGACGAAGGACGGCGGGCGCCAGCAGCGCGTCGCCAAGAAGGTGCGGGCCGGCCAGGTTTTCATCAACGGCTATGGCGCTGGTGGCGGCATCGAACTGCCGTTCGGGGGCACCGGCAAGAGCGGCCATGGCCGCGAAAAGGGTTTTGCCGCGCTGGAGGAGTTCGCGGTGACCAAGACGATCGTCCACAAGCACGGTTGAGGACGAGGCGGACTTCTCATCGGAATGGTCGGGCTTGTCCCGACCATTCCGGTTTCGCCGGCCACCCACGCCGAGCCTTGCAAAGTCGAAGACCCCACGCGTCCCAAGGGTTCGTGTATCGGATGCCTTATGCGTCCGAAGGGTTGGAGTTGTAGACAGCGCGGCCGATGGCGGCGAGTCTGGGCGGGAAGTCCGGTTCGTTGACGAGTCCCGCGAGAGAGCATGGGCAGACGAACATCACCTCCATGATGAGAGCGAAGAACGTGTAGCGATGTTCTTTATCGGATACGTTGAGGCCGTATTTGTCGACGCAGCCGTCCGCGATGATGCCTTTGTTGTATGTCTTGACGTGCCTCTGAAAGGCTTTGATCTGAGTTTTCGTTTTCGGCCCGATAATTCCGTCGACGACCAGCTTTTTGTCGTGGGGTTTGCACATCTGTCGGAGGGCGAGATTGGCATCGGCCTGGACGATCTTGTTCAGCAGAAACTGAACGTAAGTGACGTCATCAATGTTGTTCGCGCGGCCGGGCCCTACACCCAGCGTGAGTTCCAGTCTGTTGTAACCACCCCTGTTGACGATTTTGACCATGGCACGCGCTCCCTCTTTCGACCGTCTGATACCGTTTCGTATCGCGGGAAGAGGAGGGAGGCAGTTCCCTGAGGAACAGGCCCACGGACGGTTGCCGGCTGCCGCTTGCACGGACAGGATCGGCCGGTCGTGGCGATGCAGAAGGTTGGGCGGCGCAGGACGGGCTGCCTAGCGTTTCGGACCGAAATATCGCATTCGGCCCGAAACGCTAGCTCTTTGATACTGCATCGGATTTTCCGAAAAACCGTATTCCACTTTTCGGGCCGATGCTCCAGCCCGAGGATGATGCGCTCCGTCACATCATGATGACGTGGCGGATGGTGCGGCCTTCGTTGAGCGCGTCGAAACCCTCGTTGATGCCGTCGAGCCCGCTCTGGCTGGTCATCAGCTTATCCACCGGCAGCTTGCCGCGCAGATAGAGATCGACGAAGCGCGGGATGTCGCGCATCGGGATGCAGGAGCCCACGTAAGAACCCTTCAACGTGCGCTCCTCGCCGACGAGGCGCACCGGCGACAGCGAGAGGGTGTGGGCCGGGTTGGCGAGGCCCGCCGTCGTGGTGGTGCCGCCGCGCCGCGTGATCTGGTAGGCGAGGTCGAGCGCCTTGACGGAGCCCGCCATTTCCAGCCCGTGATCGACGCCGCCTTTGGTGGCAGCGCGAATGGCCTCGACGACGCCGGGATCGGCCGCGTTGAATGTGTCCGTCGCGCCCAGTTCGCGTGCGATGGCGAGCTTCTCCTCCGACAGGTCGACCGCGATGACACGCGCGGCTCCGCAGGCGGCCGCGCCCAGAAGCGCGCTCAGGCCGACGCCGCCGAGGCCGACGACGGCGACGGTCTCGCCGGCCCTCACCTTGGCGGTATTGACGGCCGCGCCGACGCCGGTCAGCACTGCGCAGCCGAACAACGCCGCGATCTCATGGGGGATGTCGGCCTCGAGCTTCACCAGGGAGTGACGCGAGATCACGGCATATTCGGCGAAGGCCGAAACGCCGACATGGTGATGCACGGGCTTCCCGCCAGCCGAGAGCCGGCGTCCGCCACCAAGCAGTTCGCCGATCCCGTTGGCAGCGTTGCCCGGCTCGCAGAGCGCAGGCCTGCCCTCGCTACAGGGCGAGCAGTGTCCGCAGGAGGGGACGAAGACCATGATGACCCGGTCGCCCTTCTTAAGGTCGTGCACGCCCGGGCCTGGCTCCACCACCTCGCCGGCCGCCTCGTGGCCGAGCACCATGGGGACGGGGCGGGGCCTGTTGCCGTCGATCACCGAGAGGTCGGAATGGCACAGGCCCGCTGCCCGGACCCTGACCAGCACTTCGCCCGGCCCCGGCGGCGCGAGCTCGACCTCCTCGATCGCGAGTGGCCGGCTCTTCGCGTATGGCGCCGAGACGGGGCTGGCATTCAGGACGGCGGCGCGGATCTTCATGCAGGCATTTCCTCAACAGGTTGTTTGATGAACTTCTTGGACCCATCGGGCCGCAAAAGCTGAGGGCTGTCAAAGACGGAATTGTGATCGGGCAGTAGATGGCCGAGGCAGTGTGTGAAAGCGCGTCGCGCCGAATGTGGCCGAGCGGCGTCGCGGCAGGCTCTTTGCCGCGCCAGGCCCGCCATCGCGCTATGGAGGCCACCGTTTTGCCCCGGCTTATCGCCCCTTGAACGCGATGATGCGATCTCCAGACAGCTGACCATACGCTGATCCCAGCCTGATATTGCCTCTTGCCCGGTGCTGCCGGATGCAGCAGGACCTCGGCTTCAATCCTTCCGCCAGACGCGCCGAGCCTCGATGCCGCGCCCTGTCTCATGTGAATTCGCGCATCTCAGGACCGCCTGGAAACCCTATCGTGGACCCCTACATCATCCTGCTCGTCGGCTTTGGTTGCCTGGTCCTTTTGACGGCTTGGCTGCCGATGGTCCTGACGCGGGCGCCGCTTTCGCTGCCGATCGTCTGTGTCGCGATCGGCGCGGGCATTTTTGCCCTTCCGGTCATGCAAACCGCCATTCCTCATCCGCGGGGCCATCTCGCGGTCGTCGAGCGCTTCTCGGAGATGGTCGTCATCATCTCGCTGATGGGCGCCGGGCTAAAGCTCGACCGGCGAATCGGTTGGAAGCGCTGGATCCTGACCTGGCGGCTTCTGGGCATCGCCATGCCGCTGACCATCATCGGTCTGACGCTGCTGGGTCAGGGGCTTTTGGGGCTGGGCCTCGCATCGGCGCTGCTGCTGGCGTCCGTGCTGGCCCCGACCGATCCCGTGCTGGCCGCTGACATCCAGGTTGGGCCGCCGAATTCCGGCGAAGACGGCGATACGCGCTTCGCCCTGACCTCGGAAGCCGGGCTCAACGACGCTCTCGCCTTCCCGTTCGTGCATGCGGCGATCGCCTTGTCGCTGGCCTCGACAACCAGCGAGCCCTGGCTGCTGCACTGGCTGACGATTGATGTCGTCTGGAAGCTGTCCGCCGGGCTGGTGGTCGGCATCGTGACGGGCCACGTCCTCGGCTACCTGATCTTTCACCTGCCCAACCGGGCCAGGCTTTCGCGTACGGGCGATGGCTTCGTGGCTCTCGGCATCACCTGCATCGCCTATGGCGCGGCCGAACTCGCCCACGGCTACGGCTTCCTGTCGGTGTTCGTGGCGGCGCTGGTGCTGCGCATGCAGGAACGCGACCATGGCTACCACACGCAGTTGCACGATTTTGCCGAGGAACTCGAACGGCTTCTGATGATGGCGCTGCTGGTTTTGTTCGGTGGAGCGCTTTCAACCGGCGGGCTGCTGCAGGCCCTTCGCTGGGACGGGATCGTTTTCGGGGTCCTCGCCCTGTTGGTCATCAGGCCGCTGAGCGGCTGGATCGGCCTCAGCGGAGCCGTCCTGCCTGCTGACAAAAAGTCCGTGATCAGCGTCTATGGCATCCGTGGCGTCGGTTCGATCTACTATCTTGCTTATGGGGCCGGGCACGGCGCTTTCGACGACGCCGATCTCATCTGGAGTGTGGTCTCCTTTATCATCCTGGTCTCGATCGTGCTCCACGGCGCCACCGCCAGCCCTGTGATGGCGTGGCTCGATCGCCGTCGCGAGGCCCGGCAGGCGTCTATGGGAGAGACAACCACGTGAAATCGTAGAGCCGGCGGCGGCTCGGGTCAGCGCTACGAGCCTGACAATCCGAAGCGTCCTGCACGACCTGATCAGGTCTGTGGGCGCTCGTCAAAGCGGCTCGTGGCACGTCGCCCCAGAATCGAGGCCACAGCACAACGTCCGAACATGACAGGAGGCGACCGCCTGCCCGTCTGTGAGGCTTGGGGGGATGGTAATGGGAGAGGGACACATACCGTCCCCCCTCCACACCTTGGCGTCGGTGTATTTTCGGTTTTCCAGCTGATGAGCCGATCGTCTAGAGGCTTCCTGCCAGCGCCTGGACCTGGATTTCAACGAGGATGTTCTCGGCGGCGAGACGCGATTCGACGGTGGCACGTGCCGGCGGCTGCGCCGGGTCGACCCAGGCTTCCCACGCTGCGTTCATTTCGGCGAAGGTCGAGATGTCCTTGAGCCAGATATTGGCGACGACGATGCGGGTCTTGTCGGTTCCGGCCAGCTGCAGATAGCCGTCGATCTGCGCCAGGATGTCGGCGGTCTGCTCCTTGACGCCACCGCTGCGGTCCTTGGCGGTCAGGCCCGAGAGGAAGGCGAATCCGTTGGCAACAAGCACCTTGCTCAGCCGTCCGGTGACTTCGTGGCGCGTGATCATGGTTTCTCCTCGGGGTTGGTAAGGCAGGGCTACAGTAACGGCGAAGCGTCCGGATCTGTCTCGGCGATCAGGCTGGCGATGGCAATGAGCGACGTTCAGTCCGCCAGCATGAGGTCGGCCGCACGCTCGCCTACCATCATAGCGGGCGCGTTGGTGTTGCCAGAGGGGATCGTCGGGAAGATCGATGCATCCGCCACGCGCAGGCCCTCGATGCCATGCACCTTCAGCCGGGCATCGACGACGGAATCGGCAGGGTCGGGCCCCATGCGGCAGGTGCCGCAGGGGTGGAAGACCGAATAGGCCTGCTGCCGGATCGATTGGAGCAGGGCTGCATCGTCGTGGCAGTGCGGGCCGGGCTTGATCTCGCTCTCTATCAGGGTCGCAAAGGTTGGCGTCGCGGCGAGACGGCGCAGGAAGCGGGCGCCGGCGAGGATGTCGACGACATCGCGCGGGTCTGAAAGATAGTTGGGGGCGATTTCGGGCGCGACGCGGGGATCGGGCGAGCGGATCGAGATATGGCCGCGGCTGTGCGGCCGGCAGGGCGAGACGCTGGTGCTGAACCCGGGAAACGGATCAGGTCTCATCAGAGCCCGAACGCCGGGCAAAGCACGCTCATAGCTCAGCGGCGAAAAATAGAGCTGCATGTCCGGCCGGTCGAGCTCCGGCCGTGTTCGCAGATAGCCGCCGCCCTGGTTGACGCTGAGCGCGAGCGGGCCGCGCCGGTGCAGAAGATAGGTCAGCGCCATGCCGATTCGGCCTGGCCAGGACAGGAGATCGTCGTTCAGGCTCGGGCGCCGGGAACGATAGACATGGTCGTAGCAGAGATGGTCCTGCAGATGCTGGCCGACCGCCGGCAGGGCCTGCACGGTCGCGATGCCGTGCTGTGCGAGATGCTCCGGCGAGCCGATGCCGGAGAGCTGCAGGAGCTGAGGGGAGTTGATCGCGCCCGCGGCGACGATGATCTCGCCGGCCGTGCGGTAGCTGACTGGCCGGCCGTCTTGCCAGCCTTCGACACCGATGGCGCGGCGGCCCTCGAACAGGATGCGCGAGGCCAGAACACCGGTCTCGACCTTGACGCGCCCACTTCTGCGGGCCGGGTGCAGATAGGCCCGCGCCGCCGATTCACGCAGGCCGCCGCGCGTGGTGATCTGGTAGATGCCGGCGCCGTCGCAGCTTTCGCCGTTGAGATCGGGGTTGAAGGGCAGGCCCGCTTCCTGCGCCGCCTTGACGAAAAGCGGGGTGAGAGGGTGCACCTCCTGCGAGATGTCCTCGACATGGACAGGGCCGCCCGCGCCATGCCAGACGGATGAGCCCAGCGCATGGTCCTCCATGCGGCGTTAGGTGGCGAGAACCTCGCGCCAGCCCCAGCCGGGGTTGCCCATGCGCTCCCAGCCGTCGAAATCTCCGGGCTGGCCACGCATATAGACCATGGCGTTGATGGCGCTCGACCCGCCAACGACCTTGCCGCGCGGCTGGTAGATTTCACGACTGGCGAGGTGCGTTTGCTTCTCGGTCCGGTACATCCAGTTGAGCTGCGGGTTGTAGAAGGTCTTGCCGTAGCCGATCGGCACATGCAGCCAGGGGTTCAGGTCGCGCGGCCCTGCTTCCAGCACGAGGATGCGGTTGCGTCCGGACAAGGCGAGGCGCCCGGCCAGCGCGCAGCCCGCCGATCCCGCGCCGACGACGATGACGTCCCATTGCTCCAAGGCGGGCTCCCTGCCGGTTTCCGGCGTTCCATCCTCACGGCTCTAGGGCTGATTGGGCTTGTCGCTAAGGGCCATTCCGCTCAAAGCGCCAGTCCAATCCTCTGCTGCCTCAGCGCGCTCCGAGATCGTCGATCGCCAGCCGCAGGCCGAGCACCCCGGCCTGTATCTGCGCGGGCGTGAAGCCGCTGAAGCCGAGGACGAGGCCGTCGCGCTCCACCGGCTCCAGGCCGAAGCGGCTGATCGGCGCCACGGTGATGCCGCGTCCGGCTGCGGCCTGGGTGAGTGCAACGGCGTCAAGCCCGTCGCGGAGATACGCGATGGTGTGCATGCCGGTATGGGTCGGCACGATGTCGAGATCGCCCGCCAGATGCGTCGCCGCCGCATCGATCAGCATCTGGTGCCGTTCCTGATAGAGCTTTCGCATGCGCCGGACATGGGTGGCGAAATGTCCCTCGACGATGAAGTCGGCGACGATGCCCTGCAACGCTGTCGGAACACCCGGCGAACAGGCGTCGCGGCAGATGCCGATTTGCTCGGCGAGTTGGCGCGGGGCGACGAGAAAGCCCAGGCGCAGCGACGGAAACAGCGTCTTCGAGAAGGTGCCGACATAGATCACCCGGCCGGTCAGGTCGATGCTGGTCAGCGTCGCCATGGGCGCGCCCTGGAAGCAGAACTCGCCGTCCCAGTCATCCTCGATGATCCAGGCGGAACTGGCCTGCGCCGCCTCCAGCAAGGCGAGGCGCCGTTCCAGGCTCATCTTGGCGCCGAGCGGCTGCTGATGGGCGGGTGTGACGAAGGCGAGCTTGAAATCGGGCGCGCGCCGCAGGCCCGCCTCGACGACGAGGCCGGACTCGTCGACCGGTACCGGCACGATCTCGGCGCCCGACAGGATCAGGCTGTTGCGGGCGCCGATCGCGCCCGGGTTCTCGAACCAGACCTTGTCGCCGGGGTTGATCAGCGTCGCGGCAAGGAGCTGGAAGGCCTGCTGGGCGCCGGCGACGATGAAGATCTGCTGCCATTCGCAGGCGATGCCGCGATTGAGCCGCAGATGCGCGGCGATCGCCTGCCGCAACGCGGCCTCGCCATGGGGATCAGGATAGCCCAGCACCTGATGGCGGGGCTTGCGCCAGTGCCGGCCAGACAGCTTGGCCCATTGCGCCATCGGGAAGGCGTCGAAGGCCGGCATCGCCGTGGTGAAGGCGCGCGGCTGGTGCGGCAGGCGGGCGCCGAACAGCTTCGAGGCGGAATCCATCGCCTGCGCCAGCCGCACTTTCGCGGTGGGTACGGCCACCGCCGCCACGGCCGGCGCCGGTCGCTCGCTGGCCAGCGCCCGGCTGACATAGGTGCCGGCGCCGACGCGGGTCTCGACGAGGCCCTCGGCGGCGAGCCGCTCGAAGCTCTCGACGATCGTGGTGCGGGCGACGCCGAACTCCTGCGCCAGAGTGCGCGTCGCCGGCAGGCGTTCGCCGACCTTGAGCGCGCCGCCCAGGATCAGTTCGCGCAAGCCCACGCAGATCTGCACGCTCAGCCCATGCGTTCCCTCGCGGTCCAGCACAATCGACTGCAGCAGGACGCCTTCCTCGCGCTTGACCATGTTGTCTCCGATGCGTGCACTCCTGGAGATTGGACTGCCGCTTTGATCAGAATGGACCTTGGGTTCAGACCAATTCAAGCCCCCTCTCGACGCTATCCCGGATCTTGCAATCGCGCAGGCTGCGGCGACGGAACGGTTAGCGGCTGCGATGAAGATCACCCGGCTTGAGAGCTTCACGACGCCCGATGTCGGCTTTGTCCGTGCGACCTGCGAGGATGGCAGCCAAGGCTGGGGGCAGTTTTCACCCTACAATGCCGACATCACCGCGACCGTCTTCCATCGTCAGGTCGCGCGCTGGGCGATCGGCGAGGATGCGCTGGCCATCGACGAACTCGTCGCGACGATCGGCGAGCGCGAGCACAAATTTCCAGGCTCCTATCTCTGCCGGGCCCTGACCGGGCTCGACACCGCTTTGTGGGACTGGCGCGGGCGGAAAGAGCGCAAAAGCGTCTGCGAACTGCTCGGCGGCACGCCGCGACCCTTCCCGGTCTACGCATCCAGCATGAAGCGCGGTGAGATCACGCCGGAGGCGGAAGCCGAACGTCTTGTGCGCCTGCGCGACGCCCATGGCTTCCGCGCCTTCAAGTTCCGGGTCGGGCGCGAATGCGGACGCGACGAGGACGAATGGCCGGGCCGCACCGAGGCTATCGTCCCGCAGGTGCGCGCGGCGCTGGGTCCGGATGCGACCCTGCTCGTGGACGCCAATAGCGGCTATTCGCCAGCCAAGGCGATCGCGGTCGGCCGCATGCTGCAGGACCATGGCATCGTGCATTTCGAGGAGCCCTGTCCCTATTGGGAGCATGCGTGGACGCGCGAGGTCCGTGAGGCGCTCGATCTGGACGTCACCGGCGGAGAGCAGGATTGCGATCTCGCGGTCTGGCGGGCGATGATCGAGGGCCGCGTCGTCGACGTCGTGCAACCGGATCTCTGCTATATCGGCGGTGTCGGACGCATGCTGACCGTGGCGCGTTGGGCTGCCGTGGCCGGTCTGCCGGTGACCCCGCATTCGGCCAACCAGTCGATGGTGACGGTCTTCACCCTTCACATCATGGGCGCGCTCGCCAACGCCGGGCCCTATGTCGAGTTCTCGATCGAGGGACCGGACTACTATCCTTGGGAACGGGGCCTGCTCCGCAACCCGCCTCGAGCAAAGGACGGCATGGTCGCGATCCCCTCCGAGCCCGGATGGGGTGTCGAGATCGAGCCGTCCTGGTTGGACAAGGCGGAATATCAGGTGACCGAGGTCGCGGCGTGAGCTTCGAACGGACCGAACTGGTCGAAGAAGCGCGGCGCAGCGGCACCCTCGCCGGCCTGCCGTCAGGTCATTTCATCGGCGGGCGTTTCGTGGCCTCGGTCTCGGGTGCGGAGATGGACAGCTTCGATCCCGGCAGCGGTGTTCCGTTCGCCAAAGTCGCGGCGGGCGATGCTCGGGATATCGGGCTCGCCGTCGCGGCGGCACGAGCGGCGCTCTCGGGCCCCTGGTCGCGCCTGACGCCGGCGGCCCGGGGCGAGATCCTGATGCGGGCCAGCCATTTGCTGCGCGCGCAGGCGGAGCGCTTTTCGGTCGTCGAGACGCTCGATTCCGGGAAGCTGCTGACCGAGGCCGAGGGCGATGTCGGCGGCGTGGTCCGCTGCCTCGCCTATTACGCCGGCGCCGCCGACAAGCTGCATGGCGACAGCGTGCCGCTCGGGCCGGACTATCTCGGCGTCACGATCGAGGAGCCGGTCGGGGTCGTCGCGCAGATCGTGCCCTGGAACTATCCGCTCTCGACCGCCGCGCGCGGCATCGCGCCCGCGCTCGCCGCGGGCTGCACGCTCGTGGTCAAGCCGGCCGAGCAGACGCCTTTCACCACTCTGATGCTGGCGGAGTTGCTGCACGAGGCCGGCCTGCCCGAGGGCGTGCTCAACATCGTCGCCGGCTCCGGTTCCGAGGCTGGTGCCGCGCTCGTTGCCCATCCCGGCATCGACCACATCACCTTCACCGGGTCCGTCGCGACCGGCCAGCGCGTGATGCGGGCCGCAGCCGACCATGTCACGCGTCTGCAGCTCGAACTCGGCGGCAAGTCGCCGATCGTCCTGATGGCCGATTGCGAGATCGGTCCGGCCGTCGAAGGGGTGATCGGCGCCATCTACGAGAATGCCGGCCAGATCTGCTCGGCAGGCTCGCGGTTGATCGTGGAGGACACGATCGCGGAGGAGGTTCTCGACCGTCTCGTCTCGCGCGTCGAGGCGATGACGCTCGGCCACGGCCTGAGCGATGCGCAGATCGGGCCGATCAACTCGCCCCAACAGCTTGCGCGTATCGACGCTCATGTCGAACGGGCACGCGCCGCCGGCAACCGCATCCTGACCGGCGGCGGCGTCGTTGCGCCGGAGGAATGCGGCGGCGGCTGGTTCTATCGGCCGACCATCATCCTCGCTGATGGCCTGGACGATCCGCTCGTGCAGGAGGAGATCTTCGGGCCGGTGCTGACCGTCCAGATCGTATCGGGCCTGGAGGAGGCCATCGCAGCCGCCAATGCGACCTCCTATGCCCTCGTGGCGGGCATCTACACACGCGACCACGCCCAAGCCTGGCGCTTCGCGCGGGCTGTCGATGCGGGGCAGGTCTACATCAACGAATTCTTCACGGGCGGCGTCGCCATGCCCTTCGGCGGAAACCGCCAATCCGGTTTCGGCCGGGCCAAGGGCATGGCGGGCTTGCGCAGCTACTGCAAGCTCAAGAGTGTGGTGGCGCGGCTCTGAGCCGGCCGGGGGGAAACGACGGAATGTCCAGCGAGTTGTTCAGCGTCGATTTCAAGGCGGCGCCCTATTGGTGGGACGGCGTGCCACGGCCGGATCTCCCCCTCGCGGAGCCGCCAAAGCAGGCCGATGTCGCCATCATCGGCTCCGGCTACACCGGCTTGCAGGCTGCGCTCCAGATCGCGCGCGGCGGACGCAGCACTGTGGTGCTCGATGCTGAAGCCGCAGGCTTCGGCTGCAGCACCCGCAATGGCGGCCAGATTTCGACCAGCATCAAGCCGGGCCTGGCAGAGCTGACCCGCCGTCATGGCGAGGCCAAGGCGGTCGCGATCCTGCAGGAGGGCCGTCGCTCGCTGAAATGGCTCGGCACCTTCGTCCGCGACGAGGGGATCGACTGCGATTTCGGCGTGGTCGGGCGCTTTCACGCCGCGCATTCGCCGGGGCAGTACGAGGAACTGGCACGAAACGTTACGAACCAGCCGAAAGGTCTCGAAGTCGCCTGCCATGTCGTGCCGCGTGCCGAACAGCACAGCGAGATCGGCTCGGATCTCTATCACGGCGGTGCGATCTACGCCGAGCATGCCTCGATCAACCCGGCACGCTATCATCAGGGCCTGCTCGATCGCGTCCTGGCCGCCGGGGCGGAACTCGCGCCGTTCTGCCCGGCGACAGCCGTCACGCGCTCGGGGCAGGGATTTCTGGTCGAGACACCGCGCGGCACAATCCGGGCGCGCGACGTCGTTGTCGCCACTAACGGCTATACCGGCCCGCTGACCGGCTGGATGCGCCGCCGCGTCATTCCCATCGGCAGCTACATGATCGCGACCGAGGCGCTCGATCCGGCTCTGATGGACCGACTGATCCCGCGCAACCGCATCGTCAGCGACACCCGCAAGGTCGTCTATTACTACCGCGCTTCGCCTGATCGCCGCCGCATCCTGTTCGGCGGCCGCGTCTCGCTGAGCGAAACCGATCCGCGCCGCAGCGGGCCGAAGCTCCACGCCGATCTGAGCGGCATCTTTCCGGAACTGGCGACAACGCGCATCAGCCATTCCTGGTGCGGTTTCGTCGCCTACACCTTCGACGAGCTGATGCATATCGGTCGGCATGACGGGATGTACTATGCGATGGGCTACTGCGGCTCTGGCGTCGGTATGGCGAGCTATCTCGGCATGCGACTGGGCCAGCAGGTGCTCGGCCAGCCCGAGGGACGGACGGCCTTCGACGATCTCCCGTTCCAGACGAGACCCTTCTACAGCGGCAATCCCTGGTTCCTGGCACCATCGGTCCTGTTCTACCGCTGGCGCGACCGGCTGGCCCGATGAGCGCTCGATTGGACTTCCCCAATTATCAGAATGGCCCTTATGGGCAGACCAATTCCAACGAATTCTCCACGGTGACTGAGGTGGGAGGAGCGCCGGGACAGCCCTGCGGCCACCGATGCAAATGTGTCGTTCAGATCAGGAGACATGACATGAACCAGCCGATCCTGCCGTTGCGATCGACCCTCGTCCTTCTCCTGAGCCTTGCCGGCGCGATGCCGGCCTTCGCCCAGGAACTCACCGTCGTTTCCTTCGGGGGCTCCTATCAGGAGGCGCAAAGCAAGGCGCTGTTCGTGCCAGCCGCCAAGAAGCTCGGCATCAAGCTCAAGGAAGAGACCTATAGCGGTATCGCCGATCTGCGCCTCAAGGTGAAGGCC
This sequence comes from Hyphomicrobiales bacterium, assembly GCA_003241815.1. Taxonomy (GTDB): domain Bacteria; phylum Pseudomonadota; class Alphaproteobacteria; order Rhizobiales; family Beijerinckiaceae; genus Allobosea. The sequence goes on along the minus strand of QBLV01000001.1, from coordinate 72,703 downwards.
GGCGCCGTGACCTGGGACATCGTCGCCAGCGGCTCGGGCAGCGCGGCGCGGGCCGGCTCCGAGGGCATTCTGGAGAGGCTCGACTACAAGGTCATCGACACCTCGAACTTCATCCCCGGCACTGCGCAGGACTATTGCGTCGGTGGCGACGTGTTCTCGACGGTGCTGGCCTGGAACACCAAGACATATGGCCAGAACGGACCGCAGAGCTGGGCCGATTTCTGGGACGTGAAGAAATTTCCTGGCAAGCGCTCCTACCGCAAGGGCGTCGCCGGCTCGCTGGAACCGGCATTGATGGCCGACGGCGTGCCGCCGGAGAAGGTCTACGAGGTGCTGTCGCAGCCCGGCGGCATCGATCGCGCGATCAAGAAGATCCGCGAGCTGAAGCCGCATGTCGCGGTCTGGTGGGCGTCGGGCGCGCAGCACGCCCAGCTCATGAAGGATGGCGAGGTCGACATGATCACCGGCTGGAACGGCCGCTTCGACGTCGCCGCCAAGGACGGCGCCAAGGTCGCCTATACCTTCAACCAGGGGCTGCTCGACTATGATTGCTACGGCATCGCCAAGGGCGCGCCGAACAAGGATCTGGCGATGAAGTTTCTCGCCGAGATCAGCAAGCCGGAATACCAGGCCGAGTTCACGAAATACATCACCTACGGGCCGACCAACAAGAAGGCCTATGATCTGGGCCTGATCGAGGCGGCCTATGCCAAGACCCTGCCGTCGCACCCCGACAATGCCGCCAAGCAACTGCCGATCGACCTCGACTGGTACACGAAGTTCGAGGCGCAGGCTTCGGCCGCCTACCAGAACATGCTGACCGAATGAGGCCGTCGGCCGATCATGGGGGGTCGATGGCTGAAACAGCCCCGGCTTCTCCCGCTCCCGCGATGGGCAATGCCCTGCCCATCGCCGTCAGGCACCTGAGCAAGGCCTACGGCGCCGTTTCTGTGCTCGACGATGTCGATCTCGACGTCCGGCCCGGCGAATTCCTGACCCTGCTCGGCCCGTCGGGCTCCGGCAAGACGACGCTGTTGATGGCCATCGCCGGTTTCCTGCGGCCCGACAAGGGCAGCATCCGCTTCGGCGAGCAGGAGGTCGTCCGGCTGGCGCCGCACAAGCGCGAGATCGGCATGGTGTTTCAGAACTATGCGCTGTTCCCGCATATGAGCGTGGCGCGCAACATCGGCTTTCCGCTACGGCTGCGGCGCGTGCCGGCCCCCGAGATCGCAAGGCGCGTTGAGGCCGCGCTGGAGATGTTCCAGCTCGGCGGCTATGGCGAGCGCAGCATCACCCAGCTCTCAGGCGGCCAGCGCCAGCGCGTCGCACTGGCGCGTGCCATCGTCTTCGAGCCGCGCATCATTTTGATGGACGAGCCCCTGTCGGCGCTGGACAAGCAGCTGCGCGAGCGCATGCAGATCGAGCTGAGGCAACTCCATGACCGGCTCGGCACCACCACCGTCTACGTCACGCATGACCAGCGCGAGGCGCTGACCATGTCGGACCGCATAGCAGTGCTGGATCGGGGCCGGATCGCCCGGATCGATGCGCCGCGTGCCATCTATGACCATCCGGGCAGCCGCTTCGTGGCGGAGTTCATCGGCGAGTCGTCCTTCCTTGATGTCGAGGTCACGGACGGCATTTGCCGCGCGGCCGGCTCGGTCGTTCGGGCTCCTCATGTCCCGGTGGCGCGGGGACGCTGCGTGATGATGCTGCGGCCGGAGCGGCTGCGCATTCTCGACGGCAGCGAAAGCGAGGCGATGAACCGCTTCGACGGCACGGTCCAAAGTGCGATCTATCAGGGCGACACGCTGCTCCTCCAAATCGTGCTGGCCGATGGCAGCCCGGTGACCCTGCGCATGGCCACGCGGGGCGACGACGCGCCCCCGCCGGCGGGTGGCTCACCCATTGCGGTCGGCATCGCGGTCGGCGACACCGTCCTGCTCGCCGACGAGGGGAGGACGGCGGCGTGAGCGCGCCTGCCTTGAACCTGTCACGGGATGTCGATGGCGATTTCCACGCTGCCGCCCTGCGCCGCGACCACTGGCGCGAACGGCTGGGACAGGCCGCGCTGGCGGCGCCGGCGTTGCTGCTCGTCGGCGTCATGGTTCTGCTGCCGGTCGGCTGGCTGTTCGGGCTGTCCTTCCAGGACGATGCGGGTGCGCCGAGCCTCGAGCACTATCGGCGCATGCTGGCCGAGCCCTCCTACGGCCGGACCTTCCGCACCACCTTCGAGATCAGCCTCGCGACCACGGCGATCTGTATCCTGCTCGGCTATCCGCTCGCCTATTTCCTGTCGCAGCTGCCGCGACGCGCGGCCAATCTCTGCATGATCGCAGTGCTGCTGCCGTTCTGGACGTCGCTGCTGGTGCGGACCTATGCCTGGCTGGTGCTGCTGCAGCGCAGCGGCCTGATCAACACATGGGGGATGGACCTCGGCCTCTGGAGCGAGCCGCTGCAGCTCGTCCACAATGTCGGCGGCACGCTGATCGGCATGGTCCACATCATGCTGCCCTTCCTCGTCCTGCCGCTCTACAGTACGATGCGGGGGATCGACGGCGACCTGCTGCGCGCCGCCTCCAGCCTCGGCTCGACGCCGGCCCATGGCTTCTGGAGCGTGTTCTTCCCGCTGTCGCTGCCGGGGCTGGCCGCCGGTTCCGCCCTCGTCTTCGTGCTCTGCCTGGGCTTCTACGTGACGCCGGCGATGCTCGGCGGTGGCAAGGTGACGATGGTTTCCAACCGCATCGCCAACGACATCGAGCTGTTCTTCAACTGGGGGGCGGCCAGCGCGCTCGGCGTCGTGCTGCTGGCGATCACGCTCGTGGTGCTCGTCTTGGCGGCGCGGCTGTCGCGCGGTGCCGGCCTGTTCGGCGGAGGGCATTGAGCATGGCCTGGCTCGACCGACCCGCCAGCGACACACAGATCACGCATCGATCGCGGCTCTGGCTCTATGGCCTCGGCGTGCTGGTGCTGGCGTTCCTGGCCCTGCCGACGCTGATCGTCATCCCGATGTCGTTCTCGCACTCCCAATATCTGGAGTTCCCGCCGCGGCAATGGTCGCTGCGCTGGTACGAGGCCTATTTCGCCTCCGCGAGCTGGATGGCGGCGACCGCGACTTCGCTGAAGGCGGGTGTCTGCACGGCCCTGCTGGCGACACCGGTCGGGACGCTTGCTGCCTATGGCCTGCATGTCTCGCGGCTGCGCTTCGCGGGCATCGCGATCCTGGCGTTGCTGACGCCGACCATCGTCCCGGTGATCCTCGTCGGCATCGCGCTGTTCTATGCCTTCGTGCAGTTGAAGATGGTCAACTCCTTCCTCGGGATCGTGCTGGCGCATACGATCCTGGCCGTGCCGATCGTGATGATGATCGTCGGTTCCGCGCTGAAGAGCTTCGACCTCGATCAGGAGCGCGTCGCCCGCAGCCTCGGCGCGACGCGGACCCAAGCCTTTGTGCAAGTGACGATGCCGCAGATCGGATTTTCGATCGTCACCTCGGCGCTGCTGTCCTTCCTGACGTCCTTCGACGAGGTCGTCGTCTCACTCTTCGTGTCCGGTGGCGACAACTCGACGCTGACGCGGGCGATGTTCATGGCCCTGCGCGACCAGATCGACCCGACGATCGCGGCGATCTCGACGATCATGATCGTGATCACCTCGCTGCTCCTGGCGGCGTCGCAGTGGTGGGGCAAGAGCGACGGCTAGGCGTATCGGGCCGGGAACGCCCCGTTCCCGATCGGATTCAGCCCGGTCTGGAGGCGTTGCTCGGGCGTTGCAACCCTGCGGACGATCAACTGCGCCCTGCCGGTGTTGCAATCTGATGGTAGCGAGAGGGACTCATATCGTCCCCCCGCGACAAAATTCAAATGGCATTCCGTTTTACGAACCGAGGCGGCGGACGTCGCGCGTCTCAAAGGAGCTAAGACCAGGCGAGGCCTCCGACCCACCGGCTGGTCCTGAATTCCTTTAAAAACAAGGGAAATTCCGCCGACGGTCGTCACCCTGTGTGGGAATGTTGAGTGGGACCGTCTCGGAAACAGTGAGGCAGCAGGAAATTTGATTCAATGGGTTGGTTCTCGCTACACGGACGGCATCGAAAAGTACCGCCTGGCGACCTCGACCTCGTCGGCTGCACCCAGGATAACCGCGACGCGCTGGTGCAGGCCTACGGGTGCGATGTCGAGGATACGGTCGCGGCCGTCGATCGCCATCCCGCCCGCTTGCTCGATGATCATGCCGATCGGGTTGGCCTCATACATCAGCCGCAACTTCCCTGCGCGGTCGGGCTCCCGGTCGTCCCACGGATAGAGAAAGATGCCGCCCCGCGTCAGCACACGCTCGATGTCGGCCACCATCGAACCGGTCCAGCGCATGTTGAAATCGACACCACGGGGACCGTCGCGGCCCGCTATGCAGTCCTCGATATAACGGCGGACGGGCGGCGCCCAGTGACGCTGGTTGGACATGTTGACGGCAAATTCGCGGTTTCCTGAGGGGATCATGATGTTGCGGCGCGTCAGCACCCAGGAGCCAACCTCGCGATCGAGCGTGAAGCCGAACACGCCTTGGCCGAAGGTCAAGACGAGGCTGGTCTGAGGACCATAGATCGCATAGCCCGCTGCGACCTGACGGAACCCGGGCTGGAGGAAGTCCTGCTCTGTCACGACACGCTGCGAGGCGTCCTCCGGGGCGGCCAGTACCGAGAAGATCGTGCCGACGCTCAGGTTGACGTCGATATTGCTGGAGCCGTCGATTGGATCGTAGACGAGCAGATACTCGCCCTTGGGATAGCGGTGCGGAATGAGGTGGATGGCTTCCATCTCCTCCGAGGCCAGCGCCGCGAGATTACCGCCCCATTCATTGGCCTCGAGCAGGATGTCGTTGGAGATCACGTCGAGCTTCTTCTGGACCTCGCCCTGGACGTTCTCGCTGCCGAGGCTGCCCAGAACGCCTCCGAGCTCGCCCTTGTTCACCGTATGGCTGATCGCCTTGCAGGCGCGCGCCACGACCTCGATCAGCAGGCGCAGTTGGGGAGGCAGGTTCCCGCCCTCGCGCTGTTGTTCGATCAGAAAACGACTGAGGGTAACGCGGGCGGCCTGGGTCATCGAAAGTCGGTCTCCACAGTTCAGCGATGGCGAGCGGCAGACAGATGCTGACGCGACCTGACTTGGTCAACGTGGCGCTGCGGTGATCGTTGCGGCGCCATAAGGCACAGGCCTGCGCCTGCGGTATCCAAGGGGTCGGGGCGGATGTCTTCGAAGGCCCAGAGCAAGTCAGCGACGCAGCGATATAGACGCCCCCATAGGCAGCGTAGACAAGCCCTGCGGCCTCGTCTCGGCGAACGTCAAGACATAAGCGAACAGCGCAAGCTGGAAAGACGCATATTCCCGGCGAGGCCTCGGTTGCGGCCATCCCGCGCTACGCGATGACGGCCTCGTTGCGCCCTGGGATGGCGTCGGCGGCGGACGGCGGCATTCGTGCCCCGGGCGACGGGACGGCGAGCCCGTCTCGTCGCCTCCAGTTCACTTGTCGACGTCGAGGGTTGCCCATCCACTGGGCTGGCCCGTCGGTGGCAGGCTGCTCCGGTCTTTCTGAGACCGCAGGATATGTGCCTTGGCCAGCATATGCGCGGTCACGGGTGCGGTCAGGAAGAGGAAGATCGTAATCAGCAGTTCGTGGAACGAAATGTGTTCGCCGACGACCGCGAAATACAGCATCGAGGCAATCAGCAGCGAGCCGATGCCGAGTGTCGTCGACTTGGAAGGCCCGTGCAGGCGGCGCATCATGTCGGGCAGCTTGGCCAGACCGAAGGAGCCGACGAGCAGGAAGAAGGCTCCGATGAGGATCAAGGCCGTGACGGCCGCTTCGCCAATCCAGTGCATGCTGCGTCCTATTCGATCACATTGCCGCGGAGCAGGTATTTGCAGAAGGCCACGGTCGTCACGAAGCCGACCATGGCGATCAGCATCGCCGCCTCGAAATACATCGTTGTGCCGTAGTAGATGCCGAGCAGCACGATCAGCGCGATGGCGTTGATGACCATCGTGTCGAGTGCCAGGATGCGGTCGGTCACGTCGGGGCCCAGCACCATCCGATAGAGGTTCAAGAGGATGGCGACGCTGGTGGCAATCAGCGCGATCAGACAGGCGGTTGCGATCATTCGAATATCCTTTTCAGCCTGCGTTCGTAGCGGTGCTTGATCTGGGCGATGGTGTCCTCGGCGCCGTCGGTTTCGAGGCAGTGCACGAGCAGGGCGCGCCCGTCTGCGCTGACATCGGCCGAGACCGTGCCCGGCGTCATCGTGATCGTCCCGGCCAGAACGGTGATCGCTTCCGGAGTCTTGAGATCCAGCGGCAAGGTGATGAACTGTGAACGCAGGGTGTCGCCGCGGCGTAACAGGATCAGGGAAGCGACCTGAATGTTGGACACCACGATGTCCCAGAGCACCACCAGCATGAATTCGATCATCATCAGCGGAGCGCCGATGCGCGGGCGCCCCGGCCAATAGGCGCTGGTGCCCAAGGGAATGAGGACCCCAAGGATCAGGCCCAGAACCAGATGGCCGAAGGTGATCTCGTTGGCGAGCAGGACCCAGACCGCGACGATCCAGACCGTCAGCATGGGGTGAGGGAAAAAGCGCCTGACCATCGCCTAGTTCTCCCCCATGGCGACGCCCGCAGCAGGGGCAAGCACTGCGCGAATGTACCCGGCCTTGTCGAGCAGTTGCGCTGAGGTCGCCTGGAACCCGCTGGTGAGCGGCCCGGCGCCGAACGACAATGCGGCGGTCGCACCCAGGAGCAGGCCGACGACGACGATCGGCACGAGAGCGCTCGCGCTCAGCCCGTCGCGACTGGGCGCTACGCCGGCCTCGCCCAAATCGCTCGCCGGTTTCGGATTGTTCCAGAAGACGACCGAGCCTGCGCGCGCGAAGCCGATCATCATCAGCAGGCTGGAGCCGAGCACGATGGCCCAGATCAGGGGTGCTTGGGGGGCTTCGCGGGTCGCCTCGAGGATCAGCAGCTTGCCGATGAAGCCCGACAGCGGCGGCATGCCCACCATCGCGATGGCACCCAAAAAGAACAGCGCGCCCAGTATCGTCTCGTTGGCGATGGCCGGTGCGGGCTCCAGCCTGTCCATCAGCTTGCCCCGGCGCTGGGAGATCAGATCCACGAGCAGGAACAGGGCGGCGCCCGTCAGCGTGCTGTGGATGATGTAGTAGAGCGCGGCCGTCGTGCCGACGCCGTCGAACAGCCCCACCGCGATCAGCAGGTTGCCCATCGAGGCGATGACGGAAAAACAGACGAGATCGCTCAGGCTCCGACTGGCCAGCACTCCGACGGCGCCGACGACGAGCGTGACGAGAGCAGCCGGGATGACGATCGGCGCGACGAGGGCACCGAGCGGCCCGGCATCCGCACCGAAGATCAGCCCATAGACGCGGATGATCGCATAGGCGCCAACCTTGGTCATGATCATGAACATGGCCGCCGCCGGCGCCGAGGTGGCCGCATAGGCGCTCGGCAGCCACCAGTGCAGCGGCACCAGCGCCGCCTTTGTGGCGAACACCACGAACAGCAGCATCGCCCCGGTCTTCAGCAGCGCCTGGTCGTCGGCCGAGACGGCCGCGACCTTGCCCGCGAGATCGGCCATGTTGAGCGTGCCGGTGATCGCATAGATCAGACCGACGCCGAACAGGAACAGCGTCGAGGCGATCAGGTTGATCGCGACGTAATGAAAGCCTGCCTTCAGCCGCACCGCGCCGCCGCCATGCAGCATCAGCCCGTAGGAAGCGATCAGCATGACCTCGAAGAAGACGAACAGGTTGAACAGATCCCCGGTCAGGAAGGCGCCGTTGACGCCGAGCAACTGGAACTGCATCAGCGCATGGAAGTGCCGCCCGCGCGTGTCCCAGCCGGTAGAGGCGTAGATCACGACGGCCAGTGCCAGCGCCGCGGTCAGCAGCAGCATGATCGCCGACAGCCGGTCCAATACCAGCACGATGCCGAACGGCGCCGGCCAGTTGCCGAGGAAATACGCGCGGGGGGCTCCGTCGCCGGCCAACATCAGCAGGCCGATGGCGAGCGCGAGCATCAGCACGGTCGCGCCGATCGAGACCACACGCTGGTGCTTGAGGTGATGAGGCAGCGCGAGGATCAGAAGAAGTGCTGCCGTCATGGCCGGCAGGACTGTGGGGACGACGATCCAGTGGTTCATGGTTGCGGCCGTGCCATATCGCCCTTGGTCCCGGCATCCGCCGGGCCGCCTTCGCGCGGAATGGCGAGATCGACCTCGTCGGTTCCCGCTTCGAGGAAGCCGCGCAGCGCCAGCACGACGATCAGCGCGGTCATGCCGAAGGAGATCACGATCGCGGTCAGGACGAGAGCCTGCGGCAGCGGATCGGAATACCCCGCCGTTGTCGCGCCGATGATCGGCGGCTGGTTGATGGTCAGGCGCCCCATCGAGAACAGGAACACGTTGACGGCATAGGACAGGAAGGTCAGGCCCAGGATGACCGGGAAGGTCCTTGCGCTGAGCAGGAGATAGATCCCGACCGCCGTCATCACGCCCGTGGCGCTGGAGACAAGCAATTCCACGTCAGCTCTCCTTCGCCATGGCCGTTTCGGGGGCCAGCACGATGTCCATCGGATTATCGGTGACGGGCGAGCGCTCCGCGCGCTGCTGGACGCGCGAAATCTGTGACAAGGACAACAACACCGCGCCGACGACGGCGAGGAAGACGCCGAGATCGAAGGCCATCGCCGTCGCCAGTTCGAATTGTCCAACCAGCGGCAGCGAGAAATAGCCGAAGGAGCTGGTCAGGAAGGGCCGGCCGAACACCCATGAGCCGATACCGGTCAGTCCGGCGATGACGATGCCGGCCCCGATCATGGCCTGCGAGTCGATGCGCGCGCGGGCGTTCGCCCAGACATAGCCGCTCGCCATGTACTGCATGATCAGCGCCATGGCGACGACGAGGCCCGCGATGAAGCCTCCACCCGGCAGATTGTGGCCGCGCAGGAGAATGTAGACGCCGACCGTCAGCGCCAAAGGCAAGAGCGCCCGCGTCGCCACCACCAACATCATGGGATGGGCGTCGCGCGCCTCTTCCGCGAAGCGAATGCTGGCCAGCCGGCGCGCCGAGGCACGGCCGAACGGGTGATCGAGCAGCGCGAAGATGGCCAGCGCCGCGATGCCGAGCACGATGATCTCGCCGAACGTATCGAAGCCGCGGAAATCGACGAGGATGACGTTGACGACATTGGTGCCGCCGCCGCCGGGCTTCGACTGCTCCAGATGATAGGCCGAGATCGTCTCGAAGCCCCTGGTCATCACGGCGTAGGCAAGCCCCGCGACGCCCAGGCCGGCCACGGCCGCGATCCCTGCGTCGCGGGAGCGCAGCAGCGGGGAGCCTTCCCGGGGCGTCGTTTTGGGCAGCAGGTTGAGCGCGAGCAACAGCAGGACAGTGGTCACCACATCGACGGAGATCTGCGTCAGGGCGAGATCGGGCGCGGAGAACTGCAGGAAGAGCAGCGACACCACGAGGCCGACGATGCTGGTCAACACAAGGGCGAAGACGCGGTCGTGGTGGCGCAGGGCGGCAGCCACGCTGGCGGCGACCAGGGCGAACCAGGCGATGCCGGCCGGCAGCGACATCGGCAGCGTCGCGCGGGTCCCGGCGCCATGCGACGCGCTCCAGAAGCCGCCGGCCGCCAGCACCACCACGGCGCCGAGGATGATGGCGAAATAGAGCTGCAGCGATCCGGTATGGCTGCGCGCGATGGCCCAGTCCGCTCCTGCTACCGTGCCGGCGATGACGCGGTCGAACAGCGTCTTGGCGTCCGGCCGGGGCAGGCCGAGGCGGATGCGGTTGATGGTCTGGTAGGCCAGGAACAGCGCCGCACCGGCGACCGTCGCCCCCATGCTCGTCAGCAGGGCCGGTGTCACCCCGTGCCAGATCGAGAGATAATAGGACGGCAACGGCCCGCCGATGACCGCCAGCGCCGTGTGCGCGACGATCGGTCCCGCGATCAGCGCGGGCAGGAGCCCGATCGCCACGACCAGCACGACGAGGACGGCGACCGGCCCCCACATCCCGACCGGCGGATCGTGCGGGTGGGAGGGATAGTCGTGCCGCTTCGGGCCGAAGAACACGCGCACCGCGAGCCTTGCCGAATAGGCGACCGAAAACAGTGTCGCCAGTCCGGCCATCACCGGAAACAGCCAAGGCATGCCCGCATAAGAGGTCTTCAAGGCCTCTTCCAGCATCATCTCCTTCGACAGGAAGCCGTTGAACAGCGGGATGCCCGCCATCGAGGCCGATGCGATCAGCACCAGCGTCGCGGTGATCGGCATCAGCGTCAGCAAACCGCCGAGCCTGCGGATGTCGCGCGTGCCGGTTTCATGGTCGATGATGCCGGCGCCCATGAACAGGGCTGCCTTGAAGGTCGCGTGGTTGAGGATGTGGAACACGGCGGCCACCGCCGCCATTGGCGTGCCGAAACCCAGGAGCATCGTCATCAGGCCGAGATGGCTGACGGTCGAGAAGGCCAGGAGCCCCTTCAAATCATCCTTGAAGATGGCGATCCAGGCCGCGACCAGCATGGTGACGAGCCCAACGGGCGCCACGATCAGGAACCAGGCATCGGTGCCGGCCAACACCGGCCACAGACGCGCCAGCAGGAAGATCCCGGCCTTCACCATGGTCGCAGAATGCAGATAGGCCGAAACCGGCGTCGGCGCGGCCATGGCGTGCGGCAGCCAGAAATGGAACGGAAACTGCGCCGATTTCGTGAAGGCGCCGCCGAGCACCAGCAGCAGCATCGGCAGATAGAGTGGCGAGGCCTTGATCAGTTCGCCCCGTTTCAGGATCTCCGACAGCTCGTAGGATCCGGCGATGTGGCCCAGCAGCAGCATGCCCGCGATCAGGAGCAAGCCGCCACCGCCGGTGACGACCAGCGCCATCCGCGCGCCTTGCCGGGCCTCGGGCAGGTGCCGCCAATAGCCGATCAGCAGGAAGGAGGTCAGGCTCGTCAGTTCCCAGAACACCAGCAGAAGCAGGATGTTGTCGGAGAGGACGACACCCACCATCGCGCCCTGGAACAGCAGCAGATAGGCGTAGAAGCGCCCGATCGGGTCGTTGCGGCTGAGATAGAAGCGCGCATAGACGATCACCAGTAGGCCGATCCCGAGGATCATCGTGGCGAAGAACAGACCCAGCCCATCGATGAAGAAGGAAAACGACAGGCCGATCTGCGGCAGCCAATCCAGCCGCGTCTGGACGATTTCGCCGCGATAGACGGCCGGCGCATGCGAGAGCAGTAGCGCGAGGGCGAGCAACGTCGCCAGAGCCGTGACCGTGGCACAGACATTCCGACCCGAGCGGATCGTCAACGGCGGCAAGACCGCCGCAAAGAACGGGATCAGCGGGATCAACCACAAACTCATGGGAAAGGAGTCCCGTCGATCTTCAACTCAATGCTCGTAAACCCCCCGAGGGACGTCACGCCCATCAAAATGATGCCGCCTGTGGCCTCGTTGCTCAAAAACCGGCGAAGTTCGGAAAGGGGGCGTGACATAGGCGCAATGATCCTGCGCTGGCGGCCCGACCCACGCAAATCCTGCCCGCTCGGCAATCGACACGGTGCACCCTGACGGCTCTGTCGCATCGATCATTCCCCTCTGCAACATGCGAAGAGATCGATTCACCTTAAAAAGGCTGCTCTGGGCCATGTCGGACGGATTGCTGATCGATAGCGAGATCTCACCAGCTCTGGGGTTCCTCGCTTAAACCCGCCCGCTGAAGGCCCAAACCGTTAAGGGCTGTTTCAGAAGGTCCGCCGGGGCATGGCAGGGGTCGTCAGGGAGGGTCGCAGCCCGGCGGCCGAGCCTATGGCTATGAGCCAATGCCGGGCCGTCCGGGCGAGTTCGCCATCGTTGAAGAGGAGGCGACCGTCATCCGCCGCATCTTCGACGAGTATCTCGCGGGCAGCAGACCGCGTGAGATCGCCGGTCGGCTGAACGATGAGGCCGTCCCTCGCCGTTGGGCGGCCGTGACGACCAGCGGCAAACGCACTCGCGGCCACGGCCTCCTTCTCAGCCCTCTTTATGGTGGCCGGCTCATCTGGAATCGCGTGAGCATGGTCAAGGATCCCGCGACGGGAAAGCGCATCTCTCGCGTCAACGATACCGGCGAGCACCCTGAGAAGGCGGTGCCCCATCCCGCCATCGCCGCGGCGGAAATCTTCCATGCTGTCAGGGCAGCATCGCGACCATTTCCGGGCGTTGTTGAACGCCCGGAAGTGGCAATCGCAATCCCCAGACCCGCCCGCAAGTAGCAAGGCACGGCTAGCAAGGCACGGCGGTAAGGGCTGTTGTGCCCCCGGTGTCGCGAAGCATAGGACCGTTCCCACAATGCCGGGAACGCTCGCGAGGACACTTTGCTTCAAGGTCTCCCGATCAGATCTTGACCTTGAGAAAGGCGCCGATGGTGCCGTTCCAGGTGGTCACGCAGTCGGGGCCGCAGCGGCCGGCAAAGGCGGGCAGAATGACCTTTGTCAGGGCATCCTTACGCAGAGCCTCGTCCTCCGGCGTCACCGGAACCAGCTTCATCGCCGCCGGGGCGCCTTCGCTGCAGGCCTTCCCGGTGTTGCAGTCGAGACCCGTCTGCGTCTCGGTCTTGGCCTGGTCGAAGATCGAATCCTCGAGCTTGCGCAGGTTGTCGGTGAGGAAGGCCTGGACCTTCGGATCGAGCGTGTTCCACCATTTCAGATTGGCGAGTTGCGCCGAGAGCCCGAAATTGATCGGCATCGGCGAGATGAACTTCGCCGCCTCATGCCATTTCGAACGATAGCCCGAGAGCGCGCCGGTGATGGCGCAGTCGATCACGCCGCTGGCGAGCGCCGGCTGGACCTCGGCGAAGGCGAGGTTGATCGGCGAGCCGCCGATATGGCTGACGAAGGCCTGCTGCGAGGCGCCCGAGGCACGGACCTTGCGACCCTTGAGATCGGCGACCTTGGTGAAGGCGTCGCGGCAATAGATCACCTGCGCCTGATAGGTGCCGAAGCCGAGCAGCTTGAGGCCGTGCTTCTCCTCGAGGAACTTGGCGTAGGTCGGGCGGAAAACGTCGACGACCTTCTGCAATTCCTCGACAGAGCCGACGAGACCGACGAGATCGGTCGCCTCGTTCATCGGGACCTCGCCGGAATTATAGTTCAACACCGTGGTGGCGAATTGCAGCGTACCGGCCGACACGAGACGGAAGATTTCCGGGCCCTTGAAGCCAAGCTCGGTGAAGGGCTTGACCTGCACCTTGATCGCCCCGCCCGATTCCTTGGGCACGGTCTCGTTCCAGAACGGCACTTCGCGGCTTGTGTACATCGACAGATTGCCGATGCTGCCGACCGCGTTGAAGCTCGTCGCCGGCAGCCCCTGGGCCTGGGCGGTGCCGCAGAGAAGCGTGGTGGCGAGGGCAGCAATAGAGACCAGATGTTTCATCGCAGTCATCTCCTCTGTGGGGTGGGGTGTTGGCGATTTCAGCCGCCGGCTTTGGGATTGAGAAGGGTCGGAAGCCAGAGCGCCAGTTGCGGGAAGGCGATCAGCAGCGCGATCATCAGCAGCATCGCGAAGACGAAGGGCATGGCGCCCAGGCAGAGATCGGCAAAATTGCCTTTTCCGCGCACGGCCTGGACCACGTAGAGGTTGAGGCCGACCGGGGGCGTGATCAGCGCCGCCTCCATCAGGATGACGAAGATGATGCCCCACCAGACAGGGCTGTAGCCCAGCGCCGTGATCACCGGCAGGACGACCGGCGTCGTCGCGATCATCATCGACAGGGTCTCCATGAAGCAGCCGAGGATCAGGTAGAAAACGACGATCGCCAGCAGCATGCCGAGCGGCGGCCAACCGAGCGACAGCACGACATCCGTGATCGCCTTGACCAGCCCGATCGAGACCATGACAAAGTTGAGGAAAAAGGCGGCCATGACGATCAGCATCACCATGCAGGTCGTGCGAACGGTGCCCTCGAAGGCGCGCAACAGCACCGGCAGGGACAGCTGGCGATTGGCGGCGACGAGCAGAAGCGTCGCCATCAGGCCCAGCGCGGCGGCCTCGGTCGGCGTCGCGATGCCGGCATAGATCGAGCCGACGACGACGAGGAACAGCCCCAGCGGCGGGATCAGATGGCGCAGGCCCGCGAGGCGCTGGCGCCAGAGATCGCCCGTGTCGACCTTGGGACCGGCCCATTCCGGCCGGTATAGCGCCAGCCCCAGCACCATCGTCGAGAACAGCGCTGCCAGCATAAAGCCCGGGATGAACCCGGCAGCATAGAGATCGGCGACCGAGGTGTCGGTCAGCACGGCATAGATGATCATGTTGATCGAGGGCGGGATCAGGATACCGAGCGTGCCGCCGGCCGCGATCGAGCCCAAAAACAGCGGACGGTTGTAGCCGCCCTTGTCCATATTGGGGATCGCGACCGTGCCGATCGTCGCGGCGGTGGCCACCGACGATCCCGAGGTCGCGGCAAAAATGGCGCTGGCTGCGATGTTGGTGTGGATGAGCCGGCCGGGCACGCGGGCAAACCAGGGCGAGAGCGCAGTGAACAGTCGTTCGCTCATCCCAGAGCGGTGCATCAGCTCGCCCATCATGATGAACATCGGGGCGGCGATCAGGATGAAGTCGTTGGAGGAGTTCCAGGCCAGTTCGCCGACGGCGCCGGTCATCGGGAAGAAGGCGTAGTTCGCCTGCAGCACATACGCCATCAGCGCAAGCGCGGCGGCAACCGGGATGCTCAGCCCCACCAGAACGACGAGCAGCGAGACCGCGGTCCCGATCATGGCTTGACCTTCGCGGTGCCGGCGGGGTTCTCGACGCCGGACTGCTCGATCTCCTCGGTCACCCGCAGCGAGCCGATCAGCGCATCAAAACCGGCGCGGTCATGCGCGATCAGCCGGGCGAGCGCCTGGATCGGGATCAGCACCGCCATGCAGGCAAACCAGACCAGCCCGACGCACCAGATCCCCTGTGGGATCACCATCGGCACCTGCAGCAGCGACACCGATTTGGCGTTCAAAGCCCAGGATTGTGCCAGCGTGCCCCAGGCGAACCAGGCCAGCGCCACCGCGATCGTCGCAAGCGCCAGCGATGCGAGGATGTCGCAGACAATTCGCATCTTGCCGGGCAGCGCGCCGAGCAGGATGTCGACGCGGATATTGGCCTTGGAGGTGACGGTGAACGCCAGCCCCAGCCCGATGCAGGCCGCCAGCGCATAGCCCGAGATCTCGAAGCTCTCGACCATGCCGCGCTTGAACAGGAAGCGCGTGATCACGTCGATGGTGATGAGCAGGCTGCAGCCGAAGAGCACGACCGCACCGGCGATCCAGGCCAGAATCCGCGAAATGCGCTGCGGCAGCGGCTCGTCCGGCAGAAGGCGGGAAAGATCGCTCATGCGACGGCGGTTTGGCGGGCGGGGACAAGCTTTTTGTCGGCTGTCTTGATCAAGGCCAGTCTCCGGGCGCGAGCTGCGCCTTGTCGCGCATGTGACCACGCGTCAGGGGCGCGATGCAATAGTCCCGCCAGCTGCGAACCGCTTGGGTCACGAGATGTAGCCATCTGCCTTGTCGGCGGCGATGGCGGCCGGATCGCGTTCCGAGGGAAGGCCATAACCGCCGCCGCCCGGCGTCTCCATGCGAACGATGTCGCCTGCCTTCAGCACGCAGCCGATGGTCTTGGCCGCCAGTGCCGTCTCTCTGCCGTCGCGGATGACGCTCAGGCGGCCGCCGCGTCCGGGTTCGCCGCCGGCCAGCCCGTAGGGCTGCGAGGCGAAAGCGTCGAAGGACGCGTTGAGCAGGCCGTACTCGGCGATGAAGCGCCATTCGCGCACAAGGCCGAGCCCGCCGCGCATCTTACCCGCGCCGGCCGAATCCGGCAGGAAGCCATAATGCGTGAAGCGCAGCGGGAAAATCGCCTCGATCATCTCGATGGGCGTGTTCTGGCCGTTGTGGAAACCGGCCGAGAGGCCCGAGGGGCCGTCCGCCTCGGGGTGGCCGCCCCAGCCGCCGATCTCGGCGTCGAAATAGACCTGCCGGCGGCCATCTTCATGACGAATGTTGACGGCGTGGTTGAAGGTCACGCCGTAATAGGATGCCGGAATTCGCGCTGGGATCGCCCTCGCGAAGGCCTTCAGCACGGCAGTGGCGATCCGGTGGCCGGTCAGCATCCGCATCGAGACCGGCGCTGGGAACTGGGCGCTGACGAGAAGCCCGTCGGGCGCGGTGACGGTGATCGGCCGGTAGCAGCCCGAATTGGCCGTCGCCTCGATCCCCGAGGCCGCGATCACGGCGTAATAGACCGCCGAGCGGGTCGTCGCCATCGTCGCGTTGATCGGTCCCCGCGCCTGGGGCGAGGAACCGGCGAAATCGACCGTGAGCGCATCGCCCGCGATCGTCAGGGTCACGGCGATGCGTTTTTGCCCCTCTTCCATGCCGTCGCCATCGACGAAATCCTCTGCCCGGTAGACGCCATCGGGCAGCGCGGTCAGCGCGGCGCGCATCGCCGTTTCGGAATGGTCGAGCAGGGCCTGCCCGACATCGCGCAGCGTCTCGACACCATAGCGCCCCGCGAGCTGCCGCATCGCCCGCGCTCCGACCTCGAGCGCCGCGATCTGGCTGAGAAAATCGCCACGGAAGGTCTCGGGCTCGCGGACATTCTGCAGGATGGTGGCGAAGAGATCGTCCTGCATCTCGCCTTCGCGGACGATCTTCACCGGCGGCAGCCGCAGGCCCTCCTGGAAGATCTCGACCGCATGGGCGTTGTAGCCGCCGGCCGCACCGCCGCCGACATCGACATGGTGGATCAGCACGCAGGTGATGGCGATGCGCCGGCCCTCGACGAAGACCGGCTTGAAGGCGAGGAAATCGGGCAGATGCTGGCCACCGCAATAGGGATCGTTGGTGACGACAACATCGCCCTCGGCCCAGCGCTCCAGCGGCAGGTGTTTCGCTATGATCTCCTGCAGGCAGAGTTCCATCGAGTTGAGATGGACCGGCATGCGCGCCGCCTGGGCGATGTTGCGGCCTTCGCCGTCGAACACCGCCGTCGAATAGTCGAGCAGCTCGCGCACCGTCGTCGAGCGGCTGGTGCGCCAGACCGTGATCGACATCTCCTCGGCCGCCGAGACCAGCGCATGCGAGACGATCTCGAGAAGGACGGGATCGACCTTGCCACCGACCTTGCCTGCAACCTTGCTTGAGACCTGGATCATGACAGCGTCTCCCGGGTCGCGACGAGATCGCCCGACGGGCGGACGGTAACCCGCCAGCCTGTGGGAATGATCAGTGTGGTGTAGGCCTGCTCGATGATGGCGGGGCCGTCGATGACAGCGCCGGCGCCGAGCTTGCGCTGCTCATGAACCGGGGCGTTCGTCCAGGCGCCGCCGAGATGGACCTGGCGCTCGCGGGCTGAGGAAGCCTGGTCCGCCTGCGGCGCACTCGCGGTCGCCATGCCGCCGAGCAGGCCAATCGCTGCCAGTCGCATCGTCACCAGTTCGACCGTCTCGTTGGGATCGTCGAAGGAGAAGCGCTGGCGGTGCGCGTCGTGGAAGCGCTCGCAAAGCGCCTCGAGCGCCGTATCGTCGTGCGGGGCGTCCTCAAGCGGCACCAGCAGCTCGAAGGCCTGGCCGCGATAGCGCAGGTCGGCGGCGAGTTCGAGGCGGCGTTGATCCGCGGGCAGGCCGTCGGCGGCCAAAAGGGCCTCGCCCTCGCGCAACAGGTCATCGGCGAGCGCGGCGAAGGCCGGGGCGGTACCGGGTTTCAGGGGAAGCACTCGCGTGCGGGCGAGGTCGTGGACGATGTCGGATTGAAGGATGCCATGGGCCGAGAAGGTCGACGGATCCTTGGGGAAGATCACGGTCGTCATGCCAAGCTCCTCGGCGACCTCGACGGCGTGCAGCCCGCCGGCACCACCAAAGGACATCAGCGCGAAATCGCGCGGATCGAGCCCGCGTTCGAACAGCGAGAGCTTGATCGCGCCGGCAAGCTTGGCGACCACGACGGCGAGGATGCCGGCCGCCGCGCGATCCCGGTCGAGGCCGAGCGGGCCGGCGATGCGGGTTTCCAGCGCCTCGCGGGCGCCGTCGAGATCGAGCGCGAACTCGCCGCCGAGGAAGGTGACGGGGTCGAGCCGCCCGAGGATCAGGTTGACGTCGGTGACGGTCGGCTCAGTGCCGCCGCGGCCATAGCAGACCGGGCCCGGCCTGGCGCCGGCGCTGCGCGGGCCGACCTGAAGGCGCCCGGAGGCGTCGAGCGAGGCGATCGAGCCGCCGCCCGCGCCGATCGTGCGCATGTCAACCATGGGCACGCGCACCGGCAGGCCGTCGATGTCGCCCTGCGCGACGACAGCGCGACGGCCGTCGCGGATGACGGCAACGTCGTAGCTCGTGCCGCCCATGTCGACGCCGACGACGTTCGGGAAGCCGAGGTGGCGCGCGACGCCCTCGGCGGCGAGCACCCCGCCGGACGGCCCCGAGAGCAAGAGCTTAACCGGTGCCTCGCCGGCCGCGCGCGGGGTCGTCGCCCCGCCATTGGACTGTACGAGATAGAGCGGCGCGGTCAGCCCCGCGGCGGCGGTGCGCGCCAGCAGCGCGTCGATATAGCGGCGCACGACCGGGATCAGCAGCGCGTTGAGCACCGTCGTCGAAGTCCGCTCGAATTCGCGGATCTCAGGCGAGACTTCGTGCGAGCAAGAGATCGCCAACCCGGGGAGACGGGCGAGCACGCGCTCGCGGATTGCGATTTCATGGGTCGGGTTGGTGAAGCCGTTGAGCAGCGCGATGGCGCAGACGCTCGCGCCCGAGGTCGCGACGCGGTCGATCGCGGCCTCGATACTGGCCTCGTCGAGGGCGGTCAGGACCTCACCTTGCGGGCCGATCCGCTCGATCACGCCGAAGCGACGGCGCCTTGGCACCAGCACCGCCTGCGGCTCGGGCTTCAGACGGTAGATCTCCTTTCGGGCGTGGCGGCCGATCTCCAGAACGTCTTCGAAGCCGGCCGTGGTGATCAGCGCGCCGTCAGGCAGGTTGCGCGTCAGCACAGCATTGGTCGCGATCGTCGTGCCATGCATCAGCAGGCCGACATCCGACAAGGAGAAGCCAAAGCGCGCGGCAGCACCGTTGATCGCGTTCATCAGACCCAGCGACGGATCGTCGGGCGTCGTCGCCGATTTGAAGCTCTGCGTCTCGCCGCTGGCCTCGTCGAGATATTCGAGGTCTGTGAACGTTCCACCGATGTCGACGGCGATGCGGATTCGCTTGGCCTTCATGAATTCAAGGATCCGAAATGGGGAGTGGCTGATGTCTGGCGTCACGGTGCGTTAGCGTGGAGCTCAGGCGATTTGCAATTAACATGCTGAAGGCCGAAATATACTTCTTCTGGAGTCCAATGCACTGACTCAGCGATCAGGCTCCGCCGAATTTCCCGATGACACAATTTGAACGTCGGCGCTGGCCAGAATCGCCGTTGCCGCTCGCGGAGTATTGCGCCAGTTCCTGACATTAATGCTCCGCCATAAAGCGGACGGTCAAAAGCGGTCATCGGGGATCTCTCGGTTCAGGGTTTGCGTTCGCAACCCAAACCTAACCGGCAATCGCCGATGACCACCGCAGCTACACCACGCTACGGGGCGATGAAGCGGCCTTCATGACCCATGCGCCTGAGCATCTGCGCCTTGCGTTGATGTTGGCGTTATGGACTGACCAGCGGCAAGGCGACCTCCTGCGCTTGCCCTGGACGACCTATGGTGGGCAGCACATCCGCATGAAGCAACGCAAGACCGGCGCGCGCGTGTCCATCCCGACAGGCGGGCCGCTTAAGGCCCTTCTCGACGTGACCAAAAAGCGCGCCGTGACGATCCTGGCGACTGAGAATGCTACCTCATGGACAGAGGCGGGTTTCAGGGCCTCATGGCGAAAGGCATGCATCAAGGCGGGCATTTCCGGGGTCACGTTCCACGACCTGCGGGGCACTGCCGTCACGCGGCTGACCATCGCCGGATGCACCGAAGCGGAGATCGCAACCATCACCGGGCACAGCCTTCGGGATGTCGGCGCGATCCTGGGCTCGCACTATTTGAAGCGGGATGATGCGCTCGGGGTTGCCGCGATCCGCAAGCGTGAAGAGCACGAAGCAGGTACAGGAAAATCAAACTGATCTCCCAACCGGTCGGTTGAGAGATCAGTTCAAGAAGACAAAAAGCGCAATGAAAACAGTTGGTAGCGGGAGAGGGACTCGAACCCCCGACACGCGGATTATGATTCCGCTGCTCTAACCGGCTGAGCTACCCCGCCCCACAGTCCGGATCCAACGCAAGCGTCGATCCGTCGTGAGGGCGCGGTATAGGGGGCGAGGCGTGGGCTCGTCAAGCCTTTGCGGAGGATAGCATGGCGGTTGAAAGCGGGGCAGAGGACCGCTTGCGCAGACGCACCACCTTGAAATAGCCGGAGCCAACATGGACCGTGTCGTAACGGCCCGTCTTCGCCGCCCAGTCCGTCAGCCGGCTGACCTTGAAGTCCGAGCTCCAGCCGATCGCGCGGGCGAGCGGGGCCAGCGCCGTCCAGAGCGCCGCGAATCGCGCACCGTCGTCGACGAGCCGGCTCGCAATGATGATCTCGCCGCCGGGCTTGAGCACGCGGTCCATCTCGCTCAGGGCCTGCTCGGCATCTGGCACGAGGGTGATGACGAACTGCGCGGTCACGGCATCGAAGCTTTCGGCCGCAAAGCCGAGCCTGCCGGCATCCATCACCATCAGACCACGAACATACGTCAGCCCCTGGCTGACGACCTTTCGGTTCGCGACCTTCAACATGTCGAGCGAGAGATCGACGCCCAGAACGCGTGTGTCGGGGCTGAAATACGCTAGCGTCAGGCCCGTGCCGACACCGATCTCGAGAATGTCGGGTCCGCGGGCGCAGGCCGCATCCACCGCCTCGCGCTGGGGCTGGGCCAGAAGCCGCTGGTAGATCTTGTCGTAGATGCCAGCCCAGGCCGCATAGACGCGCTTCTGGGTTTCGAGATGGTCGGGCACCGGCATGGAGCGGCTCGCGGGCAAGGGAGTTGGAAGCGCAGGAGGCGCCGGTGGCTTCAGGACAAGGCGAGGGCGAGGCCCGGCCGGGACGCCGGAAGCGGCAACTCCGGCCGCACGATGGTGCCGCCGCCGAGCACGCGGGCGCCAGGTCCGGCATCGGCATAGATGACGCAGGCCTGGCCGGGCGAGACGCCCTCCTCGTCGGTGGCAAGTTCGACCCTCAGGCCGGCTTCGTCGCGCGTCAGCCTCGCCTCGCGCGGGGGCCG
This sequence comes from Hyphomicrobiales bacterium, assembly GCA_003241815.1. GTDB lineage: Bacteria > Pseudomonadota > Alphaproteobacteria > Rhizobiales > Beijerinckiaceae > Allobosea. Next base: position 51,362 of record QBLV01000001.1, on the reverse strand, counting down.
CGTCGAACGCACGCGCACGGCGACGTCAAGTCCCTCGGGTGGCAGTGCGTCCAGCGACATCTCGCCGAGCCAGTTCAGGTCGCGCAGCCTGATCTCGCGGACGTTGAGGGCTTCGCGCGGGCCCACGATGACGCGGGCACCGTCGGCGTCGAGGCGCAGCACATAAAGCGGCTCAGGCGTGCTGAGGCCGAGCCCTTTGCGCTGTCCGACGGTGTAGCGCAGCACGCCGTCATGGCGTCCAAGCACGCGGCCGTCGAGATGGACGATGTCACCTGGCCGCGCCGCGCCGGGCTTGAGCCGCTCGATCACGTCCGCATAGCGGCCATTGGGGACGAAGCAGATGTCCTGGCTATCGGGCTTGTCGGCGATGCCGAGGCCGAGTTCGGCCGCCAGTGCGCGGGTCTGCGCCTTGTCGATGCCGCCGAGCGGAAAGCGCAGCAGATCGAGCTGCTCCTGCGTCGTCGCATAGAGGAAGTAGCTCTGGTCGCGGTTGGCGTCGGCGGCGCGGAACAGGCCGCGATGGCCGTTTTGGAGTTCGCGGCCGACGACGTAATGGCCGGTCGCCAGCGCGTCGGCGCCAAGCTCGCGGGCCAGCCCGAGCAGGTCATGAAACTTCACCGTGCGGTTGCACTCGACGCACGGAATCGGCGTCTCTCCTGCGAGATAGCTCTCGGCGAAACGCTCGATCACGGCGTCGCGGAACCGGCTCTCATAGTCGAGCACATAATGGGGAATGCCGATCTGCTCGGCGACACGGCGGGCGTCGTGAATGTCCTGGCCGGCGCAGCAGGAGCCGGCCCGGGGGACGGCGGCGCCATGGTCGTAGAGCTGGAGCGTCACGCCGATGACCTCGTAACCCTCGCGCTGCAGCAGGGCCGCGACGACGGAGGAATCGACGCCGCCCGACATCGCCGCGACGACGCGCGTCGCCGCAGGCGGCTTGGCGATATCGAGGGAGTTGCGGGGCGTCGTCATGGACGGATGCGGTTTCCGGCGTCGAAGGCAGGCTCTGCGCGGCTCTATACCGGCTTTGAGGCGGCGCTGCCAGCGGTGATGGGCAAAACCTGCCGCCCGGTTGGGCTGGGGCGGCCGTTCTTGCCGCTGTTCCGATAAAAGAAATGACCTAACGTGTTGAAATGTCTCAGCAGACCGCTGGCTTGGCATTTGCTGGACAGCGAAGGGGGCGCTCTGTGCCCATGTTGCGGATGAACCGATGTCGATTCAGCCAGTGTCGAGTTCCTTGCTTGCCGCGGAGCCTGCGGTTCAACGCAGACCCGCGCCCGAACGGGACGCGAGAAGTGAACGGGAGAGCTTCGTCCTGCCGCAGGAGGAGCCCGCGCAGGAGGCAGCCACGTCTCGCCGCGAAACCCCAAGAGAGCGCGACATCCCAAGAGAGACGGCGAGCGACACGGGCGAGATGCGCCGCGATGCCGGGGAAGTTCGCCGCGGCGCGGAAACCCTTCGTGACGTTGGCGACGTACGCCGGGCTTCCGACGAAGCCACTGCGGCGTCCGAGAAACCATCCGATGCCCCTGCGAGGACCGCTGTGCCGCCAGCAGCCGCGGAGACCGGCAAGCCGGTCGGTAAGGCCGCCGAGGCCGTGCCGATCGGGCAACCGGCGGGGCCGAACCTTGATATCGCAGCGCTGGTCAGCATCGCAGCGGCCGCGCAGGCCGCGAAATCCGGCAAGACCGATGTAGTCAAGGGCGAAAAGTCCGAGGGCGAACTGGTCGAAGGCGAAGCGGGCGCCGCTGCCGGCGCGGCTTCGGAGTCAAAAGCCGAGGGCGTCGTGGTCAGCGTTCCGCCGGGCGTCCTGTTGACTCCGCCGGTTCCCGTGCCGACCCTGCCGACCACTCTTGCGACGGCGACGGCGCCGGCTGCCGGCGACGCCGAGGAAGGCGATCTGTTGTCCGGCAAGGCCGGGTCTGCCGCAGCTGCTGCGGCGCTATCGCTGGCGACGG
>QBLV01000001.1:47520-49391 GCA_003241815.1 Hyphomicrobiales bacterium | reverse complement strand
AGGCCAAGGCTGCGTCTGCTTCCGGCGCGGACGCATCCGCTGTCGCGACGGCTGGCACCGCGCCGGCGTCCCAGAACGCCTCCTCCGCTCCTGCCGATGCCACGCTCCTGCCTGCGGGAGGCGGCCAGGTGGCCGAGTCCGAAGCCGGGCAGGACGGCAGCGACAAGGTCGTCCAGGCCCAGAGCCCGGTGGCCGCACAGGCCTCGCTTCTGTCCGACTTCAAGCCGATCGACGCTCTCCAGCAGGCCTTGAATCCGATCGACCCGTCGGCCCTTGGCCAGCAGGGGGGAGGCAGGCCTGAATCGCTTCGCATCCTGACTATGCCGGAACAGATCGCCGCACAGGCATCCGCCGCAACCCAGGGTCAGAGCGCTGCCCAGGGCCCGCCGACCCCGCTCCATGTGCTGCCGATCGAGATCGGCCTCAGGGCGCTCGCCGGCGCTCGCCAGTTCGACATCAGGCTCGATCCGGGCGAACTCGGGCGAGTCGATGTCAACCTATCGATTTCCGACGACGGCGAAGTCACGGCACGGATGGTCGTGGATCGCGTCGAGACGTTGCATCTGCTGCAGCGGGATGCGCGTACGCTCGAGCGTGCCTTTGAGCAGGCCGGGCTGAAGCCCTCCGATGCCGGCGTCGATATCAGCCTTCGCGATCCGTCCGACCAGTCGGGCTTCCGCCAGAACCGGCAACAGGACGAGGCACCGCAGCGTCCCCGCAGCCCGACCCGTTCGGAGCTGGGCGACGACGGTCCCGTTTCTGCCCAACCTGCGTCAGCCAGCCGTTTCGTGCGGCTGGGCGGCGTGGATCTCAGCGTCTGATCAAAGGAGGAGCGCCATGACCGTCTCCAACACCAGCAGCAGCACCGCAACGACGACCAGCGCCACCACGGTCTCGGGCGGCGCCTCGATCGCAAATAATTTCGACCAGTTCCTGACCCTGCTGACGACGCAGCTCAAGAACCAGTCGCCGCTCGATCCGCTCGACACCAACCAGTTCACGGCACAGCTCGTCCAGTTCGCAGGCGTCGAGCAGCAGCTCAAGACCAACGAGACGCTCACATCGCTGCTCAGCCTCAATTCGGCCGGCACGGCGACAAGCGCGGTGGGCTTCATCGGCTCGACCATCACGGCCGACGGCGCGACGACGCGCCTGGAGGACGGCGAGGCCGAATGGCAGGTCAACGTTCCGCGCGGCGGCTCGGCGACGATCACCATCAAAAACGCCAATGGCAGTGTCGTGCAGACGCTCACGAAGTCGCTTGTGGCCGGCGACCAGACCTACAAATGGGATGGTACGACCTCGACCGCACAAAAGGCGCCCGACGGGGAATACACGATCACGATCGACGCCAAGGACACGGCGGGCGCGGCGATGACGGCGACGACAAAGATCAGCGGCGTCGTCGATGGCGTCGACTTCACCGGCTCGATCCCGACGCTCAAGATCGGCGCCATCAGCGTGCCGATCGACCAGGTCAAGAGCGTCGTCCGCAAAAGCTGACCGCGAATCGCAGATGCGGAAAGCCAGTGTCTTCGCTTTAGGCAATTCTTAAAGGCGTAGGCCTATGCTCAGTACAAGTAGCTCTGTTGAGTTGTGTGAGTGTACCATGAGCGAGCCGTTGCGACCGCGGGTAAAGTATGTGATCGGACCGGACGGCAGTCCGCTGACGATCGCCGATCTCCCGCCGATGAATACCCGCCGCTGGGTGATCCGGCGCAAGGCCGAGGTCGTCGCCGCCGTACGCGGTGGTCTGCTCAGCCTCGAAGAGGCTTGCCAGCGCTACACGCTGACGGTCGATGAATTCCTGAGCTGGCAGATGTCGATCGATCAGCACGGCCTGGCTGGCCTGCGCACGACCCGCATTCAGC
>QBLV01000001.1:0-47510 GCA_003241815.1 Hyphomicrobiales bacterium | reverse complement strand
AGCACTCCCGCCAATAGGTCGGGCTCCCTTCGCCTGCATTTAAGGCGCCGGTCCGTCGGGACCGGCGCTTTTGTCGTTTCAGCGCCGCTGTTGGCGATGCCGACGCCCGGCTGGCGAAACAAAAGAGCCCGCCGAAGCGGGCCTGTTCAGGTGGTCCACCGAGATCAGTCTCGACACTTTTGGTTCCGTGTTTGACACATGCCCTTGTATCCGGATCGGCGCGCAGCCCTCACGCCTGTCGGGCGCCGGTCACAAGCTTTCAGCCCGGTGCCGGCGTACGCTCTACCCGATCGAGAAAGATTGCCGCACAGCCAAGCCGGGATATGGCAGTCTGGATCAGCATCCCGTCCTCCCGGTTGCGCATCGTTGCATTGCCGCACGCAACATGATCCCCCTTGGCCACCACTCATCAGGAACGATTTTTCGCTCGCAAATGCGAAATTGTGGCCTTGACGGCGACGTTGCAGCGTCGCGCGCCTCGTTCACGGTCAATGGCACGCACCGACAATCTTTCGGGCGACCCGGCAAAAATTAACCGGGCGCTAACCACGGACCGGGAAAAACTTGCCTAGTGAGCCCGTATCCAGGCGCGGCCACGATGGCTTTGTGAACGGATGGCGGCGTGAGCGGCATCGTCGAACAGTTCTCGAGATTCGGAGCGGCGCGCCTGGCGGCCATGCTCGCGGTGACGCTTGGGCTCGTCGGCTTCTTCGGATTTGTCATGCTGAAGATGTCCCAGCCTGCCATGAGCGTGCTGTTCTCCGATCTGTCTCAACAGGATGTCAGCGCGATCCTCAAGGATCTCGACACGCGCGGCATCAAGTACGAGTTGCGCAGCGACGGACAGACCGTCTTGGTCGCGAAGGCGGACGTGCCGCGCCTGCGGCTCGATCTCGCCGGCAAGGGCATCCCATCGGGCGGCGGCGTCGGTTACGAGATCTTCGACAAGGGCGACGCCTTCTCGTCGACGAGCTTCGTCCAGAACATCAACCATCTGCGCGCGCTGGAAGGCGAGTTGTCGCGGACCATCCGGTCGATCAGCCGCGTCCAGGCGGCACGGGTGCATCTCGTCATCCCGGAGAAGCGGCTGTTCGAACGCGACCGCGAGCCGCCGCGCGCTTCGATCGCGCTCAAGCTGGCGGGAGAACTCGATGCCTCCCAGGTGCGTGCCGTGCGCCATCTGGCCTCGTCGGCCGTGGACGGACTCAAGCCGGAGCGGGTTTCGATCGTCGATGAGCGCGGGCGGCTTCTGGCCGACGGCGCGCAAAACGACAACGGCATCGCCGGGCTCGGCATCGAGGAGCGGCAGGTCGGCATCGAGAAGCGCCTCAAGCTCCAGATCGAGGACATCGTCGCCAGCATCGTCGGCCATGGTCGGGCGCGGGTGCAGGTGTCGGCGGCGCTCGACAGCAACCGGATCGAGAGCCGCTCGGAGACGTTCGATCCTGAAAGCCGGGTCGTCCGCTCCAGCCAGAACCGGACCGAAGCCTCGTCCACCACCGAGGGTGGGGGCGCGGTGACGGTCGGCAACGAATTGCCTGGCGCGCAACCTGGCCCGCCCGGCGCCGGCGCCCCCAAGGATGCAACGTCCAAGAACGAGGAAGTGGTCAACTACGAGATCTCGCGCACGACCCGCACCGAAGTGCTGGAGGGTGGCCGGGTGAAGAAGCTCTCGGTCGCGGTGCTGGTCGATGGCACCTATACGCGCAGCCCCAATGGCGATGTCAGCTACCAGCCGCGCAGCAACGAGGATCTCGAGCGCATCGGTCAGCTTGTCCGCACGGCCGTCGGCTTCGACGACGGTCGGGGCGACAAGATCGAGGTCGTCAATCTGCGTTTCGCCGAGGCGCCCCCGGCGGTGTCCGATCTCGTTGAGCAGACCCTGATGCAGCAGATCCTCTCCTTCACCCGGGAGGACCTCATCCGCTTCGCTGAACTCGGCGTCATCTCGCTGCTGACGGTGATCGTACTGATGGTGGTCGTGCGGCCACTGCTCAAGCAGGTGCTGGCACCCGACCAAGGGGCCCTACGGCAGCTGCCTGCCTTCATGCGGTCGACAGGCTCCGACGGAACGGGCGATCCGGCCGGTTCGCCCCGCGCGCTGACGCAGGCCTCTGACGAACCGCCGATCCATGTCGATGCACCGTCTGAGCGCATGCTCGCGGTCGCCCAGATCAAGGGGCAGCTCAAGGCCCAGTCCGTCGAGAAGATCGGCCAGATGGTCTCGCAGAATCCAGCTGACAGCGTCGCGGTGCTGCGCACCTGGATTCACGACAAGGCCCCGGCATGACGGGACCTTGAACCATGGCTGAAGCACGTTCCATCGCCACGCGAAACTCGGGCGGCCGCGAAGCCGTCGAAGGCGGCGGCATCGGCGTTACGGACATCGATGAGATGACCGGCCCGCAGCGGGCGGCGGTTATTCTGCTTGTCCTGGGCGAAGATCATGGCAAGGCGATCTGGGCGGAGTTCGACGACGAAGAGATCCGCATCATCACCCGTGCCATGGCCGAACTCGGGACGGTGGACGCCGATGATGTCGAGCGGCTGATGCTCGATTTCGTCGGCAAGCTGTCGAGCGCAGGCGCGGTGACCGGCTCCTTCGACCGCACGATCTCTCTGCTCGAGAAGATCCTGCCTGGCGATCAGGTCGCCATGATCATGGAGGAAATCCGCGGCCCGGCCGGGCGCAATATGTGGCAGAAGCTCGGCAATATCGATGCCGTCGTGCTCGCCAACTTCCTGAAGAACGAATACCCGCAGACGATCGCGGTGATCCTGTCCAAGATCCGGCCCGAGCATTCTGCGAATGTCCTGCGCCATCTCCCCAACGACCTCTCGATCGAGGTCGTCGGGCGGATGCTGCGGCTGGAATCGGTGCAGAAGGAAGCCCTCGACCATATCGAGAACACGCTGCGCACCGAATTCGTCGCGACCCTGACCCAGACGCGGCGCCGCGATCCCCACGAAATGATGGCCGAGATCTTCAACGGCTTCGACCGCCAGACCGAGATTCGCTTCCTCTCGGCGCTCGACGCGTCCAACCAGGAATCGGCATCGCGCATCCGCGCCTTGATGTTCACCTTCGAGGACCTGTCCAAGCTCGATCCCGCCGGCCTGCAGACCCTGATGCGGCAGATCGACAAGGATACGCTCGCCCGCGCGCTCAAGGGCGCCAGCGAGACGATGCGAGACTTCTTCTTCAGTGCCATGTCGCAGCGCGCCGCCAAGAACATGCAGGACGACATGCAGGGCCTCGGGCCGCTGCGTCTGAAGGAGGTCGACGAGGCGCAGACCAAGCTGGTCACGCTGACCAAGGAGCTGGCGGACAAGGGCGAGATCGTGCTGTCCAAGGGCAATTCGGAAGACGAACTGGTCTATTGATGATGAACGCCACGAAATTCACGTTCGGAGCCGATTTCCGCGAAGGCGGGCGGCGTGCCGCCGGGGAGGCCGATATCGCGGCCGCCCGGGCGGAGGGCATCGCTGCGGGCCGCGAGCAAGGCCGTCGCGAGGCCGAGAGCCAACTGAACGGTCTGGTCGCGCAACTGGCGCGCGCCGCCGAACGCCTCGTCGCGCAGGAAGCCACCCATGCGGCACAGGTCGAGGCGCAGGCCGCCCATGTCGCCATCGTGGCGGCCAAGGCGTTCGCGGGCGTGGCGCTGGCGCAGTGGCCGCTTGCCGCGCTGGAACAGGGCTTACGCGAATGCCTGACCCATGCGCGCCTGGCGCCGCATCTTGTCATGCGCGTCAATGACGGTGCGGTGGACGCTGCGGAAACCCTGGTCAAGCGCCTGGCGCAGGAGACCGGCTTTGCCGGGCGCCTCGTCGTGCTGGGCGAACCCGACATCGCGCCTGGCGATGGGCGAATCGAATGGGCCGATGGTGGTTTCGTCATCGAATCCGAACGCCTTTCGCGGCTGGTGGAGCAGGCGGTCGCGACCGCCTTCCCCGGCTTCCGCGTCCCGACAGAATAAGGACGACCGATGAGCGCGGACAACGACCTCAATCTGCCGCCGCTGAACCCGGCCGACCTGTCCTTCGATCACAACGATTCGTCGGTGGCGCGGTCGGGGCCGATACCGGTCAAGACGGCCGAGGATCTGGAGCAGGTCTTCGATGTTCCGGTGAACGTCTCGGCGGTGCTCGGCTCGTCCAAAATCGCGATCGGCGATCTGCTCCAGATCGTGCCCGGCGCCGTGCTCGAACTCGACCGGCGCGTCGGCGAGGCCATCGATATCTTCGTCAACGAGCGCCTGGTGGCGCGCGGCGAGGTCGTCGTGGTCGAGGACCGGCTCGGCGTCACCATGACCGAAATCATCAAGGCCGACCGGTGATTTCCGGTCGCCCCGCCATGCATCTACGCAGAAAGGCCTGAGCCATGCGCCTCATCATTGCCGGCGGTCTGAAAGGACAGCTCATCGCGGCCGCCAAGATCGCGATCGCCCATGGCGCCAACGTGACCCATACCGAGAGTCTCGAACAGACGCTGGCCGTTCTGCGCGCCAAGGGCGCCGACCTGCTGATGGTCGAGGTGACGCTGCCGGTCGGGCAGTTCGTCGCGGCGCTCGAGGCCGAGCGCATCCGCACGCCCATCGTCGCCTGCGGCACCTCGACCGATGCGCGGGCTGCTGTCGCCGCGATCCAGGCCGGCGCGCGCGAATATGTGCCCCTGCCGCCCGATCCAGACCTGATCGCGGCGGTGCTGGAGGCCGTCGCCGCCGACCAGTCGAGCCTGATCTGGAAGGATCCCGCGATGGAGCGGGTCGTCCAGCTCGCCTCGCAGATCGCGCGCTCTGACGCGCCCGTGCTGGTCACCGGCGAAAGCGGTACCGGCAAGGAGGTGATCGCGCGCCACCTGCATCAGAAGTCGCTGCGCAAGGACAAGCCGTTCGTAGCGGTCAACTGCGCCGCCATCCCCGACAACCTGCTTGAATCCGAACTGTTCGGCCACGAGAAGGGCGCTTTCACCGGCGCTATCGCGCGCCGTATCGGCAAGTTCGAGGAGGCCAATGGCGGCACGTTGCTGCTCGATGAAATCTCCGAGATGGATGTGCGGCTGCAGGCGAAGCTGCTCCGCGCGCTCCAGGAACGGATGATCGACCGCGTCGGCGGCACGCAGCCCGTCAAGGTCGATCTGCGCATCATCGCAACCTCCAACCGCAATCTCGGCGATGCCGTGCGCGAGGGATCGTTCCGGGAGGATCTGTTCTATCGGCTGAACGTCGTTCACTTGCGCCTGCCGGCGCTGCGCGAGCGGCCGGGCGATATCCTTGCCCTGGCCGATCACTTCGCCCGCAAATACGCGGAGATCAACGGCATGCCGCTGCGCCCCGTCGCTGCCGATGCGCGCAAGGTGCTGCTGGCCAACTCCTGGCGGGGCAATGTCCGCGAGCTGGAAAACACGATCCATCGTGCCGTCCTGCTGGCAAAGGGTGTTGAAATCGGCTCTGAGGCGGTCATGACGCCCGAAGGCGAGACGCTCGGGCCCGCCGGTTCACGCGATACGGCGGCACGGGCCGTTCAGACCGCGGAAGCAGTGACGCGCTCGCTCGTCGGCCACACCGTCGCAGATGTCGAGCGGGAGCTGATCCTCGACACGCTCGACCATTGCCTGGGCAATCGCACCCATGCGGCCAAGATTCTGGGCATCTCGATCCGCACGCTCCGCAACAAGCTCAGCGAATACACATCCGCCGGCATCGTCGTTGCGGAGCCGGGTCAGGCGCGCGTCAACGCGCTCTGACCCGGCTGTCAACGGTTACCAGCGACGGCGGTAATAGCGCGGCCGGGCATAGTAGCGCGGCCGGGCATAATAGCGCGGCCGGGCGTAGTAGCGGGGCCTCGCGTAATAACGCGGGGGCCGGCGATAATAATAGTACTGGCTGAAATCCGCGTCGGTCTTGTCCAGCCCGTCCTGGACCGCGGCGGTGACCGCCTCCTCATCGCCTGCCGGCATCGGCTCAGGCGTCGGCGCCGGAACGATTTTGGGCTGGGCTGCTTCGACAGCGGCAACTCCGCCGATGCTGGCGGCAGCCATGCCGCCAATCAGTGTCATGATGAATGAGCGTCTATCCACGACATCCTCCAAGGCTGTTGTTTTGCGCATCTTCCACTGCCTATATACGGCGAAAATGCGGGTCAAGGGTAGTGCATTTAAATGATGCGTTGTTCCATTAGGCAGCTTTTCGAGCCTTATGCTCAATGAGCGCCGAACTCCCGCAGATGCGCCTCGATGCCCGCTAATCGACCGCATTCATCGGTCGGGCGACGCTTTCAAGCGGCTTTCGCTCGGCCTTGACAGCGTAGAGTGCCGCGATCACCGCGGCTGCCAGCATCAGGGCTGCTCCAAACAGATAGCCCAGGAAAACGCTGCCGCGGGACCCGGTGTCGATCAGGATGCCGAAAAGCCAGGGGCCCGCCACTCCGCCCGCACCCGTTCCGACGGCATAGAAGGCGGCGATCGCCATGGCCCGCATCTCGACGGGAAAGGTCTCGGCGACTGTGAGATAGGCCGAACTCGCCGCTGCCGAAGCGAAGAAGAAGACGACGCTCCAGCACAAGGTCAGCTGCTGGGCGGTCAGCACATCGCGCCAGAAGAGATAGCCGGTCCCCGTCAGCAGCAGGCCCGACAGCGCATAGGTCGCCGCGATCATGGTGCGACGGCCGACCGTGTCGAACAGGCGCCCGAGGATCAGGGGGCCGAGGAAATTGCCGGCCGCGAAGGGCAAGATGAACCAGCCAATGGCCTGGGACGGGACCTTGTAGAAATCGGTCAATATCAGCGCGTAGGTGAAGAAGATCGCGTTGTAGAAAAAGGCCTGCGACACCATCAGGGCGAGTCCGACCAGTGCGCGCTGTCGATGGACCACGAAGAGCACCTTGAACACCTCGCGCAGCGGCGTCACGGCACGCGGCCGCAGGCGCGTCAAAGGCAGCTTCTCGTCGGAGTTCCAGGCCACTCCGGATCGAGCCTCGATCGACGCCACAATGGCTTCGGCCTCTTCGGTGCGGCCCTGGCCGATCAACCAGCGCGGGCTCTCGGGAATCCATCGCCGCAAAAACAGGATGATGAGGCCCAAACCGGAGCCGATGAAGAAGGCGAGGCGCCAGCCGATTTCCGGGTCGATCACAGCCGGGTTCAACAGGACAATCGCACCCACCGCGCCGAACGCCGCTCCGATCCAGAACGACCCATTGATGACGAGATCGACCCAGCCGCGCACGCGGGCGGGGACCAGTTCCTGTATCGTCGAATTGATTGCGGTGTATTCGCCGCCGATGCCCATGCCGGTGAGAAACCGGAAGGCGATGAAGCTCCAGAAGTTCCACGAGAAGGCGGTGGCGGCGGTCGCCGCGAGATAGACCAGTACGGTGATCGTGAAGAGCTTCTTGCGGCCCAGCCGATCAGTCAGCCAGCCGAAGAAGAGTGCGCCCAGGACGGCACCGGCGATATAGGCGGCGCCCGCCATGCCGATCTCGGTGTTGGTGAAGCGCAGCGCCGGGCTTTCCTTCAACGCCCCTGAAACAGAGCCGGCAAGCGTGACTTCGAGCCCGTCGAGGATCCAGGTGACGCCCAGTGCCACGACCACGAGCGTGTGAAAGCGCGACCAGGGCAGGCGGTCGAGCCTGGCCGGGATGTCCGTGGTGATGACGCCGCGGGTCGTCAAATCCGGCGCGGCCATGCCGGGCCCCTCCCTTTTGTCGAAGCGGACCGTTGGCCGGTCTCGTCACATTGAAAAAGGCGGCGCCTGAGCGCCGCCTTACGGATTATCGTCAGTCTCAGCGCACGATCACGCGACGGGTGATGACCCGACGGCGACGGCGCGGCGGACGCCGCACGATCACGCGGCGGCGCACGACGACGGGGCGGCGGCGACGGCGAGGGCCGACCTGAACGCGGATCTGGCTGAATTCGGCATCCGCCTCATCGAGCGCTGCCTTGGTGGCGGCGTCGATTTGTCCACCAGCCGGCATCGCCGTAGCGACATCAGGCTTGCGAGCAGCCGCGAAAGCGGTGCCACCCACGCTGGCCGCGGCAAGACCACCGAAAAGACTCATCACAAAAGAACGTCTATCCACGTCTTCCTCCAAATAACTGCGGTTTTAAAAACCATTATCGTCGCACCGCTGCGATTTGCGCGACCGAATGCGGCCACAACGCGGCCATATGATAACAGCCTGTTCAGGGAAAGGTTCCGAAAGGCATTTTTTGCTCTGATTAACCACTCGTTCACCATGAACCCGGCAAGAATTGCCGGGTCGCGCAGTGTTCTTCGCGCAGGGAGCGGGCTGGTCGATGACCGATGTGACAGCAGGAGGCGGCGGCTTCGACATGAGCCGCAGCGGGCTGGGGAAACTCCTCAACCGCCCCGATCTGTTCCTCGCCATCGGCGTCATGGGCATCCTCGTGGTGCTCATCTTTCCGCTACCGGCGATCATCCTCGATCTGCTGCTGGCCCTTTCGATCATCCTGTCGGTGCTCGTGCTGATGACGGCGCTGTTCATCGAGGAACCGCTCGAATTCTCGGCCTTTCCGACCGTGCTGCTGATCGTCACGATGCTGCGGCTGGCGCTCAATCTCGCCTCGACGCGCCTGATCCTGGCTCATGGTCATGAGGGGAGTGCCGCTGCCGGCCATGTCATCGAGGCCTTCGGCCATTTCGTCATGGGCGGCAATTTCGTGATCGGGGTGATCGTTTTCACCATCCTGATCATCGTCAATTTCGTCGTCATCACCAAGGGCTCGGGCCGTATCGCCGAAGTCGCGGCCCGCTTTGCGCTGGACGCGATGCCCGGCAAGCAGATGGCGATCGACGCCGATCTCGGCGCCGGCCTGATCGATCAGGACGTCGCCAAGGTTAGGCGCAAGGCACTCGAGGACGAGGCGAACTTCTTCGGCTCGATGGATGGCGCCTCGAAATTCGTGCGCGGCGACGCCATTGCCGGCCTTCTGATCACCTTCATCAACGTGCTCGGCGGCATCATCATCGGCGTCGCCCAGCAGGGCATGAGCTTCGGCGACGCGGCGCGAAGCTACACGCAGCTCACGGTCGGCGACGGCCTCGTCAGCCAGGTTCCGGCGCTGATCGTCTCGACCGCAGCGGGCCTGCTCGTCTCGAAATCGGGCGTGCGCGGCGCGGCCGACAAGGCGCTGGGCAAGCAGCTCTCGGGTTATCCCAAGGCACTGGGCATGTCGGCTGCGGTGATGGCGCTTCTTGCCATCCTGCCTGGCATTCCGATGGTCCCGTTCCTGGCGCTGGCGGGTGGCGCGGCGTGGCTGGCCCGGCATTTCGGCCAGATCGCCAAGGCCAAGGAGGTCGAGGTCGCCGATGCCGCGCTCGCGTCCTCGCCGCTGGCGGCCGACGGCTCGCCCAAGGAAGAGACGCTCAACGATCTGCTCAAGCTGGACGAACTCAAGATCGAGATCGGCTACGGCCTATTGCCGCTTGTCAATTCGGCCGGCGGGCAGGATCGGCTCACCGACCAGGTCCGGGCGCTGCGGCGCCAGCTCGCGGCCGAACTCGGCTTCGTCATGCCGGCGGTGCGCATCGTCGACAACGTCCAGCTCGAGGCGAACCACTACTATATCAAGATCAAGGAGATCGATGCGGGTCACGGCATCGTCTATGCCGGCCAGTACATGGCGATGGATCCGATGGGAGGCAGCGTCAACCTGCCTGGCCACAATGTGCTGGAGCCGACCTTCGGCCTGCCCGCCACCTGGATCGACGCCGCGTTGCAGGACGAGGCGCAGTTGCGCGGCTTCACCGTGGTCGATGCCGCGACCGTGATCTCGACACATCTGACCGAGGTGCTCAAGTCGCATATGCCAGAGCTGCTCTCGCATGGCGAGGTTCAGAAGCTGCTGCGCGAGTTGTCCAAGGACCACGCCGATCTGGTCAAGGAGATCGTGCCGAGCCAGATCTCGACCACGGGCATCCAGCGCGTGCTGCAACTCCTGCTCTCCGAGCGCATCTCGATCCGCGACCTCGCCACCATCATCGAGGGCATCGCGGAGGTCGCGGGCGGCATCAAGAACCCCCGCGACATCGCCGAGCATGTGCGCATGCGGCTCGCCCGCCAGATCTGCGCCCAGTTCTCCAATGCCCAGGGCAACCTGCCGATCATCACGCTGTCGCCGGCCTGGGAGAGCGTCTTCGCCGAGTCGATCATCGGCCAGGGAGAGGAGCGCCATCTTGCCATGCAGCCCTCGCGCCTGCAGGAGTTCGTGCACCAGGTCCGCGAGAAGTTCGAGGACGCGGCCCGCATCGGCGAGATGCCGTCGCTGGTCACCTCGGGCATGGCAAGGCCCTTCGTCCGCCAGATCATCGAGCGCTTCCGGCGCGAGACGCCGGTTTTGTCACAATCCGAGATCCATCCGCGCGTGCGGCTGAAGACGGTCGGGACGGTGTGAGCGGCGTTCAGTCGCCTCTTTCCACGGGTGGGCAATGAGCGGGGTGCAATGGTCAGCGGGGTAGGGCGCCGCTAAGCCGGCTCGATGTCCCGCAACGCCCTCTTCTTCGCCGCGATGTGCCTGGTCTGGGGGCTGACCTTCCTGCCGGTGAAGATCGCGGCCGAGCATGTGCCGCCGATCCTTTTCGCCGCCGCCCGTTTCGTCATCGCCGGACCGCTGCTGCTGGCCTGGGCGGGCCGCGACGCCTTGCTCGTGCCAACACAGGCACGCTGGCGACTGGTCGGCACGGCGCTGCTGGTGAACACCACCTGCTACAGCCTGGTGTTCTGGGGCACGGCCCATGCGCCTACGGGGCTTGCGGCGATCGTCAATTTGTCCTCGATCCCGATCTGGTCGTTATTGGCGAGCCGTCTGATCGAGGGCACGCGCATCACCGGCCGCCAAGTCGCCGCGGTCGGGCTCGGACTGCTTGGCTTGTGTTTTCTGTTCTGGACGCGCGCTGCGGGCGGGCTGGACGCCGGGCAGCGGGATCCACTGGAACTCTGGGGGCTGGCCTCAGTGGCATTGGGCACGCTGGCCTATTGCACCGGTGCGGTTTTCACCCGTGCGATCGCGCCGACCATCCCGACGCTGACGCTCGCGGGGTGGCAGTCGACCATCGGAGCGGTCGGCTTGGTCGCGCTGTCGCTTCTGATCGAGCCTGTGACGTTTGCCCATGTGGCAGCACTGGCGGCATGGCCGACGGCACCGGCGCTCGTCTTCATCATCGTGGCGGGCTCGCTGATCGGATTCACGATCTATCTGCGGCTGCTGCGCGATTGGGGTGCTTTCCGGGCCGGGCTTTATGCCTTCGTCAGCCCGGTGATCGCGGTCGGCGTCGGCGTCGCCGTTCTGGCCGAGCCGTTCGGCTGGGCGGAAGGGTTTGGCGCCCTGATGATGTTCGGCGCTGCCGCGATCGCGCTGCGGCGCTGAGGCGGCGGCTCAGGGCGGCGGCGCGATGCGGGTGTTGCGCTTGAGCTGGGCGCGCTCGAAGGCCAGCACCACCGGCAGCGAGATCACCAGCGGCAGGATCAGGTAGAACATCCGCCAGACCAGCAGTGCGGCAAAGACGGCCGGCGCCGGCATGCCCGGCATCACGGCCAGGAAGACGGCTTCCATGACGCCGACGCCGCCCGGCACCTGGCTGAGCAGCCCGGCCGAGAAGGACAAAAGAAACGCGCCGAGCACGATCATGAAGCCGGGATTGCCCTGCTCGGGGAGCGCGAAATAGATGATGCCGGCGGCGCCCGCGAGTTCGATGGGGGCAGCGAGATACTGCCTCGCCACGATCGGCAGACGCGGATAGATGACCTCGAACTTGCCGATCTTGAACGGTTTGAACTTCAGCCAGGAGCCGATGGTGTAGAGCGCCACGAAGGCGAGCATGCCGACCCCGATCAGCCGCGCCGCGCCGTCGCCGATCGTGAAATGGCTCGACAGGCGCCCGAGCGGGCGCAGGATCTCGGGCTCGTAGAGCAGCACCAGCCCCATCAGCAGGATGGTGCCGAAGGCGAAGGTAAAGGAGCAGAGCGCCACCAGCACGGCGACCTCGGCTGCCGTCAGCCCCTTGGCCGTATAGGCGCGATAGCGCACCATGCCGCCCGAGAAGACCGAGGCGCCGATATTGTGCGACAGCGCATAGGTCACGAAGGAGCAGACCGAGATATAGAGCCAGGAGATGCCCTTCTCCTTGCCGATATGGATCAGCGCGATGCGGTCGTACCAGGCGAGCGCCGCATAGGCGACGAGGGTCGCGAGCGCGGCATGGAAAAAGGCGTCGCCGGGAATAACGGCGATCTTCTCGCCGATGCGGCTGGCAACGATCCGAAGATTGTCCCAGAAGCCGCCCTGTTCGAGCAGGGCCTCGATGGCGGCGTCCGTGCCCGCTTCGGCTTTGAGCTTGTGCCAGAGCAGGTCAACCGACCACACCACTGCGACGAGCCCGATGATCGGCCAGAGATAGTCGAGATAGCGTTTCATGAGACCCGCGGGCTGCGAGGAGGCTTGGGACAGGACGCGAGGTACCGGATGGAGGGCCGAGGCTTTGCGCTTGTGTGCCAGCGGGGCAAGCGAAGGGCAAGCGGCGTTGCCGCCGCCTGCCGGATTGAAGGCTGCTATTTTCCGTTGGCCTTCAGCCAGTCACGCATCATCGCGATTTCCTTCTCTTGATCGGCAATGATGCCGGTGGCGAGCTTCTTCAAGGCTGGGTCCTTGCCATGGGCGAGCATGACCCTGGCCATGTCGATCGCGCCCTGGTGATGCGGGATCATGCCGCGCACGAAATCGGCATCGGCATCGCCGGTAAAGGCGATGTCCATGTCCTTGTGCATCTTCGTGTTGGCGGCCTTGTAGGCCGTTGTCGCGGCGCTGTCGGCGGTTTTGGCGGCGGGCGCGCCATGGCGGGAATGGGAGCCGTGGCCCTGGTGCTGCTGGGCGAGGGCGCTGCCACTGAAGGTAAGCGCGGCGAAGAGGGCTGAGGCCATCGCGGTGGAAACGATGAGGTTCATGGGTTTGGGTCCTTGATACTAAAGAGCGGTGAGCCGCGCGACGCAGGCGCCGGGCGTTGCCGCTCGGGGTTGGGGTCGATGGTCTGAAGGCTAGGGTCGAAGCCCGGCGCGGCGCGGCGGTCTCTCGGCCGGCTCCGGCATCTCGTCGGTGACCGTCAGGGCCGTGCTCGGGGCGAGCCGCTGCCAGCGCGCAGCCATCACCACGGTTTCCGGGAAGGGGCCGGAGCCGAGCAATCCGCAACCCAGGATGCAGCAGGAAGGCATAGCGGGGCTGGCGCTGCCGTCATCGCTCCCCTCGTCATGGCAGGGCGTAGCGGCCGGCGCTCCATGCGCGGCGTGTTGGTCTGGCATGGCGCCATGGGCGTGAGCCGGCGACGTGCCGGGGGTCATGTGAAAGGTGGAGGCGGCCAGCGTCGCATGGGGCAGGACCGCGAGCAGCATCACCACCAGCGCCGTACCGAGGCGCAGCAACCCCATGCCGGTTGGCGCCGACGAAGAGGTTGGAGAAGGGCGGCACCTTGGCATGGCCTGATCTTTTCCACCGCGATCATGTCATGATCGCGGCAACCCGATTCCGGAATATGACGCCATGACCTCGACCCTGAGCATCAGCCTGACCGGCACCACCGATCTGCCGCCCGGCAAGATCGCGGCGATCGTCACCTCACTGGAGATGGTCGCGAGGCCTCTGCTGCGGCCCGATCCGCCGGGGCTGGAGGGGTTCGCGCTGGAGCGCATCGGCGCGGCGCAACTCGACCGCTATCTCGCGATCTATCGCCGGATCGGCGAGCGCTGGATGTGGTTCAGCCGGCTGGTGAAGCCGCGGGCTGAGGTCGCGGCGATCCTGGCCGATCCCGGCGTAGAGACTTTCCTGGTCCGCCGGGATGATGCGGATGTCGGCCTGCTCGAACTGGATTTCAGGGTTGCCGACGAGGCCGAACTCGCCTTCTTCGGTCTGGACGAGAGCGTTGTCGGCAAGGGCGCGGGGCGCTGGCTGATGAACCGGGCGCTGGCGCTGGCCTGGGCGAAGCCGATCGCGCGCTTCTGGGTCCACACCTGCACGCTAGACCACCAAAGCGCGCCTGAGTTTTACCAGCGTTCCGGCTTCGTGGTGTTCAAGCGTGGCATCGAGGTTGATGACGATCCAAGGCTGACGAGCCACATGCGGAGGGACTGTGCGCCGCATCATCCGGTGATCGGATAAGGACGAGCGGGCGCTGGCGGGTGCTACGGATGGCTGGGTGCACGGGCGCGCCTTTTCAGTGACCCGCAAAGCAATAGGGAAGCGCATAATGACGCCGAAGCGGGCAATGGGCGCCGATAATCAATCGCAAATCGTCTCCATCGAGCAGGACGAGCGCCTCGTGGTGCTGGCGCTGACTTTGGATACAAAGTCGGCAGAAGCTAGAGAGGTGCTGGAACAGGCCGCAAGCGAATGGCGACACTTCGGAGAAACGTGCCTTGGCCGCGCCCTGTATCGCCATCACTCGATCTTCAAAAGCCAATCCGATGCGCCAATTTGGAGCCATGCCGAGTTCATCTATTTTCGAGACATTGTTCCGGCCGAAGTCCTCGATCAACTTGTCAGGTCCCCGCAACCATCGGGCGTGGATTTGCTGCGGGCTGAAATCCTTGTCACGACGCCCGCGTCCTTTGTCTTTCCACAGGGTTGGACGGGATCCTCTGGCCGCCCGGATCGCAAACCATCGCTCGAGTACCTCGACGTCGATCCAGCCTATCTCCGCGATTATCGAGAGATCATGCGGCGTTACATCGGACCAGCAGCGTCAAAACTCGTCGCCTTGGGAAAGCTCGGGACATTCAGAACCATGGAGACGGTGGCCGTTCTGTTCCAAGCACCCTCTCTGAGCGCCAGGTGGAACCAGATCCATCTGAGCGAAGTGGCCGCCGAGGGCTTTGAAGGTTTCGGACAAGAATTTGACGCGGCGCTCCGCGAGATTTCACCGGATGGCGGTTTTGCCGGAGTTTTCGCCGGGCTCGATCGGATGCGTGCCATTCCCCGCTGGACCCTTAACGATCCCGTGGTGGAGGCTGACGCCGCGGTCGGCCAATGGAGTGCGGCTTGGACTACCGATTGGGACTAGCGGAAATGGGACAAGGGGTCAGCTCCCCAAATCCGTCATTCGTCTCGTAGGCTGCAGGGCCCTTCCACCCGCCAAAAAGCCCGCCGGACGAACCGGCGGGCTCTTCAAAACGTCACGACTTGAACAGCTACTCACGCCCTTGGGCGCAGGCCGATCGAGTCCATCATCGCCTGGTCGCGGGCGGCTTCGGCGGCGCGTTCGCTGGCTTTCTCGCGGTCGTCGAGGATCTCGACCTTCTTCATGTCCTCGAAGGCCTCCTGCAGCTCGGACTTGGCGTCGTCGAGCTGGCCCTTCAGGTTGTCGGCCGACTGGCGGAGATTGTCGCGGCGGCCGAGCGCGGCCTTGGCATAAGTCGGATAGGCGAAATGGGCGGGGTCCGAAATGCCGGCCCGGGATTCCTCGCTCTGGATCTCACGGTCCAGATCGGTCGCCATGCGGTGAAAATCCGCGATCATCATCTCGATCTGGCTTACCCGGCGACGCTTTTCGTCCACCTGGAAGCGCTTGAGACGCAGCAGCGTGTCTCGCGACTTCATGTCGTTTTTCAACTCCTGATTACGCATCGGGCGTGCACCGACCCCTCAGTGCGCGCCCGCAACTCCATCCCGCGAGACAAAAAGCACAATGGGGCAAGGAGGTTGACCGTTCCTTACCGAAAAGCGCCGCATTTGCTGCATGGCGCAACCGCGCCGGCGCTGCTGACGCATGACGACGGCGCGGTCTACTAGCGTGTTCGCGAGGGCCGCCTGCGCCCCGATGCGCCCATCCTTGGATGTCTTGAGCCTTGCCAGCCTTTCCGCGCCTTCCGGACCATGGACTGCTGATCTGCGGCCTCGTGGTCACGCGCATCATCGGCTGGGGCTCGACATTCTATGCGCTGTCGGTTCTGGCGCGCGACATCCAGCGCGATCTTGGGCTCGACGTCACCGTGGTGTTCGGCGGCATCACACTCCTGCTGCTGACGGGGGCGGCGTTGGCGCCGGCGATCGGCAAAAGGCTCGATGCCGAGGGCACGCGCGGCGCCATGTGCGTCGGCGCGATCGCCTGCGCCATCGGGCTCGTCTTCCTGGCCCTGGCGCAGGGCCCCGTCAGCTATCTCGCGAGCTGGGTCGTCATCGGCATCGGGCACGCCTTCTCGCTGGCCAATGTCGGCAGCGTCACCGTCTCGCAATTGATGGGCGATCGGACGCGGCGGGTCATCGGCCTGATGATGCTTGCGACGGGCCTGTCCTCGACGGTGTTCTGGCCGCTGACGGCGGTGCTGTCGCAGGCCTATGGCTGGCGTGCGACCTGGCTGGTCTTCGCCGCGATGCAGATCGTCATCGTCTTGCCGATCTATGCCATGGTTCCGCGTCATTCTGCGTCCCTGTCGGGGCCGCGCCCGACGCCTCTGCCCGAGGGCCAGGCCGATGGCGGGCGGGTTTCGCTCGGCCGACGCCGGGCGGCGTTCTGGCTGGTGGCTGCGGTGTTCTCGGCGAGCGGGCTCGTGTCCTGGGGGCTGCCGCTGCATCTGA
This sequence comes from Hyphomicrobiales bacterium, assembly GCA_003241815.1. Lineage (GTDB taxonomy): Bacteria > Pseudomonadota > Alphaproteobacteria > Rhizobiales > Beijerinckiaceae > Allobosea. The sequence continues at coordinate 30,928 of QBLV01000001.1, read as the reverse complement.
TCGACCTGTTGCGCGATGCGGGCATCAGCCCGGTCGAGGCCGTCGGCATCGCGGCGCTGAGCGGGCCGGCGACGCTGCTCGCGCGGCTCGTCGACGCGACGCTCGGCTCGCGACTGCCGGTCGAGCGGACCGCGCTGGCCGGGCTCGTGCTCGGGCCGCTCGCCTGTCTGGTGCTCGTGCTGGCGCCGGGGACCGCGCTGGCGGCGACCGTCTTCGTCATCAGCTTCAGCGCGGCGATGGGGGTGATCTCGGTCGCACGGGCGACACTGCCGCTCGCCCTGTTCGGACGCGGCGGTTTCGGCACCCTGATGGGCCGGCTGACCGTGCCACAGAATCTCGCTTTCGCCATCGCTCCGCTGCTGTTTGCGGCGTTGATCGCGCATCTCGGGCGCAACTGGGCGCTGATCGTCTCTGCCGCGATCCAGCTCCTGGCGGTCATCGCCATGCTGGCGCTGCTGCGGCTGCTGGCGCGGCGCTGAGGCTCAGCCGTTCATGATGGTAGCGAGCCGGGCGTAGCACTCCGCCAGGGGCGTGGCATCGTCCTTGGCCTGTTTCAGGAAGCCTTCGAGCGCCGGGTTGAGGCGGATCGCCTCGTCGACCTCTGCTGATGCACCCTGGCGGTAGGCGCCGAGCCGAATCAGTTCCTCCATGTCGGCATAGGTCGCCAGCGTGGCGCGCGCCTTCTGTACGACCGGGTAGAACTTCGGGTCACAGGAGCGCGGCATGGTCCGCGAGACCGATTTGAGCACGTTGATCGCCGGAAAGCGGCCACGTTCGGCGATCGAGCGTTCCATCACGATATGGCCGTCGAGGATGCCGCGCACCGCGTCGGCCACGGGCTCGTCATGGTCGCCGCCATCAACGAGGACGGTGAAGATGCCGGTGATCGCGCCGTCGCTGATCCCAGGGCCGGCGCGCTCGAGCAGGCGCGGCAGTTCGGCGAAGACGGTCGGCGTATAGCCTTTGGTCGTTGGAGGCTCGCCCGCGGCCAGGCCGATCTCGCGCATCGCCATGGCAAAGCGCGTGACTGAATCCATCAGGCACATCACCTGCAGACCCTGGTCACGGAAATATTCGGCGATCGTGAGCGTGGTCATGGCGGCCTGCTTGCGCATCAGCGCCGGCTCGTCGGAGGTCGCGACCACGACGACGGAACGGGCGAGGCCTTCGGGGCCGAGATCATCCTGCAGGAACTCCTGCACCTCGCGGCCGCGCTCGCCGACGAGGCCGATCACGTTGACGTCGGCGCGGGCATAGCGCGCCAGCATCGAGAGCAGGACCGACTTGCCGACGCCCGAACCGGCAAAGATGCCCATGCGCTGGCCGAGGCAGCAGGTCAGGAAGGTGTTCAGCGCCCGCACGCCGAGATCGAGCGGCTTGCCGACGCGGCGGCGCGAATGGGCGGGGGGCGGATCGTTGCGAAAGGTGAAGAGGGCTTCGCCCTGGGGCAAGGGAGGGCCGCCATCGACGGGGCGGCCGAGCGCATCGACGACGCGGCCGAGCCAGGCCGAGGTCGGCCGGATGCCGGGTTGAGCCTTATCGACATAAGCGGGGCAGCCGCGTCGCACGCCATCGAGCCCGCCATAGGGCATGACGAGTGCTTTTTCCCCGGAAAAGCCGATGACCTCGCAGGGAACGCGGGTTCCCGGTGCGATCTCGATCTCGATGCGCCCGCCCAAGCTCATCGCGCCGATCGGGCCTGCGATCTCAACCAGGAGCCCACGCACCGCAATCACGCGACCGTAAACAGTCACCGAGTCAAGCCCGGCGATCGTGGAGGCGAGTTTGGAGAGGCTGTCCTGGGCTAGCGCCGGGCTGTTCATAACTGTGGCCGTAAACCTTTCGTTTACCCGAGTGATTAACACTGTGTTTCGAGGCAGCGTCGCGGTTCGGGGTCAATTCGACCCGGTTGCGCGTCGTAGCCTCCGCGAAAGGCAATTTCGCGGGCGATGGTTCAACGATCCGTGTCAAATTCGACTCACCTCGACAAGGATCGTCGTCTTTCTCCCAGGAAGCGCTTGCGTCGGGGAATCAGGGTTTGTTAACCATTTCTCCGTAGCGTGTCGCGTGGCGTTTCATCAGGCAAGTACGTCGTCGTCCTGAGCCGTGGGGGTTCGGACGAGAAGAACGGTCAGCTTGCCTGCGGGCGAAATTGGGGACGTGGACATGCGGGTTCTGCTGATCGAGGACGATAGCGCGACCGCTCAGAGCATCGAGCTGATGCTCAAATCGGAAAGCTTCAACGTCTACACCACCGATCTCGGTGAAGAAGGCGTCGATCTCGGCAAGCTCTACGATTACGACATCATCCTGCTCGACCTGAACCTGCCCGACATGTCCGGCTACGAGGTTCTGCGTTCGCTCCGGGTCGCCAAGGTCAAGACGCCGATCCTGATCCTGTCGGGCCTCGCCGGCATCGAGGACAAGGTCAAGGGCCTGGGCTTCGGCGCCGACGACTACCTGACCAAGCCGTTCCATAAAGACGAGCTCGTCGCCCGCATCCACGCCATCGTGCGCCGCTCGAAGGGCCATGCCCAGTCGGTCATCACCACCGGCGATCTCGTGGTCAATCTCGACACCAAGACCGTGGAAGTCGACGCCGCCCGCGTCCACCTCACCGGCAAGGAATACCAGATGCTGGAGCTGCTCTCGCTCCGCAAGGGCACCACGCTCACCAAGGAAATGTTCCTCAACCACCTCTATGGCGGCATGGACGAGCCCGAACTCAAGATCATCGACGTGTTCATCTGCAAGCTGCGCAAGAAGCTTGCGAATGCGTCCGACGGCAAGAACTACATCGAAACGGTCTGGGGGCGCGGCTATGTGCTGCGCGAGCCGTCCGAGGTCGAGCAACGCATTCCGGCCTGAACGGCCGGTTCGGAGGTCGTCACAGGGCGGTCACGTTCCGATGAGATAAAGTTAGCGGCCTGATCGTCGGATGTACACGACAGGTTGACGGGGACCCCGCCGAGAGGCGGGGTTTTTGTTTGTCGGGACGTTCGGGAGAAACCAAGCGGCGAGGTCGGGCTTCAGACCCGGAATCGGGAGCCGCCTTGTACCAGTCGCGGCTCGATCGGCAGGGACATGCTTGTCGCCTGCGCTTGGCTGGAGCGGTGATCGCGATAGAGCCCGCGATGCTGCCTGTCGGGGACGATGGCTGAGGAAATCCCGACGACCGTCTCGGCCGCGCCCAGAACGACTGCGCCTTCCGGAGCAAGGCGCGGAGCGAGCCCGGCCAGCACCTTGGCCTTGGTCGGCACATCGAAATAGATCAGAACGTTCCGGCAGAAGATCACATCGAACTGGCCGAGATGGCTGCTGGGGTCGAGCAGATTGTGCTGCTTCATCTCGACCATGGCGCGCAGGCGCTCCGAAACCTGCCACTTGTCGCCATTCTGCTGGAAGTGCCGCAGCAGCATCTGGATCGGCAGGCCGCGCTGGATCTCGAACTGGTTGTAGATGCCGGTGCGCGCCCGCTCGAGCACCTCGGCCGAGATGTCGGTGCCGATGATTTCGACCTTCCAGCCGGAAAGCCGGCCGGCCATGTCGTCGAGCACCATCGCCAGCGAATAGGCTTCCTGACCGGTGGAGACCGCGGCGCACCAGATGCGCAGCGAGCGGGTCGCGGCATTCGATGCCAGCTTCTCGGGCAGGATCACAGTGCGGAAGAGTTCGAACGGGCTCTGGTCGCGGAAAAACAGCGTCTCATTGGTCGTCATCGCTTCGACGACGGCGTTCTCCAATTCGGCTTCGCCACCCTGCCGCAGCCGCTGGACCAGAACGCCGATGCCGTCGATGCCGCGTCGGCGACACAGGATGCCGAGCCGGCTTTCGGCGAGATAGCGCTTCTCCAGGCTGAGCGAGAGGCCCGAGCGCAGATGCAGCAGCAGCCGCAGAAAGTTGAAATCGAGGTCCGAGATCACTGCGGCCACGCCCGTACAAGGCCGCGAATCGCGGCGCCGATATCGTCGAGCGGGATGACCGAGCTGGCCTGCTGCGCGCGCACGACCGAACCGGGCATGCCCCAGATGGTGCTCGTCTGTTCGTCCTGCGCGATCACGGCTGCGCCGGCGCGGCGCAGCGCGCCAGCGCCTTCCGTACCGTCCGTGCCCATGCCGGTCAGCACCAGGCCGAGCGCGGCGGGGCCGAGATGGCGCGCGGCGTCGTTGAACAGCACATCGACGGCCGGGCGGCAGAACCGCACGGGCGGGGCATCGCTGATGTTTGCGACGATATGGCCGAGCCGGCGGTCGATGCCGAGATGCCGACCTCCGGGCGCGACATAGATGGTCCCGCGGCTGAGGCGTTCGCCGTCGAAGGGCTCGCGCGCCGGGATGCCGATATAGCTCGCGATCTGCTCGGCGAAGGAGGCGGTGAAAAGCGGCGGCATGTGCTGCACCACGATCGTCGTCAGATCCTGCAGACCGTCGCCGATGTCGAAGAGCACCTTGGCGACGGCGCGGGGGCCGCCGGTGGAGGCGCCGATGACGAGATAGCGGGGCACGACCGAGACAAGCTGGCGCAGGCTGGCGGGGCCGGTCGATGCGAAATCGAGATCCGTTTCCGGTGGCAGCCCGCCGGGACGAATGCGGGTTTGCGCGATGTTGCCGAGCTTGAGCAGGAACTCGCTGCGGAAATCCAGGGACAACGTCAGGCCACTGCGGCTGTCGGGCTTGGAAACCACGTCCAGCGCGCCCTTCGTCATGCATTCCAGTGCAATGCGGGTGTTGCGCTCGGTCAGCGTCGTCGCCAGCAGCACGCCAGTATAAGGGCTTTCCTTCAGGATATGCGGCAGGGCGGTCGCGCCATCGACGCCCGGCATGTCGAGATCGAGCACCATCACGTCGGGCTTGAAGCGGCCGGCATGGGCGACCGCGGTCTCGCCGTCTCCGGCAACGGCGACGACATGAAATTGTCCGCTTTCACCGAGCCAGCGCGCGAAGAGGCCGCGCACGACAACCGAATCGTCGGCGATCACGACCGTCTTGTATTTCTGAACGCCCGCAGCGCTGGCCGGGAAGGGTTTCATGCGTCACTCATTCCACTGCACCGCGCTGTCATATCAGCCCTGCCGCCGTTCGCGCCGAGGAGGCGCCCCAACGTCAGACGTGGTCTTGGCGTGGTTCGCGGCGTGGTTCAAAGCAGCCCGACCTGGTGGAATTTCGAGGCGACGATTTCCTTGTCGAACGGCTTCATGATGTATTCGTCGGCGCCGGCATGCATGGCCCGGGCGATGTGGGCGATGTCGTTTTCGGTGGTGCAGAAGACGACCTTGGGACGCTTGCCCCCGGGCATCTGGCGCAGCGTGCGCAGGAAGTCGTAACCGTCCATGATCGGCATGTTCCAGTCGAGCAGCACCGCATCGGGCATTTCGCCCTTGCAGGAGTCGATGGCACGCGCGCCGTCCTCCGCTTCCGTGATTCGGAACTGGAGGCCTTCCAGGATGCGGCGGGCGACCTTGCGGATCACGGCTGAGTCATCGACGACGAGACAATATTTCATAATCAATCTCCAAATCGGTAGGGCGACGCGTCAGGCTGCTGCCTGCGGGTCGAGGCTCAGGATGGCATCGACGTCGAGAACAACGAGCAGACGGTCTTCGAGGCGGTGAACGCCGGTCGTGAGCGCCGCCCAGTTGCGGTCGAGATGGACCGGGGTCGATTCAAAGGTGGACTGATCCAGTCGCATGACTTCGCCGACGGCATCCACGATCAGCGCATAGGCCTCGCCCCCATGGTCGATGCCGACAGCCACCAGTTCGGTCTTGCCATCGCGGTCTTGCTTCGGGGCGACCGGCTGTCCGAGGCGCTTGCGCAGGCAGATCGCGGTCACGATGCGGCCACGCAGGTTGAGAAGGCCTACGATCTCGCTCGGCGCGCGCGGCACGAGCGTGATGCGGTTTGTGATGAAGACGTCGTGCACGCGCCCGATCGGCAGGCCGAGGATCTGGTCGCCGATCATCACGGTGACGTAGTCGAGCGAGTCGAAGGCGCCGACCGGCGTGGCGGCGGCAAGGCCGCGATCTGTCTGGTGGAGCGTCATGCCGCCTCCTTCAGGCCCGGCCGGCGCTCCGCGAGTTCGCCAAGCAGGGCGCGCCGGTCGAATTTGGCGACGACCTCGTCCAGCCCGGCCCTGCTGGCACGCATATGGAGGTCCGGCGTCACCAGCGTCGTCATGCCGATCAGGCGCAGGCGGTCGCCGTCGGGGCCGGCGCGCAGCGCTGCGACAAAGGCGAAGGCGCTGTCGATATCGCCGTCGATATCGATCAGGACGGTCGAGATCGTGCCATCGGCCAGATGCTGGCGGGCTGGCTCGAAGCCGGAAGCGACGACGATTCGATGGCCGGAAGCCTTCAGGACGGGCGTGAGCATGTCCCGCAGGAAGCCCGAGGGTTCGACCAGCAGGATCTGCGCCGGTGCCGATGGGGCGGCGCTGTCAGAGCCCGCATGGCGCCAGCCCCGCTCCTGCATCGGCAGGTAGAAGGCGAGGTCGATGATGTCCGTGGCCCGACCCCGGATCATGGCCGAACCGATGATCCCCTTGTCCTGGGCGGTCGCCATCTCGATGTCGAGAACCTCGTCGACGATATCGACGATCGCATCGACGGCGAGCGCGACGGTCAGTTCGCCCTCGGAGATGATCACGAGCGGCTGCAGCCCCTGCGCCCGAATCTGCGTTTCGCCGACGGGCACGACCGGGACGAGGCGATTGCGATAATGCAGGAGGACCCGGCCGCTGCCGTTCTGGAACTCTTCGGCATCGACCTCCTCGAGGCGCGTCACCAGCGAAAGCGGCACGGCCCTGACACCCTCGGGGCCTGCCTTGAACACCAGTACGGTTGTTTTCTCGGCAGTCGGCGCGACGCCCGCCGCCGCGACCTCGCCGAGGAACGCTTCGCCTGCGGACGCTGCGCCGACGAGCCCCGCCACGCCGTTGGGGTCGACGATCAACACCACCGCGCCATCGCCCAGGATCGTGTTGCCCGAGAAGATCGGGATGTGCCGAAGCTTGCTCGACATCGGCTTGACGACGATTTCCTCGGTGTGAAAGACGCCGTCGACCAGGATGCCAAACTGCCGCTCGCCGATCTGGGTGACGACGATGAAGCCGTCCTCGGGTGGCGGTTCGTCCGCGCCCATCAGGCCCGACAGCGCGATGATCGGCAGCAGGCGCCCACGCAGCCGCAGGATCGGCGCCCCGTTGATCTCCTCGATGCGATGATCGGCGCCCGCCTTCACCCGCACGAGTTCCCGGACCACGATCTGCGGAATCGCGAAGCGCTGATCGCCTGCGACGACGATCAATGCGGCGACGATAGCCAGCGTCAGCGGGATCTTGATCGTGATCGTGGTACCCAGGCCGGGCTTGCTGACGATGTCGATCAGGCCGCCGATGGCATCGACATTCACCTTGACCACGTCCATGCCGACGCCGCGTCCGGAGATGGCGGTAATGCTGTCGGCGGTCGAGAAGCCCGGATGAAAGATGAAGCGGCTGGCCTGGGCGTCGCTCATGCGTCCGAGTTCAGCCTCGGTGGCGAGGCCCTGCTGGATCGCCTTGCGCCGGATGCGCTCGATGTCCAGGCCACGTCCGTCGTCGGCGACGGCGATGGTGACCGAGCCGCCCTCGTGATAGGCGGCGACGCGGATCGTGCCATGTTCGGCCTTGCCGGCCGCCAGGCGTTCGGCGGGCGCTTCGATCGCATGGTCGGCGCAATTGCGCACCATGTGCATCAGCGGGTCCTTGATCAGATCGAGGATCTGCCGGTCGAGCTCCGTGTCGGCGCCTTCCGTGACCAGTTCGATGCGCTTGCCGAGTTCCGATCCGAGATCGCGGATGATGCGGGGCAGCTTCGACCAGGCGTTGCCGATCGGCTGCATGCGCGTCTTCATGACGCCGTCCTGCAACTCGGCCGTGATCAGGGAGAGGCGCTGCAAAGGCGCCTTCAGCCCATTGTCGTCCTGCTTGCGCGAGATTTCGAGGAGCTGATTGCGTGTGAGCACCAGTTCCGAGACCATCGTCATCAGGTGTTCGATGGTATCGACATTCACGCGCAGCGTGGCGGGGCCGGCCTGACGGCTCTCGCGTGAGGCCGCTTCGTCGCCGCGCTCGGCCGCCTCGGCCGGTTCGATCCGCCCGTCGGGGCCCCGCTGTGGCCCGGGCGCGCTGCGGAAGACCAGGTCGAGCCCGTCCTCGCCCGGCGTCGCGGGGGCTGTTCCTGCGTGGCGGGCGAGATAGGCTGCTACCGGATCGGCGCCATCGGTGGCCTGCGGCGCTCTCCGGTCCAGCTCGGCCTTGGCATGATCGGTCAGAATGCCGAGTTCGCGGATCAGGTTCTCGTCATTGCCGGGCGGTTCTTCGCCCTTCTCGGCCAGCTCGGACAGGATATCCTTGACGCGGTCGATCGTTTCGAGCGTGGCGGTGACGGCGATGGCGCTGACGCTCGCGCCATCGCGGAACTGGCCGATCAGCGACTCCGCCGCATGGGTCAGCGCTTCCAGCCGGGGCAGGCCGATGAAGCCGCAGGTACCCTTGACGGTGTGAACCAGCCGGAAAATGTTGCGCAGGATGTCGCGGTTGTTGGGCTCCTGCTCAAAGCGCACGAGTTCCCGATCGACGGTATCGAGATTTTCGCCGGTCTCGGTCAGGAACTCTTGCAGCAAGTCGTCCATGCAGGGGACCACCACTCAACGCGACAACACATTGCAACAGACTAAGCAGCAGAAGGGTTTATGATCGGTTGCGATTATCGCGAAAGCCGCCATATTTCGGCGAAGCGCTGCATCAAGCCGCCTTGTCGGCCGTGATCGTCACCGTATCGCCCTCGATTGCGAAGGTGATGGTCATGCCGGCGGCACGCGCGACCATCCCGGTATAGAGCGGCTGAACTGCGTGGGCATCGATCGTCCCGGTCTCGGAGCGCCCGGCGATAAGCTCTTCGACATGGGCGGGGATGCGGGCATGCGAACCCGTCGCGGTGATCGTGAAGCTGCCCTGCTCGCCTTCGACGGTCGCGCGCGAGACCAGCTTGCCGCCGCGCGGGACGGCCTGGGCCGCGAGGACCAGAAGGTTCAGCAGCAGCTTGACCTGATTCTTCGGCAGCAGGGCGCGGGGTGCCTCCCAGTCGAGCGAGAGCTTCTCGTCGTTGAGGAAGCCGTTGGCGACGTTGCCGGCATCGCCGAGGTCGATCATCGCGCCGGCCGAGCCAGCCGCGCCGAAGGCGAGCCGGGCGAATTGCAGCCGTGAGGACGCGTTGCGGGCGCTCTTCTTGATGAGTTCGAGCGCGAAATCGCGCATCGACGGATCATCCTCCTCCAGCACCTCCAGCGCGTTGACAATGGCCCCGACCGGGCTGATCACGTCATGGCAGACACGGCTGCAGAGAAGCGCGGCCAGGTCGAGCGGCTCAAGCGAGATGGCGGTCATGGGACATGTCCTGGGGTCATTGCTGCGTAGCGCTCGGGGGCGACTGAACGCCGTTGTCATGAGATATGGTCGTATCTTGGTTTTCATGTGGTTAAGCCCCCATCTCCAGCAGGGCCGAGCGAAGGACGCACAGCGGTGACGACCGGCCAGGACGATCTGGGCATTCACGATCCGCGTCTGGCCGACCGCAACGATCTTGCGCGGCGGCTCGCGGAGGCGGCACGGCTCAGTGGAGCGGTGCTTCTCGCGATGCGCGCGGCGCGCGACGTGAAGATCAAGGCGGACGGTTCTCCGGTTTGCTCGGCCGATTTGGCGGCCGATCACATCGCCAAGCGTGAACTCGCGCGACTTCTGCCGGGCATACCGGTGGTGAGCGAGGAAAGTGCCGAGGCGGTCGCGCCCGCGCCCGTCTTCATCCTGCTCGATCCGCTCGACGGCACGCGGGAGTTCCTCGCGGGCGGCGACAATTATTGCGTGGCCATTGCCGTGATCTGCGGCGACCGGCCGCTGGCGGGTGCCATCGCCGCCCCGGCCAGCGGTCGCTTGTGGTTTGCGGGCGACGATGCCTTCTCGCAGGTGCTCCTGCCGGATGGTTCCGCGGTCGGCGAGGCCGTACGCATCACCGTGCGTCCCGTGCCGGCGGAGGGACCGGCGACTCTGGTCAGTCGCTTCCATGGCGACCGGTTAAGCGATGGCGTCGCGGCTGCGATGGGCTCGACCACGACGGTGTCGGTGTCGTCTGCGGTGAAATTCGGGCTGATCGCCTCGGGCGAGGCCGATCTGCATGTGCGCGGCGGGCAGACCATGGAGTGGGACATCGCGGCCGGTGACATCATCCTGGCTGCGGCCGGCGGGACCATCCTGACACTCGACGGAACGGTGCCGCGCTATGGCCGAACGGAGTGCGGCTTCCGCAACCCGCCCTTCATCGCCGCATCGAGCGAGGCGCTGGCGAGGCGTGCGGTGGCTGCTGCCGGAGCCGTCTGATCGCGAGCCGGTCTTGTCCTGAGTCAGCGGGCGATGCTGCGCGAGACGTCGTTCCATTGCGAGTCCGCCAGCGTCAACAGACCGGAGTCGTCGACGAAACGGCGGCGGTTCACTTGCGTGCGGAACAGGAAAAGACGCGAGCCGATGATGGCGAACTGGCGTGGATCGGCGTCTACGGCGCGCCCGTCAGCGACGGCCGAAGCGTCGAAGCCTGCGAAGGCGGGCTCGTAGACCTCCGGCGCGTCGAGGAATGCCGCGCGGTTGGCAGCCGAGACAAAGCGCCAGGCAGCTCCGTTATGAACGGTTTCATAGGCCGGACTCCCGGCAACGGCGCGCTTCTCGAGCCGGTAGGCGACGGGATCATAGCCCTGCAGTGCGAAGCCCGCCTGAGGGTCGAGCTGCATGGTCTCTGCCATTGAGGGCAGTTCGGGCAGCCCCGAGGGCAGACGGGCCGTATAGGCGAAGACAGGATCGACGAGCGCGGCGGTCACCATAACGCTCATCGCCAGGGCGCCCATGTCAGCCGAAATCCGGCGCCGCCATGTTCCAGCCTTCATCGCAGGCAAATCCTCATTTTATGGTGTGCCTGGCAGCACTGAGCCCGCCCTGCGATCTTCACGGCTTGGATACACTTTCGAGGGTATCAAACTGGTTACGGAATAGGTTCGCATTTGCGCGGCATCATGCCTGAAGTTCGGATTTCGCCGGATCACCCGGGTCCGGCATCACCCTTCCACCGTTTTGGCGGAGACCTCGCCGGGCTGCGGGCAGCCCCCGGGTCGAGGCGCCGGAGCGGATCGACGGCGCCGACGCGCGCCCCATTCGGAGATCCCACCTGATGACACACACACGCCGCAGCCTCATCCAGGGTGGTCTCGCGCTCGCCGCCACCGGTACGGCCAGTCTGCCGGGGCCCGTGCTGGCCCAGCAATCCTATGGCAACAGCCGTTCATTCTCCCAGAACGAGCTCGTCGGCTCGGGCCACCAGTTTTTCGGCAATGTCTCGCGCGGGCTCGCGCTGGCAGTCGAGGAGGCGGTCAGGCGCTGGGGCGAGCCAAATGGTTATGTGCTGGGGCAGGAGGGTGCCGGTGCCTTCGTCGGCGGCCTGCGCTACGGCGAGGGCACGCTGTTCACCCGCAATGCCGGCGACCGAAAGGTGTTCTGGCAGGGGCCCTCCGTCGGCTTCGATTTCGGCGGCGAGGGCGCCCGCACGATGATGCTGGTCTATGGGCTGCCCGCCGTCGAGGCGCTCTATCAGCGTTTCGTCGGCGTCGATGGCTCGGCCTACTTCATCGGCGGTTTCGGCTTCACCGCGCTGGCTGGCGAAGGTGTTACGGTGGTGCCGATCCGCACCGGCGTCGGCTGGCGGCTCGGCGTCAATCTCGGCTATCTGAAGTTCACGCCACAGGCGACCTGGAACCCGTTCTGAGCTCTCTGCCCGCAGTCGCATCGGCATGCCCTAGCGCAATGCTGCGGCGCCTGATTGCGGAAGCCGGCGTGCAACAATAGCTAGAGACGGCAGGCGCACCGAAACAGATTTCCGCTTTCAGGCGCAATGTCCTAATCTGACAGCCCCCCGACGTGGAGCCGCAGGTCTTGATCGAAGCTGTCATGCTCGTCGCGCTCGGCTTCCTGTGCGCAAGCCTGCTGGCTCTGGCGGTTGTGCCGGCCTTGTCTCGTCGCGCCGACAGACTGGCGCGCAAACGTGCGGAAGCGGCGTTTCCGCTGTCGCTCGCCGAGATCGCTGCCGATCGGGATCATCTGCGCGCCGAACTCGCGCTGCGGGCCCGCGCGCTGGAGCAGGAAGCGGCGCGTGGTTTCGCGGCCAAGGCCGGCGCGATGCAGGAACTCGGCCGCCGCGACATGAAAATCGGCGAACTCGACGGCACAGTGCGCGACCGCGACGGACGCATTGCCGCGCTGGAGGCTGAGCTCAAGACGACCCATGGCGAGCTGTCGCGGACCCGCGCCGCGCTGACGCATGAGACCGCCATGCTCGCCGAGACCACGGCCACTCTCGACAGGCGTGTTGCGGATCTCGCCAGTGTCGAGCACACCCTCACGGAAACGCGGGCGGCGCTGACGGGTACCAGTGCTGATCTTGCGGCGAGAGATGGCGAGCTTTCGCAGGAGCGCGACACGCTTGGCCGGACCCAAGCGCTCCTGACCGAGCGCGAGACGGCGCTGGCGAGTCTCCGGCAGGACTACGATCAGCAGCGGGTCGCACAGGTCGAGGACCGCACGAAGATCATGGTGCTCGAAGGCAGCAGCCGCGACCTTGCCGCTCGGCTCGCGGCCAGGGAAGCCGAGTTGAACGCAAGTCAGACTGCGCTCAAGGCGATGACCATCGACCGCGACAGTGAGCGGCTGCGTGCCGATGCGCTGGCGGCGCGCGCCGAGCAGGCCGAGGCCGGGCTTGCTGCTGCCGATTCCCGCGCTGGCGCGGCTGCTTCCGAGGCTCTTAAGATCGGGACGCTGCTGGCGCAGGAAACCCAGGCCCGGGCTGGCGACAACGAGGCGAGGCAGGCGATGGAGCAGGAACTGACACAGGCGACGACGGCGCTCGATGTCGAGCGGGAGCGCGCATCGCGGGAGATGTCGGGCTTGCGCGAGGATCTGCGGGCGCGGGATGCGCAGCTCGAAGCGGTGCATGCCGAGGTGCAGACGTTGAAGGGCGCGCTGGAGCAGTCGCGCACCGAGAGGGCCAAACTTAAGCGCGAGACGGCGCAGGCGCGCAAGGCAGGGGCCGCCGCCGTGGCGCCAGATCCGGAGGCGAACGCCGCTTTGCGCCGGGAGATCATGGCGGTGGCCGAGCGGCTGATGGCCATGCCGCCGAAGCAGGAAGCGGCCGAATAGCGCCGGTTCCGGTCGAAACGACTTTCCTCAGATCGCGGTGATGCTCTAGGAAGACGCGCAGAATGTGCTTCCGAACTCGCTCGTGTCTTTCCCAGAGATGGTCTCCGCCCCGTGACAGAACCCCGCTTCGACCTTCTCTGCATCGGCGAGCCGCTCGGCGAGTTCAACGCGACCCGTGCCGAGACAGGCGCCTTCCAGTTCGGGCATGGCGGCGACACATCGAACTGCGCCATCGCGGCGTCGCGGCAGGGCGCGAAGGCAGCTTATTTCGGCGCGCTCGGCGACGACATGGCCGGTCGCTCGATCCGCGATCTCTGGCATCGGGAGGGGGTCGACGATTCTCACGTCCCGACGCATCAAAGCGCTCCCACGGGCTTGTATTTCGTCGATCACGGCCCGTCTGGCCATGTGTTTTCCTATCTGCGCGCGGGATCGGCCGCGAGCCTGATGAGCCCGCGCGACCTGCACCGCGACCTGATCGCATCCGCCCGGATCGTGCAGGCGTCCGGCATCAGCCAGGCGATTTCGGCATCGGCCTGTGACGCGGTGTTTGGGGCTTTTGCGTTGGCGCGCGAGGCCGGCGTTCTGACCGCCTACGACACCAATCTGCGGCTCAAGCTCTGGCCGCTGACACGCGCGAGGGCGATCATCAACGCGGCCTGCGGCATGGCCGACATCGTGCTGCCGGGCTATGACGACGCGACGCAGCTCACCGGCCTCAGCGAGCCCGACGCCATCGCCGATTTCTATCTTGGGCTCGGCGCAAAGATCGTGGCGCTGACGCTCGGCCATGAGGGCTCGCTGGTGGCGACGCCGGAGCGACGCGAGCGGCTGGTGCCGATCACCGTCGAGGCGATCGATGCCACCGGCGCCGGCGATTGCTATGACGGAGCCTTCCTGGCGGAATATATCCGCACCGGCGATGCTTTCGCTGCCGGCGCCTATGCCAATGTCGCAGCAGCCCTCTCGACGCAGGGCTTCGGCGCGGTCGCGCCCCTCCCACGCCGTGCCGATGTCGAGGCGCGGATGGCTCTTGAAGCGAAGAAAGACCACTGATGGCCGTTCCGGTTCTCGACACGGCGGGCCAGCTGCTCGCCCGATACGATGTGCTGATCAGCGATGTCTGGGGCGTGGTGCATGATGGCGTCTGGGCGCTGCCGCCGGCCTGCGCAGCACTGGGCGCGTTTCGCGAGCAGGGCGGGGCGGTGGTCCTGCTCTCTAACGCGCCGAGCCCGTCCGAGCAGGTCGCCGATCTCCTCGACAAGAAGCGCGTGCCACGCGACGCCTGGGACGGGCTCGTGACCTCCGGCGACGTGACGCGTGCGCTGATCGCCGAGAGCCATCACCGCAAGGTCTTCCATATCGGCTGGCAAAGCGATCGTTCGGTTTTCGACAGCGCCGATATCCAGCTGGTCGGAGAGGACGAAGCCGATCTGGTCGTCGCCACCGAGCTCAACGACTATCGCACCGAGACGCCTGAGCAGTATCGCCCGCTGCTGGAGCGTTTCGCGGCGCGTGGCGTGCCGTTCATCTGCGGCAATCCCGATCTCGTCGTCCATGTCGGGCACGATCTCCTGCCCTGTGCCGGGGCGCTGGCCCTGATCTATGAGGAGCTCGGCGGCAGCGTCGCCTGGGCCGGCAAGCCGTACCGTCCGGCCTATGATTTGGCGCTGGAGGCGGCGCTCAGTGCACGTGGCGGCCATCCGGTCGATCCGGCGAAGGTGCTGGTGATCGGCGACGCGGTCCGCACCGATCTGGCGGGCGCCCGGTTGATGGGTTTCGACAGCCTGTTCATCGCTGGCGGCATCCATCGCGACGAGACGATCCGCGATGGCGTGCTCGATCCGGCGGGGCTGGAGGCCGTGCTGGCGGGGAGCCCGGTCAAGCCGGTCGCGGCGATGGCGGCGCTGGGGTAGGGAGCGTCCCACAGGACATCGCTGTCGAAGCGACCGTGACAGGTACCGAAGAACGCAAAACTAAAATTGCTGCGGACCGGTAGAGCCTATCCTCATATTCCCTTTTCAAAATGACACGTCGGACGGTGTATGCCGCTGCCGCATGGGGGGAATCCATGTCTGACGCTGACATACCAGCGCGTTCGCGCGTTGGTTTCGCGGTGCGGCGCCTTGCCTGCATTGTCGCAACGTTGCTGTTTGGTCCTGGATTGGCTGTCGCGCCCGCAGGGGCGGCCGGCCTCGATGCCGCCGCCATCGAGAAACTCCTGCCCGAGCTGGAAAAACAGGTC
This sequence comes from Hyphomicrobiales bacterium, assembly GCA_003241815.1. Classification (GTDB taxonomy): domain Bacteria; phylum Pseudomonadota; class Alphaproteobacteria; order Rhizobiales; family Beijerinckiaceae; genus Allobosea. Next base: position 15,414 of record QBLV01000001.1, on the reverse strand, counting down.
GAGGCCGGAATGAAGGCGTTCTCGGTCCCGGGCGTCGCTCTCGGGATCGTCTTCGACGACAAGCTGATCTATGCGAAGGGCTTCGGACAGCGCCGGGCCGGGGATGCCGCGCCCGTCTCTGCTGACACAATCTTCCAGATCGGATCGACGACAAAGGCTTTCTTCGCGACTACGCTCGCCCAGGCTGTCGATGCCGGCACTCTGAAATGGAGCGACCCGGTGGTCGATCACCTGCCGGTTTTTCAACTGGCCGATCCCTGGGTCAGCCGCGATTTCCGGATCCTTGATCTCGCCGCCCAGCGCAGCGGCCTGACCCCTTACGTCAACGACGGATTGACCTTCCTCGGTTTCGACACGGAGACGATGATCCGCTCGCTGCGCGTCGCACCGCAGGTCGGCATCTTTCGTTCCGATTTCCGCTATCTCAATATTCCCCATATCGCCGGGGGAGAGATCGTCGCTTCGGTCAATGGCGACAAGAGCTGGTTCGCGTCGCTGAAGCGCATGCTGCTCGATCCGCTCGGCATGGCCGCGACGTCGGCAACGCCGGAGGGGATCGAGAAGGCGGAGAACCACGCTTCCGGTCATCGACTGGACGAGAGCCCCGTGCCGATTCCCTTCCATGCCGCGTTCCCTTATGCCATGGGCCCGGCCGGGGCGCTGAACTCCAACGTCCCCGACCTGTCGAAATGGCTGCGTCTGCAGCTCGGTCGGGGGCATTTCGGCGATAAGGTCCTGATATCCGAGGCCAATCTCGACGTGACCTGGACGCCGCGGGTGGCGATGTCGGAGCGGCTGAGCTATGCGCTCGGCTGGGTCATCATGGCGACGCCCCGCGGGCGGGTTATCTGGCACAATGGCGGGACGATGGGTTTCGGCGCCCATGTGGGCTTCTTGCCGGATGCCGGGGTCGGGTTGGTCATCTTGACCAATATCGGCAGCTCCGGGATGGCCGATGCGGTCGCGCAATGGTTCTACGATCGCGTCCTGGGCAATCCGTTGGTCGATAATGTCGCGATCGGTGCTGCGGTTGCCGCGACGCAGCGCGAACGCGAGCAGGCGGAACTCAAGGCCTTCGTTCCTGGCCCGCTGCCCGTCGATGACAATGCGCTCGCCGGCAGTTATGCCTCGCCGCTTCTCGGTAGCGCGACCGTTTCAGTGAAAGACGGTCGGCTGCAGGTGCTGCTCGAAAAGACCGATGCTCTGTTGCTGCTCGAGGCGGGGAAGGCCGACCCCAACCGGTTCCAGGTGCGGCTCGCCCAGACGCGAGCCTTCGTGCCGATCGTCGCCATGACCGGAAACGCGCCGATCGGGACCATCCAGTTCGAGCGCAATATAGGAAACCGCGTCGTTGGGTTCCGCTTTCTCGATCCGGAATTGCCACATAGCTTCGCCAGACAAGCGGAGTGACGAAGTCTGCATTTGTCAGTGGAGCGGGCCCGATGACGATCATCCAAGGTATTTTTGCCATATCCATCGCTGCTTTAGCAGGCGCTCCCCTTGCCGCGCAGGCGAAGCCGGTTGCGCCAGCGGTGAGCCGCGTCGACCCTGCCGCAACAGCGCCTGTCGTTCCCGTCCGGTCCATCCTGCGCGACCTGTTCAGGAGTTTAGGCGAGGACGATTATGTCCATGACGATCATTACGACTGGGACGCTTATCGCAATGCCACGTCGCGGAAGGATCGGATCCGGGACTATAACCGGATGCAGCTCGACATGCAGAAGGACGCCTGGCGTCAGCAGAAGGACGCCCAGAAAGCGATGATCAAGGCGCAACGCGGCTGGTAGGATTTCGCCCTGCCCGCAGGCGCGTCCCGATATCTTGAAACAGCCCCCGGAACGGCTGGAACACGAACCGAACCGTCGAGCGCCCGGGGGGCACGGCAACGGCGCGGAACAGAACGTTGGCGCGCAATATCTCCACAGGCGTGCCGTCGATCTCGACCTGCCACCAATGGTGCCAGACGTCGTTGAGGACGACATAGCCGCCTTGCGGCGCGTCGACTTTCAGGGTGACCTCGGTGGTGCCGTAGTCGGCGATGCGCACTGTTCCTTGCGGGCTCGTGCCCGGCGCGGTCAGGCCACTCGCGGGCCGGCCGGTCGCGATCGGGCCCAGCGGCAGGGGCGCCACAGCGCGGTCGAGCAGCACGCTCTGGCGCGGGTCGAAGCCTTGCGGCCACTGGCCGGTCGCCAGGATCGCGTCGAAATCGGCAGTCTCGGCCTTCGTCACCAGCAGCACGCGCGGCAGGGCGCGCGGGTTCTCGTAGACATAGGCGTCCGCAGTGCGCGCGATCGGGAGGAGGTCGCCGGGCTTGAGGGTCTTGTCGATCTGTTCGACGGGCACGCCGGTGGCGATGAAGCGCAGGCCCAGCATGTCGGCGAGCAGCGAGCGATAGCTCGGCATCAGGGCCGCGAAGGTCCGCTGATCGGGCAAAGCGACATGGTCGCCCGCCCCGGTCGCCTTGCTGTAAAGGCCGAGCCTGAGCGGATTGTAGCCCAGCGTGTTGTCGAGCTGATGGACGAGGCTGGCATTGGGCCAGTGGAAGCCAATGCCGGCGAGTTCGATGCGGTCGCGCCGGTCGGGGCCTGCCGTGCGGGCGGTCTCGCGCTTGAGCAGGGCGATGGTTTCGTTGCCGCTGTCGGCCCGCAACACGTCGTAATCCTGCGAGGGCAAAGCGGTGGATTCGCTGGGCCCGTTGTTGACCGAGAGATCCACCGTCAGCGTGACGGCGAGCACGATCGCGGCGGCAAGCCTTGCGCCACGCAGGGCAAAGCCGCGCGCGGCGACCAGCGCACCGATGCACAAAACGCCGCAGAGCAGCGCGGTGACCAGCGGTACGACGGCGACCGACAGGCGCCCCACCGTCCAGGCGAGCCAGAGCGCGAGACCCAGCGCGCCGACGAATATCGCGATCTCGACGGCGCGCTGCCAGGGCCGCGCGCGGGGGGCGGTGTCGGTCATGACGAGATGGGTGAGGTAGCCGCCCAGCAACGCCAGCAGCGCGCCCAGGATGAAAAGCGCATCGGCCGGACGGCGATAGAAGGAGACGCCGGGCAGCTCGAACAACAGCTGGAAGCCCGGCGTGAAGCGACCGAGCGCGAAGATCAACACGATCAGCGCCGCGAGGCTCAATGCGACGATCTCGCGCTGCAGCAGCGCGCCGCGCACAATGCCGATGGTCAGCACCAGCCCCATCGGGATCAGGCCGAGATAGAGCTGGCTCATATTGCGGGCGAGGTAGAGGTCCTGGGGTCCGAAGCGCGCCTCGAAGGCCGGGCTCGGCGCGCCCCAGAAATTCTCCAGCGGGCCGGCCGCGCCGTAAAGATTGGCGAACAGGCCGGTCAGCAGGGCGGCCGGGTGCAGCGAGCCCTTGCCGGCGCCGATCAGGTCGATCACCGGGCGATTGGACTCTTCCGCCAGCAAGGCCGTCAGCAGGATCGGCACCGTCGCGACGAGGATGGCGCCCAGTCCACCTGCGAGCAGGGGAAGGAGGCTCGCGCGTAGCGCCTGCAAGGGCTGGCGCGCCATCGCAATCGCCGCGATGACCAGTCCCGCCAGGACATACACGCCGAGCAGCGCGACCTGGTCGCGGCCGAGCACCATGAAACCCGCCACGAGGCCTGCTGCAAAGCCATACGCGATCGAACCGCGTTCCAATGCCCGTGAAACAAGACAAAGGGTGATCGCGAAATAGCCGAGGCTCAGTACCTGACCGACATGCTGGATGCGCCAGGCGGCGGCCGCGCCGAAGGCGAAGGCCAATGCCGCGACGACGGCGCCGGCCGGGTGCCAGTCGCGGTCGCGGAACAGCACGATGAAGGCGAGCGCGCCCGCCAGGAGCGTGCCCAGCCTCGCGAAGTCGCCCAGCCTGAAACCGGGCGCCGGCTCGAGCGCCGCGATCAGCGCAAAGGGTGGGGAGAAGATCAGGGATTGCGGATCGGCGATCTGCGGCGAACCGGCGAAGACATAAGGCGTCCAGAACGCAGAGTGGCCGCTGTGCCAGGCCTGTGCCAGGAACTGGAGTTGCGGCTGAAAATGCGCCTTGGCGTCCCAAGGGATGGTCACGATTCCCGACAGCCAGGGCCAGGACAGAGTGAGCCAGGCCAGGGTGACGATGCAGACGACGCTGGCGAGGGGCCAGCGCGTCGGCGGCAATCCAGATCCGGGGCCAGTGGCGTTCGACATCAGGCTGCGGTGCCCGAAGTCATCATGATGATCAAGCCCTCCTGGTCAGCCAGGGGACGGGCCAATCCGTTCAATCCTTCGGCGCGGCCCGCGCCATCAGCGCGTCCATGTCGATGGAATGGCCCGCGCGATCGCGTTTGGAGGCGAGATAACGGACATTGTGGACATTCGGCCGGCCGAGCACGCGCTGTGTCGCCGTGACCTCGACGCCTGAGGCCTTAATGGCTCCGACCTTCAGCGGGTTGTTCGTCAGCGCGATGATGCTGGTCACGCCGAGCTGCTTCAGCATCGTCGCGGCGAAATCGAAATGGCGCTGGTCGAGATCGAAGCCGAGGACCTCGTCGGCGTCGTAGGTGTCCCAGCCCTGACTCTGCAGCTTGTAGGCACGCATCTTGTTGGAGATGCCGTTGCCGCGGCCTTCCTGGTCGAGATAGAGCAGGATTCCGCCGTCATTCTCGGCCATCCACTGCACCGTCTCGCGGAGCTGGTCGCCGCAATCGCATTTCAGCGAGCCGAACAGGTCGCCGGTCAGGCAGGCCGAATGCAGACGGACCGGAACAGCCTCGTTGAGATCGGGCTTGCCGACGATGATCGCGACCTGATCGCGCAGACCCTCGCCGCCGCGGAAGACGACGAATTCGGTCTCGGAAGCACCTTCCAGTGGCACGGGAGCGCGGCCGACGATGGTCAGCGTCGCAGCCTGGGCGGCGCGGTAGCCGTTCAGCGCATCGATTTCGACCTCGACCAGCGGTTCGCCGGCGATGGCTGTGGCAGTAACCGGCACGACGATGGCTGCCGGCAGCACGAGCGAGAGACGGGCCAGTTCGAGGGCGGCGTCATCGATGACGGAGGCCGGCGCGACGGGGGCATCGACCTTGCCGTCGGTCTTGAGTGCCAGCATCTCGACGCGCGCCAGATTGAGCGAAGGCATAGCGAGAATACCCGTCTCGGCACGGCTTTTGGCCCCGAGCCGGCGCAGCCGGGCCGCGCTCAGCGCGAGATGAGCCTTGCCGCCGGCGAGGCCGTCGAGGCGGCCGACAAGGTCGCCTTCCGCCAGTTCAGCCGAAAGCACCAGCGCCAGCTTCTCGCCGGCCCGCAGCAGAACCGGGCGGCCGGACCGAAATTCGGCGATGGCCCGATCAACCGCGACGAGGCTCGTCTCGAGTGGCCGTCCGAACAGCGTACGCGACTGAGGCATGGAAGTGTCCGTCAGATTGGGCTTGCGCTCAGGAAGGCCTGGGCCCGGCGGGAGGTTATGCTTGTACGGGTGCGTCGTCGATATAGATCAACGCTGCATCATTTTCCATCAAACGTGCTGGAGGCGAAGGCAGTTCCATCGCGCAAAGATTCTGCCCGCCCTTTCAGCGCAGCCATCCAATTTTATGAAGAGGCCGTATAGGCTTGAGATCTCGATAGGCTCGGGACCTTGAACGCGGGATGAATGTGGTCACCGGTACGGCAAGCCGGAAGACGCATGGCAGGGGAGCAGGGTTGATGCAGCATCATGACACCGTGACCAAAGTTGAGGCACGCCCCGTCTACAGCGCGGCCGCCCGCCACATGCACTGGGCGACGGCGGGCGCCGTCTTGTTCATGGTGCCGCTCGGCCTCGCCATGACCTATCGCGGCAATACGCTGAACGTCTGGGACGGGCTAACCGACGCACTCTACAGCTCGCACAAGGTTCTCGGCTTCCTCGTGCTCTGGCTCGTCGCGGGTCGGCTGGCCTACCGCCTGATCAGGGGCGCGCCGCCCGACGAGCCAACTCTGCTGTGGTGGCAGAAGGCGGGCTCGCATCTGCTGCACTGGGCGCTCTACGGCCTGCTTCTGGTCGTGCCGCTGCTGGGCTGGATCGGAATCTCGCTCTATCCCTCGCTCAAAGTGTTCGGGTTGATCGATCTGCCAGCTATCGCAACCCCGAACGAAGATCTCGCCAACTCGGTCCTGACGGTCCATGGCAAGCTCGCCATCGTCATGGCGCTGCTGGCCTGCGCCCATGTCGGGGCCGCGCTCTACCACCATATCATCCGTAGGGATGGCGTGCTGCGCCGCATGCTGCCGGGTTTGAGGTAGAAGAGCGCGCGGCCTCCCGCTCAGACCGGCCGCGCCCAGAGGTCGTGATGGCCGACCAGGGCTGAGGCGGCGGACTGCGTTCTCGCCGCGAGCCAATCGGCGACGGTCGCGCCATCGATCTGTCCGGTTTCCAGCACGGCATCGGCGATCCCCTTTGCCAGGGTCTGTGCCAGCTCGCCATACTGCTCGCCGATCCGCCAGGCGCTGTCGCCGATCGAGACGGCGAAACCCGATTTCCGGAAGGCCTCCGCCATCACATCCGTGGCGTCCGGGCCGGCCGCTGGGCCGAAACCCTTTTCGCCGTGCTGGTGGTTCTTGAACGCTGCCAGAACTCGCGCATCTGCCGGGTGGGGCGGCTGCCAGATTTCGCGGCCGTCATAGGTCAGGACGGTGTAGAGCGGCAGCCGCTGGCTCGTCAGCGCCGCGACGAAGCGTTCGATCCAGCGCTTCGAGGTCAGGTCGAACAGGGCCGCGGCGGTGACGAGGTCGGGCTGCCAGCCGAGCACCCATTCGAGGTCCTTGGTCAGGTCGGCCTGGCGGGTATCGACGGTGATCATGTGATCGCCCTTGGCCAGCACCAGCTCCTCGCCCTGCTCGCGAGCCTCGTCGGCCCAGTCCGCCAGCCTTTCGCGGGTGGCCACGAGCAGGTTTGGATCGAGATCGACCAGCGTCCAGTGCTGGCGCATGGGCAGGGCGGCATAGGAGCCGCGCAGGTTCGAGCCCGCGCCGCAGCCGAGATCGACCACGGTGAGTGAGGCTTTGGACGCGAAATGCGCGCCGACGGCCGCCAGCACCTGCGGATTGCGGGACGCATGATCCGCAGGCTCCCGCAGAGCCAGCCATTCGGGGGAGAAGCCACCCATCAGCCTACCTTTCGCCCGGCATCGGGCAGACAAACTCCGGCGACGATCGCCGCCGTATCGCGCCAGCGCGGCAGGGCCTCCGCTGCCACCCAGGCGGCATCGGCCAATTCGCGTCGTTGCGCAGGCGCATCAATCAGGCTTGCGAGGGCCTTGGCAAGCGCGCCGGCCTCGCCGGGAGCGACTTTCAGCGCGGCGGCGTCGGGGGCGGTTTCGGCTGCGGCGCCTCCGGTCGTGCAGATGATCGGCAAACCACGTGCCAGCGCCTCGGTCAGCACCATGCCGTAGCCCTCGAACAGCGAGGGCATGACGAAGAGGTCGGCGCGGTCATAGGCCGCTGCAAGCGTCGTGTCGTTCACCGCTCCCGCAAGCAAGATGCGGTCCGTGAGCCCGGCTGCGGCGATCTGGTCGGTCAGATCGCGCATGGTCTGGGGCGCGCGGTCGTCGGCTCCGACGATGGTCAGATGCCATTTCCTGTCGCGCAAGGTGGCGAGCGCCTCGACCAGCACATGATAGCCCTTGCGCGGAACGATCGAGCCGACGGCAAGGAGCCGCAGCGGACCATCGGCCGGTCCGCCCTTTGCGCGCGGGGCGGGGTCCACGCCAGGCACGGCGACGGTGATGCGCGCTGCCTCGACGCCGAAATCCCTCACCAGGAGTTGCTTCGTCGCCGGGCTCGTGGTCACGACGGCACGGGTGTAACGCAGGGCTGCTGTTTCGCGTGCCAGCAGTTGTTGCGCCTTCTGCTCGTCAAGCCCGGTTTCCAGCGCGAGCGGGTGATGGACGAGCGCGACGACGCGACCGGCGAGCCCCGCCGCAATCCCTTCAGGAAATGCGCCGTAAGCCAGCCCGTCGATCAGCAGTGTGTCGTCGAAGGGCTGAGACAGGATCGCGCGGCCGGTCTGCGACAGGTCGGCTTCCGTCGGAAACGGAAAAGAGCCCGGCAAGGCGACATGCCGGGCCTCGATGCCCATATCCCGCCACTCCGCCAGCAGCCTGCGATCATAGGCGTAGCCGCCGGTCGGCAGGTCGATGTCGCCGGGGATGGCGAAGGCGATCGCGCTCACGCGAGCGCGCCCTCAAAGCTCGCGCGGGCGAGATCGGTCTCGTGCAGCGTCACCCGGATGCGCGCCAGACCGGCGCCGTCTTCACCGAGCGCGCCGGATTTTGCCGCAGTGGCCATGGCGTCGAAGATGTATTTGCAGAGGAATTCGGTGGTCGTCAGCACGCCGGTGAACTGCGGCAGCGCGTCGAGGTTCTGATAATTCAGGGGCTTCAGCGTCTTGTTCAGGACATCGAGCGCCGCGCCGATGTCGACCACGACGTTCTGCTTCGTCAGCGTTGGCCGGAAGAAGGCGACATCGACGACGAAGGTGGCGCCATGCATGTTCTGCGCGGGGCCGAAGAAGGGATCGGGCAAAGAGTGGCCGATCATGATGCGGTCGCGGACTTCGACGGAGAACATGGGCGTTCCTGATTCTGGATGGAGACTTGGTCTGGATGAAAAACAGGCTCAGAGCGCGCGCGGCCTGCGGCCGATCGGCTGCGATAAACGCAAAAGATAGCCATCCGGATCCTGCACGAGACATTGATGCACGCCGGTCTCTTCGGTCTCGCTGATCCGGTACCAGCGCTGTTCCGGTCCGAAGAAGAGCGGCCATGAGGCCTGGCTCAGCGCGGCGAGCAGAACGTCGACATCCTTGACCATGATCTCGAAATTGATGCCGCGCCCATAGGGTTTTTCGCGCGGGCCGGTTTCCCAGCACCGTTCTGCCGGTCCTGTGTCGTACTCCTCCAGCATGAACTCGACGCCGTCGCACTCGATCGCCGCGAAACCCTGCTCGGGGCGGTCGTAGAGGACGCGGAAGCCGAGCAGATCGCGCCAGAAGGCGAGGCTCGCGGGCAGCGCGGTGATGTTGAGTTCCGGCACCAGAGCCGGGCGGGGATGCGTGCGGGAGACGGTCATGTCGACGCTCAATAGCAGATCGCTGCCGTCAGGCCATGCCATGAGGGGGCAAGCACCGATGGCAGGCGTGCGGCAGCCTCATCAAACGGAATATCCTCCGTGATCAGCGCATCGAGCCGTTCGTCGGCAAGCAGCGCCATGGCGGCAGCCGCGCGGCGGGCATAATCCCAGCGGGCCCGGCGCGAGGGCGATATGCCACCGACCTGGGTGGAAACCAGCTGCAGCCGCTTGGCATGGAAGGCGCCGCCGAGCGGGGCTGCGACCGTACCCTCGCCATACCAGCTCAGCTCGACGATGCGGGCCTCGAAGCCTGCGGCGGCGATGGCAGTGGCCAGGCCCGGAGCCGATGCGCTGGCATGAAAGACGATATCGGCCTCCCGAGGTGCATCTTCGGGCAGGGAGAAGCGGAAGCCCAGTGCCTCCGCGAGCCCGGCGCGGGCGGGCTCGATATCGACGAGCGTCACCTCGGCACCCGGCAGCCTGGCCGCAAGCCACGCAACGAGCAGGCCGAGCACGCCGCCGCCGATCACGACGATGCGATCGGCCGGGCCGGAGCCAGCGTCCCAATGCGCGTTGAGAGCGGTTTCCATGTTGGCGGCGAGAACCGCGCGCCTGGCTGGGACGTATAACGGGACCCGCGTCAGTCTGTTGGTGGGCGCTATGAAGCGGTCCTGATGGGGATGCAGGCAGAACACAGTCTCGCCGAGCAGCGCTGTAGGCCCTGCCTCCACGACGCCCACGGCGCAGTAGCCGTACTTCACCGGGAAGGGGAAATCGCCCTGCTGGAAAGGAGCTCGCATGCGCTCATATTCGCCCACCGGAACGCGGCCCTCGAAGACGAGGCGCTCGGTGCCACGGCTGATGCCGCTCCAAAGCGTGCGGACGAGGCAGTCCTGTGCGGTGAGCGCGGGGAGGGTTTCGGCGTTCAGGGCGCATTCACGCGGAGCGACATACCAAAGCGCCGTCGCGGATGCGCTTGCGTTGGACGGAAATGCCGGCTCTAGCTCCTGCGCCGTGTCGGTTCGCGCCATGTCGCCGTCTCCCGTCCGCTCTGCCCAATTCGCCTGCCCAGATCGCGCCTTGTCCAGATCGATCGCATGACAGAGACCGCCATGAACCAGCGCCCCGCTCCGACCACGTTCCAGCCGGCGGCGCAAGGGCTTGCCGTGCCGGATGCGGCGCTTGCGCTGCCGGGGCTGACGCCGGCCGGGCTGCAGTCGGAAGCGGTGCTGGCGACGCGGCGCCGTCTCGTTCTCGCGGTGAACCTCGCGACGCTGGCGGCGCTGCTTTATGGGCTGTCGCGTGTGCTTGGCGCCGGCGGCTGGACCGTGGCGGATGGCGCGATCTTCGTCGCCTTCCTGTTCGGTGCGCCCTGGACCGTGCTCGGCTTCTGGAATGCGGTGATCGGGTTCTGGCTGCTGCATGGCGTCGATGACGGGATGGAGCGCGTCGCGCCCTTCGCTACGGCGGGCGATCAGCCGACGCCGCTCGCGATCCGCAGCGCAATCCTGATGACGCTGCGCAACGAGGATCCCGCCCGCGCTTTCCAGCGACTGCGCGTGGTCAAAGACAGCCTCGATGCCACCGGCGAGGGCGACAGGTTCGACTTTTTTGTGCTGTCGGACAGCGATGATCCCGCCGTTGTGGCGGCCGAAGAACGCCTTGCCGCCGCATGGCAGCGCGAGACCGGCGAGGATGGGCGCATCACCTATCGCCGGCGGAGCGACAATGCCGGCTTCAAGGCCGGCAATGTCCGCGATTTCTGCGAGCGCTGGGGCGACGCTTACGAGGTGATGCTGCCGCTCGACGCCGACAGCGTGATGTCGGGCGAGGCGATCGTGAAGCTGACGCGGATGATGCAGGCCTATCCCAAGCTTGGCATCCTGCAGAGCCTGGTCGTCGGCATGCCGAGCCGGTCCGCCTTCGCGCGCGTCTTCCAGTTCGGGATGCGCCAGGGCATGCGGCCCTACACGATGGGTTCGGCCTGGTGGATCGGCGATTGCGGCCCGTTCTGGGGGCACAACGCGATGGTCCGGATCGCGCCGTTCCGCGAGGGTTGCCATCTGCCGGTGCTGCCCGGCGGCCCGCCGCTCGGCGGCGCGGTGATGAGTCACGACCAGGTCGAGGCGACGCTGATGCGCCGCGCCGGTTACGAGGTGCGGGTGCTGCCGCAGGAAATGGGCAGCTGGGAGGAGAACCCGCCGACGATGCTCGATTTCGCCAAACGCGACCTGCGCTGGTGCCTCGGGAATCTGCAATATCTCAAACTGCTCGATCTTCCGGGCCTGCGGCCCATGAGCCGTTTCCAACTGTTCTGGGCGGTGCTGATGTTTCTTGGCCTGCCAGCCTGGACACTGATGATCGCACTGCTGCCGCTCAAGGTCGTCGAGGATCGAGGCATCGAGGGCTACCCCGCAGGTCTCGCGGCCGGCGTCTATCTGCTGTTCCTGGCCATGTATCTCTCGCCCAAGCTGGCGGGTTTCGCTGACATCCTCCTTCGCAGAGATGGCGTGAAGCGTTATGGCGGGGCTGCGCGCTTCGTCGTCTCGGCTGTCATCGAGGTTGTCTTCGCCTTCCTGCAGGGCGCGGTCTCGAGTTTTCGGACGACGTTGTTCATGGTCGGCCTGCTGTTCGGCCGCGCGCGGATCGGCTGGAACGGGCAGGCGCGCGATGCCCATGCGCTGTCGCTCGCCACCGCCTTCGCCGGCCTGTGGCCGCATCTGCTGTTTGCAACCTATCTGTTCGGGGCGCTGATCGTGCTGTCGCCTGCCGTTCTGCTCTGGTCTCTCCCGCTGACGGCGGGCTATCTGCTGGCAGTCCCGTTCGCGATGGCGACCGCGCTGCCGGCGTTGGGCGCATGGTTCGCGCGCCGGGGGCTCTGCGGCATCCCCGAGGATTTCGAGCCTCCGGCTGAGCTCGTGGCGATCTCTGATAGGCAGCGCGCATGAATGCTCCGATCTATCCCAAGGGCACAGCCAAGGCGCTGTCGCATTCGCTGCGCGTCTATCACGGCGATGCGGTTCGCAACGCTGCGATGGATACGCTCTATGGCCGCTTCCTGCGGCCGGGAGATCTCGCCTTCGATATCGGTTCCCATGTCGGGGACCGCGTCTCGTCCTTCCGCCGTCTCGGCGCGCGCGTCGTCGCGCTCGAGCCGCAGCCCGGCCCGGCCCGGGTGCTGCGACTGATTCATGGCCGCGATGCACAGGTGACCCTGGTCGAGGCGGCCTGCGGCGACCATGACGGCTCAATCACGCTGCGGATCAACAGCGCCAACCCAACCGTCTCGACGGCCTCGGACGCGTTCATCGGTGCGGCCGCCGAGGCCGACGGCTGGGCCGATCAGGTCTGGGATCACGAGATCGCCGTCCGTTGCACCACGCTCGACTCGCTGATCGCGCGGCACGGCATGCCGAATCTGCTCAAAATCGATGTCGAGGGCTTCGAGGCGCATGTGCTGGCGGGGCTGACCCGGCCGGTCCCGGTGATCTCCTTCGAGTTCACTACAATCCAGCGCGACGTCGCCGAAGCCTGCCTCGCGCTCCTGGAGACGCTCGGACCCTATCGCTTCAATCTCGCGCTTGGTGAAAGCCAGCGGCTGGAGTTCGACGAGCCTGCCAGCGCCGAGGCGATGGGTGGCTATCTGCGCGAGCTTCCCCATGCCGCCAATTCGGGCGATGTTTATGCGACCCTCGAGAGCTGAGCCTTCATGACGACACTCAAGACCCGCCTCCGCATCGCCCTTCTGGCCTTGGCCTGTGCCGCATCACCTGCTTTCGCGGCTGGCGATATCGCCGTAGAGGTCAAGAACGAATCCGAGCCGGTGCTCTGTGCCGAGAAGGACAACGTCACGATCAAGGCGATCTCTCCGGAGGTGCGCCGCTTCCAGATCGAGGCCGCCCATCCCGCCTATATCGCCGGCCTCCTGCGCGACAATTGGGAGGCCGACTGGACGGCCTGCGACATGACCGGCGACCCTGCGTTCAAGGCACCGGTTCCGCCGCAGCGCGTCACCTTCTACGAGAGCATCGAGTATTGGCTCGTCGGCTACACCTTTCCGACCTTCTGGCGTCCGTCGGACACGACCTTCAAGGTCGGCGACCGCGTCGAGAAGGGGCTGCATCTGGTCCAGCTCTGGAAGCTCGGCAAAACAGGCTCCTACGAAGTTCTCGTCGTCTATCCGCAGGACGGTTACTGGCGCACCCGGCCGTTGCCGCCGCCGCAGCTATCCGCAGCCGCCTATGGCTCCTCGTTCCTGTTCGGGCCGATCGAGCAGGATGGCGCGCGTCCCGTCGTGAACATCAGGGAGATCGAGTTCGATCCGAAGACGCTCTCGTTCAAGCTGAATTTCAAGGATGGTTCGGCCGGCACGCTCAGGCTCGACAGCGTCGACGAGAACCGGATGGTGCTGGACGCGGTGCTCGACAAGCCGGTAACCGGCGGCAAGGCCTTTGTGGCGCTGCGGTCGATGTATGTCACCGAGGGCAACAACGACGTCGCTCGGATCGCGGTGCGCGAGCCTGGTGCAAAGGGCTGGCGCGAGGAGCCGTTGATGCCGTTCACGGGCGGCAAGGCGACCGACATCTGGATGGGCCGCACCACCCATTCGCGTCACAACACCTCCTCGCCCGACATGGTCTTCCGGCATTTCTCGGCGGATCCGAACCCGCCGGCGAAGAAGCCGTGAAAGGCCTGCGTCCCGCCACGTCAATCCGGAGCGGCGCTGCGTTGCGGCTTGTCGGGAGTGACGACCAGTGCGAGACGGATCGGAACGCAATCGCGACCTGACGCGTTGCCCGATGACGCAGGCCGCGCATCGCGCTAGCCTTGCTCAACCGTCACCAGCCTCGAGACCGTCATGCCGCGTTTTGCCGCCAATCTTTCGATGATGTTCACCGAATGGGCGTTTCTCGACCGCTTCAAGGCGGCATCCGATGCCGGTTTCGAGGCGGTCGAGTTCCTGTTTCCGTATGAGCACTCAGCCGAACAGATCGGACTGGCCCTGGCCGGCGGCGAGCTGGAGCAGGCATTGTTCAACCTGCCGCCCGGCGACTTTGCCAAGGGCGAGCGTGGCATCGCCGCGCTGGCGGGGCGCGAGGACGAGTTCAGGGCCGGCATCGAGACCGCGCTCACCTATGCCCATCAGACCGGCGTGAAGCGCCTGCACATGATGGCGGGCCTTGCCGATCCCGAGGACAGGACGGCACAAGAGACCTATCGCGCCTCGCTGGCCTACGCAGCCGACGCGCTGGCGCCGCATGGCATCGACCTGCTGCTGGAGCCGATCAACGGCAAAGACATGCCGGGCTATTTCCTCAACGATTTCGACCGGGCGGCGGATTATGTCCGCGAAGCCGGACGGCCGAACGTCAAGCTGCAGTTCGACATGTATCATTGCGAGCTGATCCACGGCGACGTCGCGGGCAAGCTGAAGGCGCTGTTCCCGCTGGTCGGCCATGTCCAGATCGCCAGCGCCGATGGACGTCATGAACCCGACAGCACGGGCCCCGATTATCCGAGCCTGTTCGGACTGCTCGACGAACTCGCTTATGACGGGTTCGTCGGCTGCGAGTACCGGCCGAAGGCGGGTACGCTCGAAGGGCTCGGCTGGTTTTCGGACTACCGCAGGCCCCCACCGCATCAGCCCGATCCGCTGGACGCTGCGTGATGGCGGAATTCTCCTACCCGGTGCTCGTCGCCGATATCGGCGGCACGAACTGCCGTCTTTCGCTGGTCGAGGACGCCGGTTCGCAGCCTCGGGCGCTGACGCGCATCGCCACCGGCAGCCACGCGACGCCCGAGGCGGCGTTCGAGGCGGTGCTGACGACGTTGACGCAGCGGCCGCGCTCAGCAGTGCTCGCCGTCGCCGGCCCGCTGGAAGGGCGCAGCGCACAACTCACCAACGCCAACTGGCATTTCGACGGGCCGCAGATCGGGCGCGCTCTCGGGTTCGAACAGGGGCTCCTCGTCAATGATTTCGAGGCGCAGGCGGCGTCGCTTGCCGTGCTGCGCGAGACCGACCTGACGACCATGGTCGCGGGTGCGCCGGAGCCCGACGGAGTGCGCCTCGTGCTCGGCCCTGGCACCGGCTTTGGTGCGGCGGCTCTGGTCAAGCGTGGCGCGCGCGGGGTCCTGGTGCCGACCGAATGCGGTCATATCGGCATCGGCCCGGAAGACCCGACCGAGGCGAAGATCTGGCCGGCCCTGGCGACGGGGCTGCTGGCGGCGGGGCTTCCGCGCGTCACGGTCGAGGGGCTGCTCAGCGGCGATGGGTTGGTGCGCTTTCACCGTGCCGTCGCCAGCGAATCGGGGCTGCTGGAACCCGGCGTC
>QBLV01000019.1 GCA_003241815.1 Hyphomicrobiales bacterium | reverse complement strand
TCACGACGGATCACCGCCGGCGCCCGATCAACGTTGTGAAAACGCACCACCAGATGACCAGATCACTGGCTCAGCCCACCAAAGGACGATCGACGTGCATCAAGCGGGCTAGTTAGATTTCGATTGGATTAGATGGTGAAAGGCGGAACGGTAAGCGCAAGCTCACTCACGCCTTCTTCGACAAAAAAAGACTACCAACAATCGCGGACCGTTCGGCGTGAAGGGCAGTTAGACGCTTTAACAGGTCACCGATCTCCTGATCGATTTCATTAAGCTTGTTACGCAGGGAATTAGTATCCACCTTACCTTCTAGCTTATTTACCGCAACCCTGATCTGCGCCTTTTTGTTGGCCGACCGAGCCGTGAGATCTGCATAGCGCCCGTCGAAAACCATGTAGACATCGACATGCGTGCAAGCCAGTCGAATGTACCACGAAAGCCAATCATGCGAGGTGTCACGGACGGTGTGGTTCGACATACGTCCAAGGTGGTTGACGTTGAGAGACGATGTCCCGGCGTAGATTACTTCGTTCGTCTTGCGATCAACAAACACGAGTGTGTCTTCGTCCATCGGCAAATCTTCCAAAGCGTGTTCGATACGGCCCTCGACAACGGTTAGAGTACCGACGTGGCGATCCGACTTAGCGGCGACGTACTGAGTGTAGAGCAGGGCAGACATGGCGACTTCCTTCCTTCGAGGTTGGGGCCGTTCGTCCGGCTGAGGTGCTTGATACTAAATTAATAATGACGGATCAAGAGATAATATCAATTATTATTTTAAGGATGGAGATCGCGCCGGGCGACGCCCCCGCGCACCGCCCTAACGCCATCAGCCCGACCCAGCCGGCCTCGCCCGCGCCCTAAGCCATCGACCCGCACCCACCCATTTCGCCGTCTATGGCCTTCCAGATTGCTACCTGGCGGCAAAAAGCGCGCGCCGCCGAAGTCGCAAGCATAGTCCTTGCGCTGTTCACGCATTCACGGTGAAAATTTCAGATGCCGGCCCAGTTGTGCGGCGCGATGCCCCGGGCACGGAACTTCGTGCGGACCGAGCGCCGACCTCATAACGTAGCTTCACAAGACCGCTCAAATTTCCTGATGCGCGCCACGTCTCAGCTCATCACCAGCCCGCCATCGACATGCAGGGTTTGGCCGGTGACGAAGCCGCTCCAGTCGCAGGCGAGGAAGAGCACCGGCCCGGTGACATCCTCCGGCGTGGCGATGCGACCCAGCGGCGTCTGGGCAATCAGCATGTCCTTGACCGCCTCGCGCGTCCCCCGGCTCGCATCCGTCGGCCAGACCAGCCCCGGCGCGACGCAATTCACCCGGATGCCGAGCGGCCCGAGCTCGGTCGCGAGATTGCGGCTGAAGCCGATCAGGGCCGCCTTGCCGGTGGTGTAGTCGTGATAGGCGATGCTCGGCCGCGCCACGAGATCGGTCGCCATGTTGACGATCGAGCCCCTGCCCCGCTGCCGCATCAACGGCAGCACAGCCTGACAGACGTTGTAGGTGGCCTTCAGCGCGCCATCGACCTGCGCCTGATAGGCCGACCACGGCGTCTCCCAGAAGCGTGCCCGGTTGTCCGCGTCGAACACATAAGGCGCGAAAGCATTGTTGACGACGACGTCGAGGCGGCCGGCCTCCTGCGCGATGCGCGCGACCATCGCCTCGACCTCGGCTGCCACCGTGACGTCGGCCGCGATCGCCAGCGCCTGCCCGCCGGCCGCGCGACAGGTCTCGACGACGGCCAGTGCCGCCGCCTCGCTGCGGCGGTAGTTCACGATCACCAGCCCGCCCTCGGCGGCAAAAGCCTTGGCGATGGCAGCGCCGATGCCCCGGCTTGCGCCGGTGACGAGGATTGTCCTGTCGCGAAACTTCATGGCGATGGCCTCGTCCGATAAGCCGGGATTGCGCTCGCGATAACGGTGAAGCTCACGGGATCAAATCCGACTTCACCACCGTGGCCATGTCGAGCGGCTTTGAGATCAGCCCGAGCTGATGAAACGTATCGGCGCCTTTCTGCATGAGCTCCGGGTCAAAATGGCCGAGCCCCTTGGCATGGGTCGTCGGTGACACCGTCGAGATGTTGCGCAGTTTGATGATCTCGAGGTTGAGCGCCTCGTCGCGGCCGTTGATCGCCCGCGTCACGGCAACCTTGGCCGCATCTTCAGGCTTGGCGATCATCCAGGCGGCGCTGTCGCGATAGGCTGCGAGGAAGCGCTTGAGCAGCGGCTTTTTCGCCTCATAGGTCGCCTGCGTCACGACGAAAATGTCGCTGGGCAGATTGAGATGGTCCTTGACCTCGATGACGTCGACCTCGGGCAGCCCCCTCATCTTCGCGACCAGGAGTCCGGTATCGGTCGCAGCCGTCGCATCGACCTGATCCTGGATCAGCGGCGCGAAGTTGAGCAGGCCGGTGACCTCGATCGTCACGTCTTTCTCCGTCAGCCCGACCTGATGCAGCAGCACCTGCAGGTTCTGCCGCGTGCCGCTCGACAGGGAGTAGACGCCGATGCGCTTGCCCTTGAGATCGGCCGGACCCTTGATGCCCTTGGACTTGGGCGCGACCACGTTGAAGACGTTCTGCGGATAGATGTTGTAGATCGCGACCAGCTTTTCGCCCTTGTCGAGCGCGAGATAGAGCGCAGCGGGATCTGTGAAGGCAATGTCGGCCTGGCCCGTCAGCATGTTCTGGATCGCCGAGCCGCCGCCGCTGCCCGGCACATAGCCGAGATCGATGCCCTTGGCCTTGAAGAAGCCCTTGTCCGGCTCGGCCAGCAGATTGGTGATCTCGCTGATCGGCTGGCTCCAGCCCGCGACCGTGACCTTGTCGAGGGGTTGGGCGTGGGCGACGGAAGAGAGGCCGATGAACATTGTCAGGGCCGCGATCACCACCCTCCCCGTCATCCTGGGCGCCCGCAGGGCGTCCCGGGATCCATCGTAGGGCACTGTCGCCGCCCTATGATGGATCCCGGCGCTCCGCTTCGCTCCGGCCAGGATGACGAGCCCCATTCGGAGGACATGCGAAAGATCGAAGCGGTTCGCGGCAATCATGACTTACCCTTTCAGATGGTGGCGCAGCAGCAGTCGCTCGGTCAGGAGCGCCGCCTGATAGAAAACCATGCCCAGCAGCGTGATCACGATGAAGAGCGCGAACATCAGGCTGGAATCCATCACGCTCTGAGCGGCGATGATCGAGGCGCCGAGCCCCGCCCGGCCGCCGATGAACTCGCCGACGACCGCCCCGACCAGCGACAGCACGACCGCGACGCGAAGCCCGGCGAGGATCACCGGCAGGGCGCTCGGCAGCTTCAGCCGCAGCAGCGTCTGGAGCGGGCTGGCGCCCAGCATGCGGAACAGTTCGCGCCGGGCCGGATCGACCTGAGCCAAGCCAGTCAGCGTATTCTCCATCAGCGGGAAAAAGCAGATCAGCGCGGTGATCACCACCGTAGGCGCCATGCCGAAGCCGAACCAGATGATGAAGAGCGGGCCCAAGGCAAGCTTCGGCACCACCTGGCTGGCGACGATGTAGGGGTGCAGAAGCCGGCGCAGAAAGCTGGCTTCGTCCAGCAGGATGCCGGTGCCGAGCCCGACCACGCAGCCGAGCGCCAGGCCCAGCGCCATCTCGGTCGCCGTGATCGCCAGATGCGGAAGCAGCCGCCCGCTGACGATCTCGCTCCAGAGCGTTGCGAAAACGGAGGACGGTGCCGGCACGATCAGCGCCGGCACATTGCCGAGCCGGCACCAGGCCTCCCAGCCGCCGAGCAGGGCAAGCAGCAACAGGGCCGATGCGATGCGAACGGTCATGGTGCGCCATCCATCGCCTGCCTCAACTCCAGGCAGAGCGTGTTGAAGGCTTGGCCATAGCGCATCGCCCGGTTGCGCGGACGCGGCAGGTCCACCGCCAACTCATGATGCAGCCGGCCCGCCGCCATAATCGCGACGCGGTCGGCAAGATAGACAGCCTCCGTGATGTCATGAGTGACGAAGAGCACGGTCGTCGCCTGCATCGCACACAGCGCCAGCAGGTCGTCCTGAAGTTCCTCCCGCGTCAGCGCATCGAGCGCGGCGAAAGGCTCATCGAGCAGCAGCAGATCCGGTTCCGCGATCAGCGCCCGGGCGACCGCGACCCGGCTCTGCTGGCCCCCCGAAAGCTGCGCCGGATGCCTGTGTGCGTAATCCCCGAGCGAAACGAGGTCCAAGAGCTCCCGCGCCTTCTCCCGGTCCTCCGCCCGCAGGCTGCGCTTCAGCGAGAGCGGCAGCAGCACATTGTCGATGACGCTGAGCCAGTCGAGCAGCGTCGGCTGCTGAAAGACGAAACCGATCCGGGTACCTGGCCCTTCCAGCGCGGCGCCGTCGATGCGTACGCAGCCCTCATCTGGCGCAAGCAGCCCTGCCGCCAGCTTCAGCAGCGTCGTCTTGCCGCTGCCGCTGCGCCCAATGAGGCAATGGAAGGCCCCGCGCGGGATCGCCCAATCGACGCGATCGACGATGGGGGCTTCCGCGCCATAGCGGTAGCTCGCCTGCTCGATCGCGACGAAGCCTTCGCCGTGCCGCTCAGTCGACATAGGGCGCGAAGCCTTCAGCGGCGAGTTCGGCCGATTGCTCGATCTCGGTGATGGTGACGAGGTCGAGCAGGTTGAAGCGCCCGTCATTGTGCCAGCCGGCCTCCGGCGCCGTCATCCGCCCGCAAGCGCAGATCCGGGTCACGCCGGCCTCACCCAGCAACGCCGCGACCCGGAACAGTTCCTCGGGGGCGGCAGCAACCGCCACGCTCTGCAGGAACGCCCGGTGAGACGCCACCAGCGGCACGACCGCATCAAGACTGTCCACCGCCACGATCTTGAGCGTACGGTTCAGCCCACTCGGCGCCAGTCCCTCAGCCGCCTCAACGCAGACGACGCTCCAGGGATCGCCGGCATCGCCGAGCACCGCGCGTCCGGTCTCGTCGAAGGCGCGCATTTCCTCGGCGCTGCGCCAGGCGGCCACACCGGCAGCCTCCGCGACCGACAGTGCCCGACGCGGATGCGTGCGCGCAAAGCTCGCCAGTTCGCCCGAGACCAACGCGGCGAATTCGCGCGGCGAGACCTTGCCGCCACGCTCGACGAACAGCATCTGCGGCGAGTAGCAGCCCTGCTGCTCATAGCGCATGACATCATGGGCCACGAGACGGGCGAGCGGCCCGGCATTGCGCGTGTCGAGCACCGCGCCCGAAACCAACCCGAAGCCGATCTTATGGCCGTGTGGCAGGAAGCGCGCCGTGATCGGGACGCGGTTACGGATGGCCGCCAGCGCGTCATTGCCGCCATAGGCGACGATGGTGTCCGCCTCGCCCAGCCAGATGCGTTCGCTTGCCTCGTCGCCGCCTTTCCACCAGACGATCGCCAGGCATTCCCCGAGCTTCGGATCGATCTCAGCCAGGATCTGCGCGAACCAGCCGGCCAGCAGCGGCTCGCCGCTGGCGACCTTGCCGATGGTCCCCGCCTTCACCAGCAACCCCGAGATCATGCTCCACAGCGGCAGTCCAGGCACGTTTCCCGCCCAGATGTGCAGCAGCAGTTCCGGCCCGTAGGCCCGCGTGAAACCGCCCTTTATCGCCGGCTGGAAGGCATCGAGCATGCCGGGATTGGCGAAATCCTCAGTGAGGAAGCGCTGCAGTTGGGGAGCCCGGAATGTCCTGAGATAGCCGGACAGGCCCAGCCGTACCGTCTCCCGGTCATAGCCGGTGACGATGGGCAGGATCGCCTCCAGCTTTTGCCGCAGGGGATCGTCACGATCGAGCAGCCGCGCCACCGCCTTGTCGATGGTCACGACGATCTGCGCGACGGACAGCGTCTTCAGATAGCTCCGCGCATTCTCGCGGACGCGGGCGGCCAGCGCGAGCGCTTGCGCCTCGCTGAGCACCGGCACGGAAACCTGCACGCTCTCGCCCCAGGCGGCGAAATCCAGCATGCGCCATTCGACCTCCGCGGCCGCTAATCCAGGCAGATGCCCCGCGAACTCGACCACGGCTAACCTCGCGCCGCCTTCAGGAATTCCGCGACGGCGAGCGAGCAGCCCTTCGAATCGGCCCCGTCCACGCGACCCAGCAGCTTGAACCCTGCATCGACCATGATGCCGGCATCCTCCGTGAGGATCGCCGAGACGCAGTTGAAATGGGCGAGGTCGTGATGCGCCAGCACCCCGGTCGTGCCCTCTGGCACGTCGCGCCCGGTGACGGGATCGACGACGCGGCTGCGGATCCAGTGCGGCCCCGATTTCACCGGCGGGCAGAACGCGTTGCCGTCGTCGTAGAACTGCGTGCTGAGCTCGGTCATCCCGTACATGTTGATGCACGCACGGCGCGGCACGCCGAGCGCGGCCGAAAGTGCATCGTAGAACGCATCGGCACCCATCTCGCGCGACTGGCCCTTGAAGCCGCCGGTGTCGAGAATCCGGCTGCCTTCCGGCAAAGCAAAACGCCGCCCCGCCGCCGCCAGCGCATCGAGCAGATGAACGAAGGAATAGCTCGCGCCCAGCAGGGCGAAAGGTTCGCCCGACGTCTCCGCCCGCTCCAGCCCCGCGATCAGCCGGCCCAAGTCGAGGCCATCGGGCCCGATGAAGCCCTCGCTATCGGCCGACCCGCATTCGCGCTTCGCCAGGGACAGGTAATGCGCCAGCGACGAGTTCGGCATCGCCTCCTCATCGGGAAAGAGAATGCCCATCGCGATGCGGTCGCGCCCTTGCATGAAGCGCTGGCGGAAATTCACCAACATCGAGCGGTCCCACACCGCCAGCGTCGGGTGATAGCTCTTGCCCCTGACCCCGCCCTGCGTCGTGCCGCTGGTCATGAAAACGCGCTCGACCTGCTCCGGCGGGGTGCAGCTCAACGTCAGATCCTTGAAAGCGGTGATCGGCACGGCGGGAATATCGCGCCAGTTGCGAACCGTCAGCGTGGTTCGCCCGCGCTGGATCGCGAAACGCCGATAAGGCTGGTTGTGGGCGAACTGATAGGCGAAGACCGCCAGCGCCATCTCTTCGAATGCGGCTTCAGTTGCCTCACCCCGGTCGATGAAGGCGAGCAACGCCTCGATGATCTGCGCTTCCGTCACGTCCAGCCACGCCTTCCCAAAAGCCCGCATGGTCGGGCGAATGCCCTGCATGCGACAGCGAAACCGGACCAACGGCGCGAGTTTGGAAAAGGGGCGGCTGTCCGCCCGATGTCCCGCATCCCTACGCCGGCATGACCCGGATCAGGTTCGGAGGGTCACCGCGTTGTCCGGACGAGAGCTCGGACGGGCGGAATCTCAGCCTCCTAGCGAGGCCCCCCTGGGAACAGCCGTCAGCATGACGGGCCGCACGCCGCCCTGTCAAGGAAGACGCCTGCTGTTCGCAACCGAGGCGCGACACGGGTGACGAAGCCGAAAGAGAAAACCTTCGCGCTGATGGAGCCGCGGCCAAATCCACCCGAACGCCGCGGTGATCGCCAAGCGCCCTGGTGGACATGGTCTCGTGCAAATAAAATGGCAATTCCTGCGCATCGGCGATAACCCTCTGCGGTCGCCACTGAATAACGTGAGACGGGGCCTGCCTGCCCGGTTGAGAAATGGATGCATTCTGACCGATGGAATCGCGAGCGAGCCATGCGCTGGTCGGACTCTTCACGCTGGCGATCGTGGCTGTGCTGTTCGGTTTCGTCTATTGGCTCAACAGCGGCGGCCGCGCCGCCACAACCGAAGTCCTGCTGATTTTCAACGACAAGGTGACGGGCCTGGGGCCCGGCTCCAGCGTTTTGTTCAACGGGCTGCGCGTTGGCGAGGTGACGCAGATCGCCTTCCACCCTGGCGATCCCGGCCAGATCGATGCGGTGATCAAGGTCGAACAATCGACGCCGCTGCGTGTCGACACCCGCGCCCGCATCGAGGCGCAGGGCATCGCCGGTGTCGTTGCCGTACAGCTTCTCGGTGGCTCTCCTGATGCTGCGCCCCTGACGGCGCAACAAGGCCATCGCCTCCTGACCATCACGGCCGAGCCCACGGAAGGGCTGATCGAGACGGTGCGTGCCGCGGCCAAGTCCGCCGAGGACGCACTGGGCGGCATCGAGGCGATGGTCAAGCAGAATGCCGGCCCGATCGCCGAAGGGATCCGCGGCGTGGAACAGTTCTCGGCCGCGCTCGGCGACAGCGCCGATGGCGTCGCCAGAATGATGCAGGGCATCGGCACGGTCGCTGATGTCGTCACCCCTGTCACGCAGAAGCTGGGCGCCTTCAGCGAGGACATGACCCAGGCGATCCGCGCGATCGATCGAGATTACATCGTTGCGACGGTCGAGGATGCCAGCAAGCTCGCTGCGACGCTCGGCGGCGCCAGCGGCGAGGTCAGCAAGGCGTTGAAGGACACGGTCTCCATGTCCGGAAAGCTCAACAGGGCAGCCGACCAGATGGAGGGCGTGCTGAAGGGCGCGCAGGTCTTCCTGAACAATGCCGCTGGCGAGGAGGGCAGCAATGCCTTTTCCGACGTCAGCGAGGCGGCCAGGAATCTTCGTACGCTGGCCGAGAACCTCGACAAGAGTTCGGCAGTCATCACCGCTGAAATCGTGCGTTTCACGGCCACCGGCCTGCGCGGCATCCAACCCTTCGTCGACAGTGGCCGGCGTGCGCTGACAGGGGTGGGCCGAACGTTGCGGCAGGTGGAGCAGGACCCACAGCAACTGATATTCGGCACCAAGCCGACAATGCCGCAATACAACGGATCTCGTTGAGCCGCTGACCGCTGGCCGTCCCGACACGCGCGCTTTCAGGAGCCGCGAAATCGACGGTCGGAGCCAGCCCGGACTTTCCAGCCTTCTTTGGGCGATGGAGAGCGAAGTGGCGGAGAGTTCGAGAGGGATTTCGAACGCGCACCATTCGCAAGGGCGGCGGCCCGCCGGCCAGCCAGGCCGCCCCATCGGAGCCGTCAGCGAAGCGAACTGGCGTGAGATCAAAGACGTGGCGGACAGGGAGGGATTTGAACCCCCGATACCCTTGCGGGTATGCCGCATTTCGAGTGCGGTGCATTCAACCACTCTGCCACCTGTCCGCGGTCGCCTTCGGTCGAAGCGGGCTCGTACTACACGCGGCGTCCGGCCAAAACAAGTCTCCCGTCGAACAAGTCTCGTGCCTGTCATATTTCAGGCAAGGGCGGACGCTTTCCCTTGACCTGCACCGTTCATGCGACTATCGAGCCTCATCCGGCGTGGGGAAACCCGCGCCCGATCTCTTTTGGCCTCATGCTGTCGCAGATTGCGCGCCTGGGCCGGCAAGAGCGAACCCGACCCGTAACGACTGCCAAAAAGCTGTCCCGCATCGGCCTCTCCGGAGACCATGACAGGGCAGGGCCGAACATGGAGGATAAAATGTTCGCAGTCATCAAGACCGGCGGAAAGCAATTCCGCGTTGCCGCCAACGACCGCATTACCACCGCCAAGATCGAAGGCAACCCGGGCGACACCGTCGCCTTCGGGACCGTGCTGATGCTGACGGATGGCGAGAAGACCACGCTCGACGCCAAGGCCCTCTCCGAGATCACGGTCGCCGCCGAGATCGTCGAGCAGGCTCGTGGCGAGAAGGTCATCGCCTTCAAGAAGCGTCGCCGCCAGAATTCGAAGCGCAAGCGCGGCTTCCGTGCCGAGCTGACCGTCATTCGCATCACCGACATTCTCACCGGCGGCAAGAAGCCGGAGATGAAGAAGGGCGAGGCCTCGGCCGTCGCGTTGCAGGCGGGCTCGACCGAAGCCAAGGGCAAGACCGCTCCGAAGGCTGCCAAGGCTGCGGTGACCTCTGAAGCCCTCGACGCGTCCAACCTCTCGCTGATCTCGGGCGTCGGCCCGACCATCGAGAAGAAGCTGCGCGCGGCTGGCATCACCTCCTGGAACGACATCGCGTCCTGGAGCGAGGCCGATGTCGCGAAGTGGGACGAGGAGCTCAAGCTTCGCGGCCGCGCCACCCGCGAGGAATGGGTCGAGCAGGCCAAGGAACTCCTGGCCGGCAAGCCCCCCCGGGCGAAGGCCGATCAGGCCGAGCAGGCTTCCGGCGAGGACTACTGACGCACCCCGTCAGTCCGTCTTCGTCTTTCGCGCCCGGACCGGCTGGCTTTTGCCGCCGATTCGGGTTAGAGACCACATATCAGTTTTGAGGTAGGGCGTTATGGCTCACAAAAAGGCAGGCGGTTCATCCCGCAACGGTCGTGACTCCGCAGGCAGGCGCCTCGGGGTCAAGAAGTTCGGCGACCAGGCCGTGATTCCGGGCAACATCATTATTCGGCAGCGTGGGACCACCTGGCATCCCGGCGCCAATGTCGGCATGGGCAAAGACCATACGCTGTTCGCGCTGACGGACGGTCGCGTCCGATTCACGACGAAACTCGGCCGAGCTTTCGTGAACGTAGTCCCGGCCCAAGAGGCCGCAGAGTAAGACGGCGGATAGGGACAGTCCTCGATCCGCCGGTTCCATCGAACCGGAACGGATCAGGGGTCAAGTCCCTCTCAGGGGTCACCCAAGGTCAGCGAAAGGGAGATGGGACAAAATCCCAGCTCCCTTTTTTCGTTTGCGCCGACGGAGAGACTCAGATGTTCCCCGAATTGACCCGCGACGATGTCTTCCGGCTCGAGACGCGTCGTCTCTGGCTGCGCTGGCCCCGCATGGCGGATGCGTCCGCCATCCTGCGCCAGGCCGGGGAGAAAGCCGTGGCCGAGATGACGGCCTCGATCCCGCACCCCTATCCGGTGGATGCGGTCGAGCCCTTCATCTTCGCGATGCGCAAGGGCAATGCGCTGGGCGAGCATCTCGTGCTGGGGATCACGCCGCGTTCCAAGCCCAACGAGCTGATCGGCATGATCGGCGCGCATCGGCAGGCTACGGGAGTGCCCTTCATCGGCTATTGGCTCGGCACGCCGCACTGGGGCAAGGGCTATGCGACGGAGGCGGTCCAGTCGCTGATCGACACGCTGTTCTCGCTCGTCGAGATGCCGGCGATCGAGGCCGACACGCGCGTCATCAACCCGGCCTCCCGGCGCGTGCTGGAGAAGTCGGGCTTCCGCGCCGAGGGCTCGTTCCTGAAGTCGCTGCCGGCGCGCGGCGGGCTCTTCCCCTGCGAGCAGTTCCGGCTCGACCGCTCGACCTGGTCGGCCCTGAAGAGCTGGGGCGCGAGCGGCTGGGCCCATGCGCCAGAGATGGCCCCCGAGATCGAGGCCGCCGATCTGATGGACACGCCGGGCGAACCCTGCCCGGCGTGATCATGCATCATTCTCGGGCGGCGCTTGCGCCGACCCGAGAATCTCTATCCAGAGAGAAGCTCTTGTTGGAGATGCTCGGGTCAAGCCCGAGCATGACGAGCCCAAATCTACTTCACGAAATTCCCGCCCAGCTCATCCTCGATATGGACGCGGATGATCTCCTCGAAGCTCGCTTCCGAGGTGAAGCCGAGCGACGTCGCGCGCGCGGCATTGAAATTCTGCGGCCAGCCCGCGACGATTCCGTTGATCGTCGCATCCGGCACGCGCTTGATGCGGGCGACGACGCCCTCGCCCGCGACCTTGCGCAGCGCCTCGATCTGCTCGGCCACCGTGCAGGACAGGCCCGGCATCGTCAGCGTCCGGCGCGCGCCGATCCTGTTGGTGTCGATCGTCGCCGCATGGATCAGGAAGTTGACCGCCGAGCGCGGCGAGGCGTGCCAATGGCGCACCTGGTCGGACACCGGCAGCACCGCCTCGATGCCGTTCAGCGGCTCGCGGATGATGTTGGAGAAGAAGCCCGACGCCGCCTTGTTGGGCGAACCCGGCCGCACGCAGATCGTCGGGAAGCGGATGCTGATGCCGTCGAAGAAGCCGCGCCGGGTGTAGTCGGAGAGCAGCAACTCGCTGATCGCCTTCTGCGTGCCGTAGCTGGTCAGCGGCGTCGTGAAGAACTCGTCCTCGATCTTGTCGTGGAACGGCGCGCCGAAGACCGCGATCGAGGAGGTGAAGACCAGGCGGGGCTTGTAGGCCTCGCCGGCCTTGCGGATCGCCTCGAACAAATAGCGCGTGCCATCGAGATTGATCGTGTAGCCCTTCTCGAAATCGGCCTCGGCCTCGCCCGAGACGATCGCCGCGAGATGCACGATGAGTTCCGGACGCGAGGCGATCAGCGCCTCGGCCTGGCCCGGCACGGAGAGATCCGAGACCGCCGCCTCGAGGGCGGAGGGCGCGCCGGCGGGAGCCTGGGCCGCGACGACGTCCTGCGCCGTGACCTTGGCGATGGTTTTAGCACCGAGATGGCCGTCCTTGGCCAGCCGCTCGATGAATTTGCGACCGGCCATGCCGGCGCCGCCGAGAACGAGAATATGCATTGGGCTTCCTCCCTTATTTTCTTGTGCTCAGAGAGCAAAACCGCCATCGGCGAGATGGATCTGTCCCGTCGTGTAGCTCGCCTCGTCGGAACCGAGATAGACCGCCAGCCAGGCGATCTCTTCGGCCGTGCCGAGCCGGCCCATCGGCTGGCGGTCGATGAAGGCCTGCCGCGCGGCGGCTTCCGTGGTCTTGGACGCCGTGGCCAGATCCTTGATGCGCTGGTCGAGCGAGGGCGACTGGATCGTACCGGGGCAGATCGCGTTGGCGCGGACGCCCTTTTTGATGAAGTCGGCGGCGACCGCCTTGGTCAGGCCGATGACGGCAGCCTTGGTGGTGCCATAGGCGTAGCGGTTGGGGATGCCGCGAACCGAGCCGGCGCCCGAGGCGATGTTGACGATCGAGCCCGCGCCCTTCGCCAGCATGCCCGGCAGGAACGCCTTGATCGTGCGGTGCATCGAGGTGACGTTGAGATCGAAGGAGAAATCCCAGGCCTTGTCGTCGGTGTCGAGCACCGTGCCGTGATGGACGTAGCCGGCTGCGTTCACCAGGATGTCGATCGGACCGACCTTCTCCGCGAAGCTCTCGACCGCTTTGTTCGAGAGAACGTCGAGCTTGCGCTTCTTCGCCTTGGGAATGCCTTCCAGCAGCGCGACATCCTTGTCGGTCGCCCAGACCGTCGCGCCCTCGGCGACGAACGCCTCCGCGATTGCGCGCCCGATGCCCTGCCCGGCTGCGGTGACGACCGCGACCTTGCCCTTCAAACGTCCTGCCATGATGTCTCGCCCCTGCTCAGCCGGTTGTTGTCAGTAATTTGCGCATATGAGTGGCCCGCCGATCGGCCATTTCCTCATGGTGTGTGGTCACGTAGCCGAGGCGCTCATACCAGCCGATGCGCTCGGTGAGTTTCGCATGCGTGAAAAGATGCACAGCGTCATGGCCGAGTTCGCCTGCCCGTGTCTCGGTGAAGGCCATCAGCGCTGTCGCCAGCCGACGGCCTGCCGCTTCCGGCGCAACGGCGATGCTCCACAGGGTGAATTTGTCCGGTGCGACATCGAGCACAAGCGCCGCCTCCAGCCCATGCTCGCCCTCGGCCAGCCAGACCTCATGCTCGGCCACCACCCGGGCATAGTCCGCGATGCGGGGCAGCGACGGCACGCCGATGATGCTCTCATTGGGCAAATAGGCTGCGGTCTTCAGGGCCAGGATCGCCGAGACATCCGCCAGCGAAGCACGCCGGAGCGCAGTCGCTCCGGCTGTTGCGAACGGCCGGTTGAAGGCGGCAAGCGAGCGCTTCTGGACGCCGTCCGCATCGAAGTTCCCGGGCGCCAACCAGCGTTGAAAACCCTGCGCCCGCACCGGCCATTCGCTGTCGAGGATCGAGAACCAGGCGGTATCCCGATTGCGCCCTTTCACCACCTGATGCTGGCGGAACAGACCCTCATACTGGAAGCCAAACCGCAACGCCGCACGCTTGGAGGGCTCGTTGAGGTTGTTGCACTTCCACTCGAAGCGGCGATAGCCGAGCGAGAAGCCGTAGTCGCCGCACAGATAAATCGCCTCGGTCGCGACCCGCGTCTTCTGCAGCACCGGCGAATAGGTGATGTAGCCGACCTCAAAGACGCCGTGCTCGGGCCTGATCTCCATCAGCCAGAGATGGCCCTTGGCCTTGCCGTCGGCCTTATCGATGATCGCAAACGGCACGATGCCGGGCTTGGCCGCCATCATCGCCAGCAATTCGCCATAGGCCTCGCGCGTTTGCGGCGGATGGGCCGGCATCCACTGCCATATATGGTCGTGACCCCCATTCACGGCCCAGATGTCATCGAGATGGCGCGCCGGATCGACCGGCTCCAGCCGGCAATAGCGCCCCTCGAGCACGCGCGCGGGCGGAAAAGGCGGCACCGTCCAGCCTTCGAGCACGGGATTGGCGTCTGTCGCTGTCTGGGTCGTCATGGCTTGGTCATGTCCTGCCAGCCCGCCAGATCGGTCGAAACCGTCCAGTCCGGGCCGAGTTCTGCCGCGACGGCATGGGCGATCGCCTGTCCCTCACGCTCCCAGGCGCGCTGCTCGGCCTCGCTGGGAAAGCGCGAGCGCGCCTCCTGCTCCTCTTCGTAGATCGCGTCGAAGGCGTCCATCCAGGCTTCCAGCCGATCCGCCAGTTCCTCCGACAGGTCGATATCCTCGGCGTCGACGGCTTTCCGCCGGCCCTTGGCGTCGAGCGTCCACAGCCCGCTCAGGCCGAGCCAGGCCGGCGCGATCAGCAACGTCCCGCTCACGAGCGCGCCTTCAGGTCTTCGGTGAAGAACGGGTTCAACGGCGAGGACGGGCCATTGCCGGCGAAGCCTGCAAAGCTGCCCTCCTCGCTGATCAGCCGCGTCGCTTCGATGAAAGCGGCCCAGGCCGCCCGCGCCAGCGCCCCGCCGATCGAAATCCGGCGCACCCCGAGCCCGGCGATGTCGGAGACCGAGAGGCCGAAATCGCCATACACCAGCGCGTTGACGGGCTTGCCCTCGGCGGCCTCAACGATGGTGGCGATCTGCCCTGGCGTCTTCGGGCCGGGTGCATAGAGCACATCGGCACCGGCCCGCGCATAGGCCTCGATGCGACGGGCCGACTCGACCAGCGCATCCGGATGCCCGGTCAGGAAACATTCCGCCCGCGCCGTCAGCATGACACCCGAGCCCGTCTCGTCGATGGCCTTGCGCGCCGCCCTGATCCGTTCCACGGCAAGCTCGAACGGGTAGAGCGGATCCTCGGGGCGCCCGGATGCATCCTCGATCGACAGGCCAGCCACGCCGGTCGCGATGCAGAGCTTCACATTGGCGGCGACACCATCCGGCGTATCGGCATAGCCGTTCTCGAAATCGGCGTTGACGGGCAAATCCGGAACCGCCTTCACCAGTTCCGCGAGATGCGCGAGCATCATGTCGCGCGGCACGTCCTGGTCGGCGCGTCCTTGCGTGAAGGCGAAGCCCGCGCTGGTCGAGGCCAGCGCCTTAAACCCCTGCCCGCGCAGCCAGCGGGCAGAGCCGACATCCCACGGGTTCGGCATGACGAAGCAGCCGGCTTCGTGAAGGGCCCGAAAGGCTTCGACCTGGGGAGAGAATGCCATTTTAAATCGTTTCAAACGAGCCGGCGGCAGCGAGCGTCATAGTGTCCGCCCGGCGCCGTTTTGTCAGCCCCGCAGGCGCGCGCGGCAGGATCGACGCCAATGCACGGGTGGAATGGCGTCGGGTAGCGTCATGCTCGGGCTTGACCCGAGAATCTCTTGCCGGAGATGCTCGGGTCAAGCCCGAGCATGACGAGGCAGCGCCTCAGTGATTGTCGCGCGGAATGCCGAACTTCTTGTGAATTTTCTGATACTTGACCGCCGGCTTCAGCACCATGCCCTCGGAGAGTTCGCCAACGATCTTGCGCTGGATCTCCTGCCAGGGCGTCTGGCTCTTGGGGTATTTGTAGCCGCCCGCCGCCTTCAGCGCCGCGCGACGCTGCTCCAGTTCCTCATCCGAGATCAGAATGTCGGCCGAGCGCTTGTTCAGGTCGATGCGGACCTTGTCCCCGGTCACGAGAATGGCGAGATTCCCGCCGGTCGCCGCTTCCGGGGACGCGTTCAGGATCGAGGGTGAACCCGAGGTGCCCGACT
Source organism: Hyphomicrobiales bacterium (assembly GCA_003241815.1). Lineage (GTDB taxonomy): Bacteria > Pseudomonadota > Alphaproteobacteria > Rhizobiales > Beijerinckiaceae > Allobosea. Next base: position 26,459 of record QBLV01000019.1, on the reverse strand, counting down.
GGCGGCCATCGCCGATGCAGGCGAGCGCCGTGACGCCCTTCTTGATCAGGTAATCCGGCGGCCGCATGTTCACCACCTCAGCCGCGCCGGGATAGCCGACCGGGCCGACGCCGCGAATGAACAGGATCGAGTGCTCGTCGATCGCCAGCGCGGGATCGTCGATGCGGTGGTGGTAGTCCTCCGGCCCGTCGAAGACGATCGCCTTGCCCTCGAAAGCGTTGGGATCCTTCGGATTCTCCAGATAGCGCTTGCGGAACTCAGGCGTGATCACGCTGGTCTTCATGATCGCGGAATCGAACAGGTTGCCGCGCAGGTTCAGGAAGCCCGACTGCGCCTTCATCGGCGCGTCATAGGCCTTGATGACGTTGCGGTCCTCGGCGAAGAAGCCCTCGCAATTCTCGGCGAGAGTCCGGCCATTGGCGGTGATCGCCGGCTTGATCTTGCCCTTGGCGACGAGTTCGGCGACCACGGCGGGCACGCCACCGGCCCGGTAGTAATCCTCGCCGAGATACTCGCCGGCCGGCTGCAGATTGACCAGCAGGGGAATGTCGTAGCCGACATTCGTCCAGTCCTCGTTGTCGAGGGGCACGCCGATATGCTTGGCGATGGCGTTGACCGAGATCGGCGCGTTGGTCGAGCCGCCGATGGCAGAATTGACCACGATCGCGTTCTCGAAGGCTTCGCGCGTCATGATCTTGGACGGGATCAGGTTCTCCCAGACCATGTCGACGATGCGAAGCCCGGTGAGATAGGCCATCTCGTAGCGGTCGCGATAGGGCGCAGGAATCGCGGCCGCGCCCGGCAGCGTCATGCCCAGCGCCTCGGCGATCGAGTTCATCGTCGTCGCGGTGCCCATGGTGTTGCAGTGACCGGCAGAGGGGGCCGAGGACGCCGCCAGATCGACGAAGCCCTTATAGTCGATCTCGCCGGCCGCCATCATCTGGCGCGCCTTCCAGACGATCGTGCCCGAGCCCGTGCGCTCGCCCCGGAAATTGCCGTTGAGCATCGGCCCGCCCGGCAGCGCGATCGCGGGGATGTCGACGGTCGCCGCCGCCATCAACTGGGCCGGCGTGGTCTTGTCGCAGCCCGTCGTCAGCACCACGCCGTCGAGCGGATAGCCGTAGAGGATCTCGACGAGCGAGAGATATTGCAGATTGCGGTCGAGGCTCGCGGTCGGGCGCTTGCAGGTTTCCTGGATCGGGTGGATCGGGAACTCGAAGGGCACGCCGCCACGCTCGCGGATGCCGTCGCGGACGCGGTGCGCCAGCTCGATATGATGGCGGTTGCAGGGAGCGATGTCGGAGCCGGTCTGGGCGATGCCGATGATCGGCCGGCCCGATTGAAGCTCGTCACGCGACAGCCCGAAATTCATGGTGCGCTCGATGTAGAGCGCGGTCATGTCGGCATTGGCGGGGTTGTCGAACCAGGCCTTGGAGCGCAGCTGCTCGGGCTTGATGCGGCGCGGCGCCTTGCGTTTCGTCACGGCTGTGGGCCGCTCGCCACGCGGCACGTTGCTTTCTGGAGCCTTGGCCATCCTGGTCTTTCCTCTCGCGCAGCGGGGCGGCTCAGGGGCCGCTTTCTTGGTCTCTTTAAAACGATTTGAGACCGTCAACTTTGCCGATCGCCGTCGGGCCGGCAAGGGGCTTCTCGCAGATAGTCATACTATTAAAAATGCATGGCGGCCCCGACAGGTGCGAGTCGGATGCCCCGAACCGCCTCTTGCATCGGCGCAGGCTTTGCGGCCAAGACAGCGACAGTGCCGAAAAACAGGCGTCTCGACCCCGCTCCGCCCCAGGAAACGTCCCAAGGAAACACCGCCATGACGCTGCATGTCGTCCCGTCCTTTGCCCGCATTGGCGAGGAGAATGCCTTCGCGGTGCTGGCGCGCGCAACGGAATTGCAGCGCCAGGGCAAGGACATCATCAATCTCGGCATCGGCCAGCCGGATTTCCCGACGCCAGATCACATCGTCGAGGCCGCGGTGAAGGCGCTGCGCGACGGCCACCATGGCTATACGCCGGCCAATGGCATCCTGCCGCTGCGCGAGGCGGTCGCGGCCGATCTGCACAAGCGTTTCAACGTCGAGGTCTCGCCCGAAAGCGTGATGATCGTGCCCGGCGGCAAGGTCACCATGTTCATGGCGATCCTGATGTTCGGCGAGCCCGGCGCCGAGATCCTCTATCCCGACCCCGGCTTCCCGATCTACCGCTCGATGATCGAATACACCGGCGCGACGCCAGTCCCGGTGCCAATCCGCGAGGAGAACGGCTTTGCCTTCTCGGCGGAGGAGACGCTGGCGCTGATCACCCCGAAGACCCGGCTTCTCATCATCAATTCGCCGGCGAACCCGACCGGCGGCGTCACGCCCAAGGCCGAGGTCGACAAGCTCGTCGCAGGTCTCGCGCGCTACCCCGACGTCGCGATCATGTCCGACGAGATCTACGACCAGATGCTCTATGACGGCGAAGAGCATGTCTGCCTGCTCTCGTACCCGGAGATCCGCGACCGGCTGATCCTGCTCAATGGCTGGTCCAAGACCTATGCCATGACCGGCTGGCGCATGGGCTGGTCGATCTGGCCCAAACCTCTTTACGACAATGCCCGCAAGCTCGCGGTGAACTCGCATTCCTGCGTGAACGCCCCGGCCCAATGGGCGGGCCTGGCCGCGCTGACCGGGCCGCAGGATGCCGTCGCGATGATGCTGGCTGAATTCGACCGGCGCCGGCAGGCCGTGGTCAAGGGGCTGAACGCCCTGCCCGGCATCTCCTGCATCGTCCCGAAGGGTGCGTTCTACGCCTTCCCGAACGTCTCTCAGACAGGATGGAAAGCCAAGAAGCTGGCGTCGGCCCTTTTGGAGGATGCCGGCGTCGCGACCATTGGCGGGCCGGATTTCGGCGTTCATGGCGAGGGCTATATCCGCCTCTCCTATGCCAATTCGCTTGAAAACATCCAGCGGGCGCTGGAGCGCATGGGCACGTTTCTCAAAAATGCGAAGGCGGTTAGAAAATGATTACCTGCTATCTGCGCTATGTCATCGATCCCTATCAGCTCGCGGCGTTTGAAACCTATGGCAAGCTCTGGATCCGGCTGGTCGAGACGTTCGGCGGCAAGCATCACGGCTACTTCATGCCGTCGGAGGGCACGTCCAACGTGGCGCTGGCCATGTTCAGCTTCCCCTCGCTCGCGGCCTATGAGGATTATCGCAAGCGATCCTTCGACGATCCCGAATGCCAGGCCGCGATGGCCATGAACGAGAAAGACCGCTTCATTCTCAGCTATGAGCGCTCCTTCTTCCGCCCGGTCTTCGACGACGACCAAGGCACCAGGCGCGCACCCTGACGGCCGCCGCGCTTGCGAGGTTTTGGCCGGGGAGACCGCTCAGTTCGACTTCGCGGGGCTCGCGGTCACGCCCGGATCGACCTTGAAGCTCGAGGCTTCGAGCACGGCCGTGCCGATCATCGTCTTCACGGAGACGCGCACGGGCACCATCATGTTGGTGCCCGCCACTGGCGCCAGCCAGGTCGTGATGTCCTTGTTCTCGATCATGAACTTGGTGCTGGGCCGCATCGCTCGATGGCCGGCGATCGGCACATAGCGCACCTGGCAGATCGCGACCGGCCCGCTATAGCCCTCGAGCTTGACCTCACGGGTGCCGGCCGCACTCAGTTTGATGTCGTAGCGCGCAGCCCCATCGAAGATCGGGAGCGTACGGTTGCAGGCCGTCGCCAGGTTTTTGCCGGAGACCGGCATCAGGAACGCGCTCAGCGGATCGACGATGTTGCGACGGTGGCCATCGTTCAGCGGAACGCGATCGGGCTTCGCGTCGATCGGCGGTTCGATCTCGACGGCCGCCACATTGTTGCTGTCGAGCGCCATCCGCACGGTGCGGCTTTCGCTGGAACTGGCGGAACTGACCGCGAAGCTCGCCGGGGAGAGCTTGCCGCCCGCGAAGCTGCCGCTGGCCGCGCCCGAGCCGCGCCCGCCGGTGAAGCCGCCCGCGAGACCGGTCAGCTTCGCCGCGACATCGAGCTTGTAGGAGGAACCGTCGATGCCGCCGCTGAGACTGGCGGTTCCCAGCGTCAAACCGAGCAGCGACACGTCATAGCGCGCATCGAGCGAGGCAGCGGACGCCGGCCCACTCAAGACGGCAACCGTGCCGAGGGTGAGAACCAGCCCGGCCAGGGACGATGCAATGGCGGGCTTCATCCATACTCTCCGGGATTACGCGATGATCGGGACATGCCGAGGTCAGGACCTGCACTGCGATTCGGTCCGAATCGTGACCTCTTTCGGCGGTCTTGGCGAGCGGCAAAGCATTCGGCGCTTCTCGTACCGCATCACGAAAGCGATGCCGGCATCGACTGCATGAGTTTTCCTTGACGCGCCCTCCCGGCTTGGCTATGCAACCGCGACTTCAATTTGACTTCCGGTGCTCATGTCCGGCACGTCGCGTGTCGGCATTTTTGTTTGAGCCAGCCGGTTGGATTTAGGGAACGATACCATGGCGCGCCGTTGCGAACTGACCGGGAAAGCCACCCAGACCGGCCACCTCGTCAGCCACTCGAACCACAAGACGAAGACGGTGTTCCGTCCCAACCTCGTGAACGTCACGTTGCAGTCCGATGCGCTGGGCCGCTCCGTGCGCCTGCGCATCTCGGCCAACGCGCTGCGCACGGTCGATCACCGCGGCGGTCTCGACGCCTTCCTGGTCAAGGCCCCGGCCGCCGACCTGTCGACCGGCGCCCTGACGCTGAAGCGCGACATCGAGAAGAAGCTCGCCACCGCCTGAGCGGTTGCGCTTTTTCTGAACGAAACGAAGCGGCCGCAAGGCCGCTTTTTTTCGTTGGCGGGACGACAGCTCAGCGTCATTGCCAGCGTTAGCGACGCACCCAGAAGGACGCGCTCTACGACCGCCTGGATTGCTTCGCTAACGATCGCAAGGACGGTTTTCGTCAGGCGAGCTCGTACTCCAGCAGCACCGTCCGCTGCAGGAACGAGAAATTATCGTCAGAGATCAGCGTCAGGATGGTTTTGGCGCCCTCCTGATGGACCGCGAGACCTTCCATGTTGTCGATTTCTTGGCCGAAATCGGCCTGAATCAGAGCCGGGCCATCAAGCAAGGCCCCGGCCTTCAGGCTCGCGGCCGGCACGCGCCGGATCCGCATGCCGACGCCGCGCAGCGTGCGATACCAGCGTTCCAGCAGCAGCATGTCGCCATCGGGCAGGAAGGCGAGATCGGTGATGTCGTAGCCGTCATGGCGCGCCACCTGGAAAAGGCCGGGCTGCCGGCCGAGGATCACGCCGAGCGTCGGCTCGTCATCGGCGCCCGAGCGCTCCGAGATGGCGACGATCGCACCCGCGAGCGGCTGCCCGGCAGGCACGACGCCGATCGCCTCCAGCCCGCGATTATTGGGCAGGCGCTTAACCTCGCGGGGCACAGGAACGATCCGCGCCCGCGCCATCACGCCCTCGCCCGCCCAGTCGAAGCGCAGCACGTCATGCGTCCGCTCGACGCCCATATAGGCCACGCCCTCACTGATGCAGAGGCTTTCGGTGTCGTAATAGCGCGAGCGATGCAGCGGCCTGCCCGATACGCCGAGGATCGGCGCCAGCTCCGCTTGATCGAGCCCCGTCAGCCTGCCGTCTCGCGAGACGACCTTGGCCGTCAGCCAGAAGCCGTTATCGGTCACCGCGATGATGTCCGCCCCGCTCGTCCCACGCCACAGGCCCGAGAACCCGCCGAATCGCTCATGGTCGCCGCTGAGCACGAGCCCGCTCCGAAAGACGAGCTTGCCGAAGCGCGTCTTCTCGGGGCTGCGTGGCTCAAAGGCGGGAATCGTCCTGGCCGAGACGGTGACGGAGGTGCGGCCGGATTCAGGAGCCCGTGCGAAGGCAGGCGCGACGGCCAGCGCACCGAGCCCGCCGAGCGCCGAGCGACGGGTCAGACGCATGAGCCAGCGCCTTCATATCTCGACGAAACGCAGGGAACCCCTCCCCCCTGTGGGGAGGGGCAGGGATGGAGATCGCGCCGCCTGGTGAGCGGTCGCCAAGCGGAGCCACCCCCATCCCCATACCCTTCCCCACAAGCGGGGAGGGAGGAGCAAAACCCGGTTGATTCAGCGCGAAGCGGGCAGGGTATCGCCGTCCTCACTGCCGGCGCCGGGATCCGCCAGACGACTTTCCACCCGAGGACCTGGCGTTCAGCCCGGCATCCTCCTCGAACAGCTCGGCGAGCTTTTCGGTCATTACGCCGCCGAGCTCCTCGGCGTCGACGATGGTGACCGCGCGGCGATAATAGCGCGTCACGTCATGGCCGATGCCGATGGCGATCAGCTCGACCGGCGAGCGCGTCTCGATCTCGGCGATGATGTGGCGCAGATGCCGCTCGAGATAGTTGCCGGCATTGACCGACAGGGTGGAGTCGTCGACCGGCGCGCCATCCGAGATCACCATCAGGATCTTGCGCTGCTCCGGACGGGCCAGGATGCGCTTATGGGCCCAGTCGAGCGCCTCGCCGTCGATGTTTTCCTTGAGCAGCCCCTCGCGCATCATCAGCCCGAGATTCTTGCGGGCGCGCCGCCAGGGCGCGTCGGCCGCCTTGTAGATGATGTGGCGAAGGTCGTTCAGGCGGCCGGGATTGGCCGGCTTGCCCGATTGCAGCCAACTCTCTCGCGAGAGCCCGCCCTTCCAGGCCCGCGTCGTGAAGCCGAGCAGCTCGACCTTGACGCCGCAGCGCTCGAGCGTCCGGGCCAGGATGTCGGCGCAGGTCGCCGCGACCGTGATCGGCCGGCCGCGCATCGAGCCGGAATTGTCGATCAGCAGCGTCACCACCGTGTCGCGGAAATTGACGTCCGATTCCTGCCGGAAGGAGAGCGGCTGATAGGGATCGATGATGATGCGCGGCAGGCGAGCCGGGTCGAGCGCACCCTCCTCCAGGTCGAACTGCCAGGAGCGGTTCTGCTGCGCCATCAGCCGCCGCTGCAACCGATTGGCGAGCCTGGCCACGACGCCTTGCAGATTCGCGAGCTGCTTGTCGAGATAGGCGCGCAGCCGCGTCAGCTCCTCGGCGTCGCATAGGTCTTCGGCCGTGACGACCTCGTCAAACTTGACCGTATAAGGCTTGTAGTCGGTCTGCGGCCGGTCGTTGGGCTTGCCTTCGCGCGGGCGCGGCGCCTCGCCGGCCTCGTCGGCCTCCGAATTCTCATCCTCGTCGTCCCAGTCGCCCGAGGGTGCGTCGGAGGCCTCGCTCGCCCCCTCCTGCAATTCCTCGGTGGCATCGTCTGAAACCTCGACCTCGGAGCGCTCGCCGGCGCTTTCCTGTTCGGCCTCGCCATCCTGCTGCTGCTGCTCGTCGGAGGACTGGTCCTTGTTGTCCTCGTCCTCTTCCGAATCCTCGCCCTGCGAGGTCTGCTCCGCCATGTCGAGCGAAGCCAGCATGTCGCGCACCGTGCGGGCAAAAGCGCGCTGGTCCTCGACCGCCTTGCCCAACCGGTCGAGATCGGCTCCCGCCTTGGCCTCGATCTGCTCGCGCCAGAGATCGACCAGCTTTTCAGCGGCCTTGGGCGGCTTCAGGCCGGTCAGCCGCTCGCGCACCATCAAAGCGAGCGCATCCTCCAGCGGCGCATCGGCGCGGTCGGTGATCTCCTCATAGCGCCCGCCACGATGGTAGCGGTCCTCCAGCATGGCGGTGATGTTGCCGGCCATGCCGGCCATCCGCCGCGAGCCGACGCATTCGACGCGAGCCTGTTCCACCGCATCGAACACGGCGCGCGCCGCATCGCCCTCGGGCGCGGCACGACGATGCACGCTGGCATCATGGCAGGCGAGCCGCAGCGCCATCGAATCGGAATGGCCGCGCAGAATCGCGACGTCCTGCACCGTCAGCTTGCGCGGCGGCTCGGGCAGGCGGGCACGGTCGCCGACGAGAGAGGGTTTGTCGGCCGCGAAGACGATCTCCATCTCCGGCTTGCGGGCGATAGCCTTCATCGTCGAGGAAATCGCGCGCTTCAGCGGCTCCGATGGCGCTTCCTTGGACTGGCCGGGCTTGCGGTTGGAGATGCTCATAGCGCCTTCGCGAAATGGTGAATCCGGTGGCCGACGACGGGATAATCCTCCATCACGCCATATTGCCGATAGCCCAGCTTCGGATAGAAATCGGGCGCCTGCAGGCTCATCGTGCTCAGATAGACGCCCCGCGCACCATGATCGCGCGCGGTATTCTCAGCCATGGCGACCAAAGCCTCGCCATGGCCTTTTCCGCGATGGGCATCGTCGATCCAAAGGAGATCGACATGGAGCCATTGCCACTTCAGCTCGCCGATCAACCCGCCGACGATGACGCCATCATCGTCGCGCAGGCTGAGCGCCAGCGGGACGCTGTTACGCGACCCGACGACCGAGGCGTTGTAGGCGCTGAGACCCGCCACCACGGCGTCCCTCGTCGCCGCGACATCGGTTTCGCGCTGGAGGGTCGCCATGGCGGGAACGCCCGTCAGCTCAGGACCACATTGGCCGCGCTCTCCGGCAGTTCCTTGCCGAAGGAGCGCTGGTAGAACTCGGCCACCAGCGTGCGCTCCATCTCGTCGCACTTGTTCAGGAAGGTGACGCGGAAGGAGAAGCCGATATCACCGAAGATCGCGGCGTTCTCGGCCCAGGTGATGACGGTGCGCGGGCTCATCACGGTGGAGAGATCGCCGTTCATGAAGGCGTTTCGGGTGAGGTCGGCGACGCGGACCATCTTGTCGATGACGCCGCGGCCTTCCGGCGTGCCCTGGAAGTGCTTGGACTTCGCCAGCACGATCTCGACCTCGTTGTCGTGGGGCAGATAGTTTAGTGTGGTCACGATCGACCAGCGGTCCATCTGACCCTGGTTGATCTGCTGCGTGCCGTGATACAGGCCCGAGGTGTCGCCCAATCCCACCGTATTGGCGGTGGCGAACAGCCGGAAGGCGGGGTGCGGGCGGATGACGCGCTTCTGGTCGAGCAGCGTCAGCTTTCCGGACTGTTCGAGCACGCGCTGGATCACGAACATCACGTCCGGCCGGCCGGCATCGTACTCGTCGAAGACCAGCGCGATGTTGTTCTGCAGCGCCCAGGGCAGGATGCCGTCCTGGAACTGCGTGATCTGCTTGCCTTCCTTCAGCACGATCGCGTCCTTGCCGACGAGGTCGAGCCGCGAAACGTGGCTGTCGAGGTTGACGCGCACGCAGGGCCAGTTGAGGCGGGCCGCGACCTGCTCGATATGGGTCGACTTGCCGGTGCCGTGATAGCCCGAGATCATCACGCGACGGTTATGGGCAAAGCCGGCGAGAATCGCGATCGTGGTGTCGTGGTCGAAACGGTAATCCGGATCGAGATCGGGCACATGCGCCTCGGTCGTCGAATAGGCCGGCACCTCCAGATCCGAATCGATCCCGAAGGTCTGGCGCACCGACAGCTTCATGTCGGGCAGGCCGGCGGCAGGCGTCGTTGTCATCATCAAGTCTCCGGGCGTGGGAGCGTGGCCGGGAATTGACCGGTTGTCCCGACGCCGACCGAGGAGGGAGGCAATGACTACTTAACTAGAGCGAAAGCCGGGCATCGGCAATTCGCAAAGCGCCGGGTCGGGCGTTCGCGGAAGACATGCCGGAATTCTCGCCGCAGCCTTCAGCCGCGCTGCTCCAGCAACCGCTTCACGAGGGCGCAGACCTGTCCCGCGCCATCACGATCGATCGCCGCGCAGGCCGGAGCGTCATCGGCCAAAGCCGTGGCGACCGCGGCCGCGAAGGACGCCGACGAAGCGGCTTGCGGCCCCGAAAGCCGCATGCAACGCGCCAATCCGGCCCGCTCCAGCGCCTCCGCGCGTATCCCCTGCTCGGTTTCGGCGCCCTCGTCGAAAGGCACGACGATGGCGCGACAGCGCGCCTCGACGAGATCGAGCACCGTGTTGTAGCCGGCCTGGCTGATCGACAGTACGCAGCGCGACAGCAGCTCCGGAAAATCAGAGCGCGCTCGCTCGACGGTGACGTTTGGCGAGGCCGATTGCCGCAGTGCGGCGAAATCGCGCTCGGAGAGACCGCGCCCGGCGAGAATCCGCCAGCGCCAGGAGGGATCGCCAAGCCGCGCCGCCTCGAGGCAGAGCTGAAACAACGGCAGCGCCGCTCCCGACCCGCCGCCGGAGACGAGGATCTCGCCCGATCCGTCATTGCGAGCGGAGCGAAGCAATCCAGGGGGACGTAGAGCAAGACCTTCTGGATTGCTCCGTTCCGCTCGCAATGACGAAGGAGCCAGATACCCCGTGTAATGCAGCCGCGCCGCAAGCGCAGGCGAGACGGGCCATGACGCATCCAGCGGCAGGAAAGCGCGGTCGCCATGGACCAGCACGCCCTCGAACAGCTCGGCCAGCCGCCGCTCGGCCTCAGCGATTCGGTCAAGACGCGGCGTCACCAGCACGTCCCGCACGGATGACAGCACCAGCGCGTGCGGATTGGCAGCCCGCGCGGCGGCGATCAACCCGAGGAATTCATCGGCCAGTTGCCGGCGCCCGAACGGAAAATGTTCGGTGACGACAACGTCCGGCACGATCGAGGCCGCCAGTTCGCGAAGCAGGCCCTGCCGGGCCTCCCGCCGCGAGGCCTCGATCGGCATCCCCTCCTCGTCGAGAAGGTTGCGGAAATCGACGCCCTCGACCTTGACCGGCGGCAGTTGCACGAAGGCGAAGGGCTCGTCCGCGGTGGCCCGCAACGGCATGCCGCCGCTGGCGAGCGTGACGCGAAAGCCATCCTCCGCCAACGCCCGGGCCAGATGCATGGCCCGCACCAGATGCCCACTGCCGAGCAGATGGGTGACGGCTATCAGCGCGGTCGCGCTCATGGCGGTCGCGTTCATGGCGCCAGCCCGGCGGAGGCACGCAAACGGGCCGCGATCGCGTCGAGCCCGGCGGCGGCCGCGAATGTGTCGGTCAGCCGCTGATGGGCCGACCGTCCCAGGCTCTCCCGCCGATCGGGGGCCCGTGCGAGATCGGCCAGCGCGGCGGCCAACGCATCGACGTCGCCGGGCGCAACCAGCACCCCCTCGATCCCCTCCCGCACGAATTCGGGAATGCCGGCAAAATCGGTCGCGACGATCGGCAGGCTCTGGCTCGCCGCCTCCATCACCACATTGGGCAGGCCGTCGCGGTCGCCGTCTCCGGCCTGCCGGGAGGGCAGCACGAACAGATCGGCCGCGCGCAACGCGGCTATGACCTCGCCCTGCGCCTTCGGTCCCGCCCAGGTGACGCGCTCGGCAAGATCCAGAGTTTCAGCTTGAGCCTGCAAGGCCTTCAGCCTCTCGCCGCCACCGATATGGGTCAGGCGCCAATGCAGGCCGGAGGGCAGCTTCGCCAGCGCCGCCAGCAGATCGTCGAAGCCCTTTTTCTCGACCGCGCGGCCGACCGTGACGAAGCGCACCGGATCGGCGGCGTCAGTGCCGTCGCGCGCCGGGCGCAGGGGCGGCGCCGGAAAGCGTTCCAGATCGAGCCCGTGGTAGACGAGATTGACCTTGTCCGCCCGGTCGGCGAGGCGCTCGAGCTCGCGATGGCCGTCCTGCGTGCAGGTTACACCCCATTGTGCGCCCGCGATCTTTTCGCGCTTTTCCCAATCCGGCGTCGTCCAGATGTCCTTGGCATGGGCCGAGAACGACCAGCTCAGACCGCGCAGCAGCGCCGCATAACGGATCACCGAGGCCGGCGTATGCAGATAATGCACATGCAGATGCGTGATCTCCGCCGGCAGCTCGCGCCCCATGACGCAGGCCTGGCCGAAGCGGCGCAAACGGTTGCGCGTCGCGTCGCGGGCAAGATCGCGCAGGAAAGCCGGCAGCAACCGCGCGAAACCCGGCCGCAGCAACGCCCGCAGCACGCCACGCAACACCCGCACCGGCTCCTCATGCAGATATTCCGGCAGATAGCTCACAGGCGCCGTGATCTGGTTGTGCATCAGATGCCGCGCCACGTCGGTGGGCCGGCGCAGCGACCAGATCGCGAAAGGCAGGCCGCGCTGCTGCAGGCCGAGCAGCTCCTGCGCGATGAAGGTCTCCGACAGACGCGGATAGCCCTTCATCGCAATCGCGATGCGCGGTTCGTTTCCGGGCCGAGGCGACGCACTCATCGCCGGCCGATCAGCATGAAGCGCGTGTAGTTCTTCGTGGGAAGCGCGCCGGCAAACAGCGTCTCCGACAGACCTGCCTGATCCTTGAAGGCCTCGAGCGAGGCCACGCAGCTGCGATGGTCGGGCTCGCGGACATAGTCGTTCGATTGCAGCAGCACGGGCATGCCGCGCGGCAGCGTCGCAAGCCAGCCCGGAACGTCCGCGAGATGCTCGCAGCTCGTGTTGATGACGAGGCCCGGCGCCGGGTCCCCGGCGGCGAAATCCAGCGTCATCATATCGGCGGTGACGGCAGAAAAGCGCCCGGCCGCGACATGCCGGCGGTTCAGACGCTCGGCCACATCAGCGCAAGCCGGATCGAGATCGACACTGACGACCGCAGGGATCGCCAGCCTCTTATCGTCGAGCAGCAGCGCGCCGAGCACGCCATACCAGGCGCCGAGAACCCAGACCGGCCCATGAGGTTGCGGCATCACCTGCGCGAGTGCATCGACCAGCCAGCGCTTCGAGCCGATCTGCTTGTGGTTGAACGCGATCCAGAGATCCGGCGGCATGTCGTCCGCGACGAGGCGCGCGAGATCGGCCACCACGCCGTTGCCGGTGAGGGCTGCGACGCCGCGCAGAATGTCATAGAAGGCGTCGGGAGGCGTGGCGCGTGTCATGCCGTGTCGGGGTGGCGGGATGAAAAAGGCAGAATGAAAGTGGCGGGACCATATGCAAGCGCCGCAGCAAAGGCCAGCGACGCCGCGACCGCGCCATCAGGTATTCGTTTGCCGCATCTTGCCAGCCCCGCGGCGGCCCTGCGGCAAGTCCTGGCGGCCCATGCGGTGCGGGATTGCCCCCATATCGTCGAAATCGGTGGTGCCGGCCTGCCGATCACGGGGTTCCTGACCCACCAGCCCGACTCGGTGACGGTGATCGATCCGAAGATCCCGGACTTCTCCGCGGCCATGCTCAATGATACACCCTGCCGGGTGCGCCATCTTGCGGCCAAGCTCCAGGACGTCGAGATCGCCCCTGCCGGCCCCTATGCCCTGATCCTGCTGGGACTGTCGCTCAAACCCTTTGGACGGCGCGGCGCAACCCCGCCGGAACTGCTGGGGCTCGCGGCTGGCGCCAGGGTCCTGGTGATCGATTACGCGCTCGATCTGGAGCGGGCGCAGGGGCAGATCGGTGCGCTGACTGCGACACGGCCAGCGCCCCCGGTCATCGATCTCGCACTGACGATCAACGACGAAGCCCTGCGGGCAGCCGGCTTCGACCGCCGGCGCCACCTGGTCTTCGCCCCGGCATGAGCTTCAAGGTCCGTCTTGACCAGGGACATCGGTCTTCATCGCCACAGCCTTCCTGCGCGGTGACCTTCGAGCCTTCGCCGGAGGGAGGTCGTCAGGCGACGCGGCCTGCCCGCGCGCCACGACCGACAGGACATCCTCCTGCGGCCCGGCGACCCGCGTGACGCCATCGGCGCCCTCGACGACCCCCGGATCTGCCTCGTCCGGGCCTGCTGCAACGAGGTCTGCGTCGACGAGGTCTGCCGTGATCGGCGCATCATGTGCATCAGCGGCTTCTTCCCCGCCCTCGACGTCGGCGATCTCTGGCGCGCTGGCGAAACCGACCGCATTGAGGGGCTTCTCGCGCCCCCGGATCGCAATCTTGAGCTGCGTCGTGCCGCGATAGCGGCGTCCGCTCGTCCGAATCGTCTCTTCCGACACGAGGATATCGGCCAGCACCCGCCGCGTTGCCAACTCGAGCTGGCCTGCCACCGCCACGGTTTGGCCAACCGTGATCTCGCGGCGGCCGAGACTGTCGTTCTCGACGGCGCCGGTGATCGCCTGGCCGCTATGGATGCCGATACCGATGCGCAGCGGCAATGGCAGGGCCGCGCCGAATTCCCGGTTCAGAGCCTCGACCGCGCGCACGATATCGCCGGCTGAAGCGATCGCCGCCTGCGCGCCCCGGGCCGGAGTGCCGTCCAACCCGAACACGGCCATGAAGCCGTCGCCATAGAAGGCGTCTATGCGCCCGCCATGAGCCGAGATCGCCTGCGCCATCTCGTCGAAGAACCGGTTGAGCAGGCCGATCAACTCCTGAGGAAGCTGGCGTTCGGACAAGGCGGAGAAGGCGCGCAGATCAGCCACGACGACCGTCAGGCCGCGCTTGCCGACGCTGGCATCGAGTTCGGCCTCGCCGGACGTCGCAACCCGCAGCCTCGATGCGAGCAGGATCTGGACCTGCAACTCGTCGCGCGGCCTGATCTGGCAGGCAAGGCGCACCCGCTCGGGCGCCGAAATCCGGCGCAGCAGCCTGGCTTCGTTCACGCCGGGAGCCGGCAGCTTGTCAGCTCCGTCCAGCACCAGCACGCGGCAGGTGGCGCAGCGCGCCCGCCCGCCGCAGAGCGCGGCGTGAGGAATGCCGAAGCGCCGGAACATCTCCAGCACGGTCAGGCCCGGCGCGAGTTTGCGCACGCCATGGCCGACGAAGCGCACCGTGATCTGCCGCGTAGTCCTGACCCTGATCTCGCGGATGCCCACGAAAGCGACGAAGCCACCAACGAGACCGTAGAAGATGGTCTTCGCCCAGGTCACGTTCTGGTTAAACATCACGATTTGCGCGTCGGTGGTGAACTCGGGCGCCATCGCCATCTGGCCGGCCTCGCGCCCTCCCACTGCAAATCCGATCAGCGCCAGGACGGGAATCAGGATCGCGGCGAGCAGGAAGGGATCACGCCAGCGGTGGTAGCCGTCGCGTGAGCGAAGCGTGAAATGCAGACCGATAATGCCATGCACCCAGACCAGCAACAGCAGGATCGTCTGGCCCGCCACCAGGCCGGGCCAGAGCCGACGCAGGACGGCGCGATAGCTTTCATCTGAATCGAAGAAGCTGCCCATCACCCGCGTCCCGACGATGTGATCGACCAGGAACAGCGGGATCGCAAGGCCCAGCGCAATCTGCAGCATCTCACGCGCCGGCATCTTGAAGGTGCGGCGCTGCGCGACACGGACGAGCGCGAAGAACGGATGCACCACCAGCGAGCCGTAAAGCGCAACCGTTCCGGCCCAGGAATGCCACAGCCAGTAACGCCACTCCTGCGCCTGCTCCATGGCGGCGACGCCGGCGATGCCCACAGCATGGTTGAGGAAATGCGTCGTCGCGAAGAAAAGCAGCACCATGCCCGACGCGAAGCGGATATCGCGGCTCCACGACGAGACGTGATCCATGCCCATGCCCGAACGCCGCGCGCCGGCCGTCTGCTGCAGGCTCATGCCGACACCTGCGCCGTCAATGGACCCTCTCCCCGTGCAGCGTGAAATCGGCCAGCCGGTACAGCCGCGAGGCAAGGTCCCGCGACAGCGCCAGGCTGAAATCGGGAATCGTCTCGAGCAGTTCGAAGAACAGGTCCTTCGGCAGGAGCAGCGCGCTGACCGCGCTTTTGGCCGTGACCGCGCCGACATAGCTGTGCCCGGACAGGAGCGGCACGTCTCCGATCAGGCTGCCTGAGTTGAGCTGCAACCGCGTACCCTCTTCATTGGGGCGCTTATGCCCAATCTCGACCTCGCCCTGCAGGACGACATAGACCCCCGCCGGCTTCTCGCCCTCCTCGACGATCTGCGCGCCGGCTTCGAAGCGTAGCTTCTCGCCCATCAGTGCGACGAGCTTCAGCCGCGGCGGCGGCAGCGACCGGAATAGCGGAAGACGGCCCAGGCAGGCTATATCGGCTTCGAGTGTCATGGCCGCGCCTCCATCTGTTGGACGCCATTGCGCCGTCGGGAAGGAGCGGTGGCAGCTTCGCTGGCATCCTCCCCGTCTTCGCTCTCGATCGTTCCGGACGGGCCGTTGAAGACGATCCGCATCGGCATGTCAGCGACAAGACTAGCATCCCCGACGAGAAGGAACAGTGTCATGCCGGCGCAGTGTTCGCGCAGACGGGCCAGAACCTTGTCGGGCTCCGCCGACGTCGCCAGGAAAGCGCCGACATCCAGCACGGCGATCTGCGGCGCCTTGATCAGGGCCTGCGCCAGCGGCACCGCGAGCTTCATCCTCGTCGGCAGGAAGCGCCCCCGAATGCCGCAATCGGTGTTGAGGCCGATCCGATAGAGATCGCCGTCGAGCCCCGCCCGCGCCAGCGCCTTGCGCACGATCGCCGCAACCTTCCGGTTGGCATCGGCGATGCCGTAACCGATGCGCCCGAACATCAGATTATCGCGCAGGCTGGCCCCGAGCATGACCGTGTCGGGGTCGTAAAAGTGGACGTCCTCGGCTGCGTCCGCCGGGAGATGCGCCTTGAAGCTCCCGCGGGCCCGCAGAATCCTCCGCTGCAGGCGCTCGTCCAGCAGGTTGAGCCGATGCTTGGGCTCGATATAGCCCAGCGCCAGCGCGACCAGATCGCGCTCCGCCCCGGCGTCGAGGGGCGCGCGCATGTCGTGCTTGTTGAGCAGCGTCGCGAGTTCACCGAGCCTGTCGAGGTCGAGCCCGGAGGCGAACGAGTAGCGCTCGAACAGCGCATGGCCCTGCGGCAGCCCGGCGAAGATTTCGACGACGGTCGCGGCGATGCGTGAGCCGACCTCGACCAGGGGCTCGATCAGCGCCTCCGCCTCGAGAATTGCATACGCATAGGGCTCGAACAGCAGGGTTTCGTTGGCGAAGCGCGGCCCCATGCGGGCGCCGAAGATCAGGTTCTCGGCGATCGTGGCATTGGCATTGAAGCTGGCCGGATCAAAGGGCGTGATCAGCCCCGCAAGCTTGCTACGGTCGAGTTCCTGGGCAACGGCCTGGCGCGCCTCGACGATCTGCGCCTTGGCCTCGGCGCGCAGCGATGCGGTGACTTTCCCGTCGAGGCCGAGCTCGTAGACATCCTCCGCGCAGCCGAGCACGTCGAGCACGGACCTGACGCGAGCCGCCAGGGCGGCGTCATCGGCGATGCCGGCGCCCTCGTAATCGGTCCAGTCCGCCTCGAACGGCAACGGCGTGTTGCCGGAGCGGATCGCCTCGACGAAGCGATAGTGCTCGGCAGTCGTGACCTTGCCTTTGGGCCGAATACTCGGCCTGCGCCGCATCAGCGGCAGCAGAATATTGTCGCGGATCGTGCCCGCGATGATCTCGGTCTCGTTGCCGGCATAGCCGATCAGATGGCTCGCCCGCTCGACCGACATACGCGACAAGGGCGCGCCGTCAATGATGACGCGGCCGGAGTAGCTCATCGACTGCCGGCCCAGGATGCGGCCAAGCACTTCAAGCGCCCCGCCATGAGGGCCGATCACCGCGACGGTTCCGGGTCGCGCGATCCGGACAGACAGCGGCGTCAGCAGGGGCTGACCACGATTGTCGAGCATCTGCACGCCGTCGAACCTGATCTCTCCGGTCTCGGCCAAGCGCGTGACGCCGTCCGCCTCGTTGAGATCGAGAGTCTCGTCGGTGTTGAACTGGGCGATCACCTGTTCGTATTTGATCGTCACGTCGTTGCGCTGCTGGTCCCAGTCGATGAGTTCCTTGATCGGCGGCGGCAAGTCCCGATAGGCGGCGATGACGGCGACGAGCTGGCCGATGTCCAGCCGACCCTGCAGCGCGAAAAAGCCGCCGACCGCATAGAAGAAGAATGGCGTGATCTGGGCCAGCAGATTGTTCAGGAACTTGACGGCGAATTTGCGCTTGTAGAGCGCGTAGCGGATGTCGAAGAGCCGCCCCAGCCGCCCGGCGATGTCGGACTGGACATAGCTCGTCGCGCCGTGCGCCTGGATCGTGGGACCAGCATCGACGATCTCGCCGATGCGGCCCGCAAGCTGGCGCGAGGCGATCTGCCGCTCGCGCCCGAGGCGCAACTGCTCCCGGCGCAGGATCGGGATGATGATCGCCTGAGCCAGCACGATCATGAGCGCGATCGACCCCAGCCAGACGCTTTGCACCATGATGAAGGCGAGCGCCGTCAGGGCCTGGCTCAGCAGGAAAACCGGCTGGATGAAGGCGTCGCCGACGAAGCCACCGATCGGCTCGACCTCGTCCTTGATCATGCTGGCGACCTCAGCCGGCTTGACCGCGCGGATATCCTCCGGCCGGAATCTCATGAGCTGGCCGAACAGATCGTAGCGCATGCGCCTGAGCATGCGCTCGCCGAGAATGCCCTTTCGCAGGTTGATGACGTATTTGAAGGCGCCGTTGATCAGCACCAGGACGAGGAAATAGAAGCTCAGCCCCAGCAGCAGGCCGAGTTGGCCGACCTGGAACCCCTCGAACAGCTTGAAGCTGGTGCCGCCGAGAAAGGAGGGCAGATGCAGCGTGAAATCCAGCAGTGTCGTGCTGGTCTTGCCATCCTTGAACGCGCCGCCCTGGATGGCATCGTTGACGATCCGCTTCGGGACGTCGAACGACGCCCAGTAGAACGGGATCGAGGCAAGGATGATCAGCAGGACGATGATCTGGTCGCCGCGGCTCTTCTCCCAGACATAACGAAAGAGGTTGGTCTCCAACGAATATCCTGTCCGGCGCGCCAGCAGCGCGCCCGTCTTCTGACCTGGGATCAACATATGTGTGTCAGCTTGGCGTCGAGCGCAATGAGGCAGGGCAGATGATCGCCGGAGCGGGCGGCATCACGGATCGGCCCTGCATCGCGCCCTCTCGGCCATGCCCCGGCGGCTGTTGGGCAGCGTCCCGACGGCTGCGTCCGCTCCGCGTCATCGTTGCACCGATGTCATCCGCACGGGACAATGTCCGGACGAGTGATGCGATCGGTCAAAAGCCATTGGCAAGACGGCACTTTCCACGTCTAGTGACGTTGTCTTCTTCAGACGCGTATACGAGGCCATTCGGCGACAGCGGTTCATGGACATCCTGCGGATCAGCGATTTGCATCTCGGCTTCACCATTCACGGGCTCGCTCGCGATGTCGTGAAGGGCGTCAGCCTGCGCGTTCCCGCCGGCAAGACGGTCGCGCTTGTCGGTGAGTCCGGCTCCGGAAAGTCCGTGATATCGCAGGCGATCATGGGGCTGCTGCCGCGCGCCGGCGCCATCACCGGCGGCGAGATTCTGTTCCGCGACCCGCTGGCACCCGAGAACCCGATCGATATCGCGAGCCTGCCGGCGGAAGGCAAGGAGATCCGTTCGCTACGCGGCGGGCGCATCGGCATGATCTTCCAGGAGCCGATGTCCTCGCTTTCGCCGGTCCACACCATCGGCAACCAGATCGAGGAAGCGCTGCTGCTGCATCGGCCGATGTCGAAGCCGGAAGCACGCGGCCTGATCGAGGCGATGCTGGGCCGCGTCGGCTTCAAGGACCCGGCCCGCGCCTTCGGGCTCTATTCCTTCGAGCTGTCAGGCGGCCTGCGCCAGCGCGCCATGCTGGCCATGGCGCTGATCTGCCAGCCGGCGCTGCTGATCGCCGACGAACCGACCACCGCGCTCGACGTCACCATCCAGGCCCAGGTGCTCGACCTGATGCGCGACCTCCAGGCCGAGATGGGCATGGCGATCCTGCTGATCACCCATGATCTTGGCGTCGTCGCCAACATGGCCGACGAGGTCGTGGTCATCTATCACGGCGAGATCATGGAAAGCGGCCCGGTCGAGGACATCTTCCGCCGCCCGCGCCACCCCTATCTCAAGGCCCTGCTCAAGGCTTCGCCGCATTTCGACATGGCAGAGGGCGAGCGGCTGGTGGCGCTGCGCGAAGCCAGGCCACGCCCCGCCGCAGTCCCTCGCCCCGTCCCGTCGCCGGGCACCTCGGCCGAAGCCGCCCCGCTGCTCAGCGTGCGCGGCCTGCGCAAGGCCTACACCACCGGCTCGCGCAGTTTCTTCGGCAAGGGCACGCAACAGACGGTGCTGGCGGTCGACGATGTCGGCTTCGACATCCGGCGTGGCGAATGCCTTGGCCTCGTCGGCGAAAGCGGCTGCGGCAAGACGACCGTCAGCAAGATCATCATGCGCGCCGTCACCCCCGATGCGGGCACGATCCGCTTCGATGACGGCCGCGCCAAGATCGATGTCCTCGGTCTCGATGGCGAGGAGCTGCGCGCCTTCCGCCCCCGCGTCCAGATGATCTTCCAGGACCCGGTCTCCTCGCTCTCGCCGCGCATGACCGTGATGAACATCCTGCGCGAACCCCTGGTCGTCCACGGCAAGGGCAGCGGCAGCGAGCAGACCGCGCGGGTGAAAGCGCTGATGGAGGATGTCGGACTCGATGTCCGCTTCCTCAACCGCTACCCCCACTCCTTCTCCGGCGGCCAGCGCCAGCGCATCGGCATCGCCCGGGCGCTCGCTCTCGACCCCGATCTGATCATCTGCGACGAGCCGGTCTCGGCGCTCGACGTCTCGGTCCAGGCGCAGATCCTCAACCTGCTCAAGGACCTGCAGGCCGAGCGCGGGCTGACCTTCCTGTTCATCTCGCACAACCTCGCCGTGGTGAACTACATGGCCGACCGCATCGCGGTCATGGCCAACGGCAAGATCGTCGAGATCGCGCCGCGCCACGCGCTGTTCTCCAAGCCGATGCACCCCTACACGCGGGCGCTGCTCAAATCGGTGCCCTTCGCCGATCTCGACCGCAAGCTCGACTTCAAGCTCGCCGCGCCGGGCGGCGCCTCCGACGCCACGCATTGGGCGCCGGCCTTCAGGCGCGATCCCGAAGGCGAGGCGCTGACGCATCTGCCGCTCGGCGACGGGCATTTCGTCCTCGCCCGCCCAGGCGCCGATGTCCGGGAGATGGCGTGATGCTGGGAGAAGGGGCGATGACCCGGCGACGCTCGTCTCGTCCGACCCGCCGCGATGCCCTGATGCTGGGCTCGGCCGCCCTCGCCTCGCTGGGCCTGCCGCGGCTCGCGCCAGCGGCCACCGCCCGCCCGACAGAATGGATCGACAGTCCCTTCTTCGCGCAACAGGTCGCAGCGGGAACCTTGCCGGCAATCGCCCAGCGCCTGCCGGCGACGCCCCGCATCGTCGAGGTGTCGGGCGAGGGGCGCGAGCCCGGCCGCCATGGCGGCACGATGCGCATGCTGATGGGGGACCAGCGCGACATCCGCATGATGACGCTCTACGGCTATACGCGCCTCGTCGGCTACGATCAGAACCTCGACATCGTGCCCGACGTGCTCGAAAGCTACGAGGAGAAGGACGGCCGCATCTTCACGCTCCGGCTCCGTCCCGGGCATCGCTGGTCAGACGGATCGCCCTTTACGGCGGAGGATTTCCGCTACTGGTGGGTCAGTGTCGCCAACAACAGGCGCCTGTCTCCCGGCGGCCCGCCCCAGGCCCTGCTCGCCGGTGGCGAACCCCCGGTCTTCGAGGTCTTGAGCGAGACCGAGATCCGCTACAGTTGGGCCAAGCCGAACCCGATCTTCCTGCCCTCCCTCGCCGGCGCGCAACCGACCTATATCTGCATGCCGTCGGGCTATCTGAAGCAGTTCCACATCGACCACGCCGATCCGGTAACCCTGCATTCGCGCGTCAAGCAGGCCCGCGTCCGAGACTGGGGCGCGCTTCACGAACGGCTCTCGCGCATGTATCGCCCCGAAAATCCAGATCTGCCGACGCTGGATCCCTGGCGCAACACCACGCCGCTGCCGGCCGAACAGTTCACCTTCCAGCGCAATGCCTATTTCCACCGCGTCGACCAGAACGGCCGGCAGTTGCCCTATGTCGACGAAACCACGCTGACGGTCGGCACCAACTCGCTCGTTCCGGCCAAGGCTGCGGCCGGCGAGGCCGATCTCCAGGCGCGCTATCTGCGCTTCGACAACTACACGTTCCTGAAGGATGCCTCGAAGCGGATGAACTTCGACGTCCGGCTGTGGAAGCGGGCGGAAGGCTCCTATTTCGCCCTGATGCCCAATATGAACGCGATCGACCCGGTCTGGCGCGATCTCAACCGCGATCTGCGCTATCGCAAGGCGTTGTCGGTCGCGATCAACCGCAACGACATCAACAAGGTCATCTTCTTCGGCCTCGCCAAGGAAAGCGGCAACACCGCCCTGCCAGAAAGCCCGCTCTACAATGCCGATTATGCGCAGATGTGGATGCAGCACGATCCCGCGCTTGCCGCCAAACTCCTCGACGAGGCCGGCCTGACCAAGCGCGACACCGACGGGATCCGCCTGCTGCCTGACGGACGCAGGCTCGAATTCACGATCGAGACCGCCGGCGAGAGTACCGAGGAGACCGACATCCTCGACCTGATCAAGCAGGATCTCTACGCCGTCGGCATCAAGATCTATCCGCGCTCGACGCAGCGCGACGTCTTCCGCCGCCGCATCGTCGCCGGCCAGACCATCATGTCGGCCTGGGCGGGCATGGATAACGGGCTGGTCTCGGCGGATATGGAGCCTGAGGCGCTGGCGCCGACCAGTTCGGCGCAGTTCAACTGGCCGCGCTGGGGGCAGTTCCTCGAAACCGGCGGCCGCGAGGGCGAGGAGCCGGACGTGCCGGAGGTTCGCGAACTCGTCGCGCTTTACAAAGAGTGGCGGGCCAGCGCCACGCATGAGCAGCGACGGCAGATCTGGCAGCGCATGCTCCAGATCAATGCCGAGCAGCTTTTCGCGATCGGCGTCGTCAACGGCACGCTGCAACCGGTCGTCGTCTCGCGCAACCTGCGCAATGTGCCGCAGAAGGGGCTCTACAGTTTCGAGCCCGGCGCCTTCTTCGGCCGCTACATGCCCGACACCTTCTGGTTCGATACGGCCAAGACCGCCGGATCTGACGCCGCTACTCCAGACAAGGCGAAGAGCTGACCCGTGCTGCTGAAATATATCCTCAAGCGCATCCTGGTGATGATCCCGACGCTGCTCATCACGAGTGCGCTGATTTTCACCGTGATCAACCTGCCCGAGGGCGATTATTTCGAGACGCTCGCCGCCGAGATGCAGGCGCAGGGCGAGAAGGCCGATATGTCGCGCATCGAGTTCCTTAAGAAGGAGTACGGCTTCGACAAGCCCGTGCACGAGCGCTATTTCTGGTGGGTCACCGGGCTGCTCCAGGGCGATATGGGTTACTCCTTCGAGTATCAGCGTCCGGTGCGGGAGATCGTCGGCGACCGGCTGATGCTGACCATGATCGTCTCGTTCTTCACGATTATCTTCACCTGGATCGTCGCCTTTCCGATCGGGATCTATTCGGCGACGCATCAGTATAGCTGGGGCGATTACGGCCTGACCTTCGTCGGGCTGATCGGGCTCGCCGTGCCGCATTTCCTGCTGGCGCTGGTCTTCATGTACATGGCGAATGTCTGGTTCGGCACGTCGATCGGCGGGCTGGTCGACCCGCAATATCTCAACCAGCCGATGAGCTGGGCC
The DNA here is from genome assembly GCA_003241815.1 of Hyphomicrobiales bacterium. Lineage (GTDB taxonomy): Bacteria > Pseudomonadota > Alphaproteobacteria > Rhizobiales > Beijerinckiaceae > Allobosea. Next base: position 3,067 of record QBLV01000019.1, on the reverse strand, counting down.
AAGGCGGCCTCGGTGCTGGAGCACCTCTGGATCCCTGTGATCATCATCGGCGCCGGCGGCACGGCCGGCATGATCCGCTCGGTCCGGGCCAATCTGCTCGACGAACTCCAGAAGCAATATTACGTCACCGCCCGCGCCAAGGGCCTGCCGCCCGGCAAGGCGCTACGCAAATATCCGCTGCGCATGTCGCTCAACTTCTTCGTCTCTGATATCGGCGACATCCTGCCCTCGATCGTGTCGGGCGCTGAGATCGTTGCGATCGTGCTGTCGTTGCAGACGACCGGGCCGCTGCTGATCCGCGCCCTGCAGAGCCAGGACATGTATCTCGCCGGCTCCTTCCTGATGTTCCTGTCCTTCCTGACCGTGATCGGCGTGCTGATCTCGGACATCGCGCTTGCGATCCTGGATCCGCGCATCCGTCTCCAGGGGGCGGCGACCAAGTGAGCCAGATCTTGCAAGCGCAGGCCTCCACGATCACGCTGCCGCCCGAAGGCGCACCGCTGCCGCATACGGCATCGACCGCACCCTTCGAGCCCAACGCAGTCGAGGTGATGACGCCCGAGCAGGAGCGCGTCTATCTCGCCTCGCAATGGCAATTGATGTGGTGGAAGTTCCGCCGCCACAGGCTCGCGGTGATCTCGGGCGTCGTCATCCTCATCATCTACGCGACGGCCGCCTTCGCCGAATTCCTCGCCCCCTATCACTACACGACGCGCAACACCGACTTCATCCGCGCACCGCGTCAGGAGGTTCATCTCTTCCATGATGGCAGCCTGATCGGGCCCTTCGTCTATCCGTATGTCCAGCGCCTCAACATGGAGAATTTGAAGCGCGAATACGATGTCGACCGGACGAGGCCGCAGAAGCTGCGCTTCTTCTGCCGCGGCGACGACTATCTTTTCTGGGGCATGATTCCGGGCAATCTGCGTCTCGTCTGCGCACCGGAAGGCGGGACGCTCTTCCTCCTGGGCTCCGATCGCCTCGGCCGGGACATGCTTTCGCGCATCCTCTATGGTGGGCGAATCTCGCTCTCGATTGGCCTGCTCGGCGTTGGCGTGTCTTTCGTTCTCGGCGTCATCATCGGCGGTATCGCCGGCTATTACGGCGGCAAGGTCGATCTCGTCGTCCAGCGCCTGATCGAAATCGTGCAGTCCCTGCCGCACATCCCACTCTGGCTGGCGCTGGCCTCGATCATGCCGCCCTCGTGGAGCCCGCTGCTGGTCTATTTCGGCATCACCGTCATCCTCGGCCTGATGGACTGGACGGGGCTCGCCCGCGCCGTGCGCTCGAAGCTGCTCTCCTTGCGCGAAGAGGACTATGTCGTCGCCGCCCAGCTCATGGGAGCCAAACCCGCCCGCATCATCGGCCTGCATCTGGTGCCCGGCTTCATGAGCCATCTCATCGCCTCGGCGACCATCACCATCCCCAAGACGATTCTCGGCGAGACGGCGCTGAGCTTTCTGGGGCTGGGCCTGCGGCCGCCGATCACGAGTTGGGGCGTGATGCTCAACGAAGCGCAGAACATCAACGTGGTGGCGCTCTATCCGTGGCTGCTTTATCCGGTCGTGCCCGTGATCCTGATCATTCTGGCCTTCAACTTCCTCGGCGACGGGCTGCGCGACGCGGCCGATCCGTACCGCTGAGACGTCAGCAGACGTTTTTGAGCCCAACGACCGGTGCGCATCGCCTTCCACACCCCGCTCAACGCCTATGACGACGGCGGCATCTCCGGCGACCGGCGCATGGCGCGCCAGCTCGTGGCGGTGCTGAGAGGGCTCGGACACAGCGTCGAGCCCGTGCTGGCCGCTCGCGACTTCATGCCGACCTCCGACGCCGGACTGCTGGCCCGGCATCAGGTTGCCGCCACAGCCCACACCGAGGCGATGCTGGCGCGCTGGCAGGGCGGCGCTGCTGCGCCCGAACTCTGGTTCACCTATCACAACTACTACAAGGCGCCCGATTTGCTGGGGCCGGCGATCGCCGCGCGACTCGGCATCCCCTACGTCGTCGCCGAGGCGAGCGATGCGCAGCGCCGTGCCAGCGGCGAATGGGCCACCCATACCCGGATTGTCCGTGAGGGTCTGGCAGCCGCCGACCTGCATCTGCATTTCACCGACCGCGACCGGCAGGGCCTCGAACCCTGGCGCTCCGCCCAGACCGCGTTGGTGGAGCTGCCGCCCTTCATCGCTTTCGCAGCCGAGCCGCAGCGACCGGCCGGCGTGACGGGCGCCCCCCGACTCGTCACCACCGCGATGATGCGCGAAGGGACCAAGCAAAACAGCTATCTGTCCCTCGCCCGCGTGCTGGCCCATGTCGCCGACCGACCCTGGACGCTGACGATCATCGGCGACGGCCGCAAGCGCGCGGAGATCGAGCAGGCCTTTGCCGGACTGCCGGCCGGCCGGATCCAGTGGCGCGGCGCCATTCCCCATGACAGCGTCGTCGCGCAAATGGCCGAACACGACATCTTCATCTGGCCCGGTGTCCGCGAGGCCTATGGGCTGGTTTATCTGGAAGCGCAGGCCGTGGGCCTGCCCATCGTCGCCTTCGACAGCGGCGGCGTCTCCGCCACCGTTCGCCGTGGCGAGACGGCCCTTCTCGCGCCGGAGGGCGACGAGGTCGCGTTGGCGGCAGCACTGTCGCGCCTGCTCGACGACGCGGCCTTGCGCGGCAGGATGGGCCGGGCCGCGCGCCACTTCGCGCTCGGTGAGCGCAACCCGGCGCAGGCGGCGACGATCCTGGAGCGCGGTCTTGCTCTGGCCGTCGCCAACCGCGCCGCGCGGTCCAAACCGATGCGGACGGAAACACCATGAACGGCACCGCGAGCGACGACATCTGGCTGCCCCTCCAGGCCGAACTCGACCGCTGGAGCGAGGCGGGCCTGACAATCCGTCTCTGGTTGCGCGATGACGATGCCGTTGCGCCAAGCCCCGCGCTCGACCGGTTGGCGGATGTCGGCGAGCGCTTCGCGCTGCCGGTCCTGCTCGCCGTCATCCCGATGCTGGCCGAACCGGCCCTTGCCAGCGCGATGCGTGCGATGCCGGCGCTGCTGCCCTGCCAGCACGGC
>QBLV01000199.1:1828-5780 GCA_003241815.1 Hyphomicrobiales bacterium | reverse complement strand
CGCATGCGGTCGCGAGTCAGCCATTGCCGGGCCTGATGCATGCGCACCTGGGCGACATAGCGCGCCGGCGTCTCGCCAACCACGGCAGCGAAACGCTCGGCAAAGCCCGAGCGCGAGGCGCCCATCAGCTCGGCCAGACTCTCGACGCTCCAGTCCTTCTCCGGGCTATCGTGGATGGCGGCGAGCACGCGGCCGATGACCGGGCAGCGCGCCGCTGCGATCCAGCCCTTGGCCGCTCCGCAGCCACGTTCGACCCAGGCGCGAATGATCGCTGCGGCCAACACATCGGCCAGGCGCGCCAGAATGCCGCCCGCGCCGATCCGATCCATTGCGACTTCGCGTCCCATCGCCTCCAACAGATGCGGGATATCCGGCTCGTTGGCGATGAATTCGTCCATTCGCATGACATCGGGCATCAGCCGCAGCAGCGGGTGGTCGGGATCGACATTGAAGGTCATGGCGCCGCTGAACAGCAGCGTGTGCTCGCCGCCGCCGCCGCCCTGTACGTCCAGGACGTTGCCGCAGAGCGTTTTGACCGCGCAGGCACAAGGCGGCGAAGGTTCGACATCCGGCGCGTTGGCCAGCACGTGGCCACCGCCGCGCGGCAGCAGCACGGCATCGCCGTCGTGCAGTTCCAGCCAGTCACCGGCAGGGGTCTTCAGCCAGCAACTCCGCCTCGAGACGAAATAGAAGCGCGTCTGAGATCGCGGCGGCCAGGCGATGCCCCAGGGCGCCGTCATCTGGCAGCGGCTGTATTCGACGCCGTCGAGTCGCAGGTCCCGCAGCATCCCGGTCAGATAGTCGCTGGTGCCCAGCGCAGCAGGTTTGGACGAACGGTCAAGCATTATGGCGAATATAGCATGGAAGCTCCAGCGCGCCACCGCCATCTTGCGGCGATCTTCTTTGGAGACAGCCATGTCCAATACCGTATCCGCCGCCTCTCCCCTCGATCTCGAAAGCCCGGCTGTGCCGGCCGAGCCCAGCGCCCCTGCCTGGGCGGCGGTCTTTTCCCTCAGCCTTGGCGTCTTCGGCCTGGTCACAGCCGAATTCCTGCCCGCCAGCCTCTTGACGCCCATGGCCGCCGATATCGGCGTCTCGGTCGGTATCGCGGGGCAGGCGGTAACGGCAACCGCCGTCGTCGGCGCCATCGCCGGGCTCGCCACCGCGATCGTCACGCGGGGTATCGACCGCCGCATCGTGATCTGGGCGCTCACCGGCTCGCTGATCGTGTCCAGCCTGCTTGCTGCAGCCGCCACCAGCCTCACGTCGCTGCTTCTGGCGCGCGTCCTGCTCGGCATCGGGCTCGGCGGGTTCTGGTCGATGGTCGCGGCCACGGCGATGCGCCTGGTCCCGCCCAGCGCCTTGCCTCGCGCCATGGCACTGGTCTTTACCGGCGTGTCGGTCGCAACCGTCAGCGCCGCACCGATCGGCGCTTATCTCGGGGAGCTGTGGGGCTGGCGCGTGGTGTTCGTGCTGTCGGCGATCACCGGCGTCGTGGCTCTGGCGGCGCAGGTCGCTACGATGCCGCGACTGCGGGCGCAGGGTTCGCCGGATGTCCGGACGCTGTTGCGGCTGCTCGGCCGGCCCAGCATTGCGCTCGTCCTGGCTGGAATCGTCGTGGTGATCTCGGGGCATTTCGCCGGCTTCACCTATATCCGGCCGTTCCTGGAGCAGATCCCGCGGCTGTCGGTCGAGGCCATCTCGCTCGTCCTGCTCGCCTATGGCGTCGGCGGCTTCCTGGGCAACCTGGCCGGGAGCGCGATCACGGTGCGCAGCGCCAAGGCGTCGGTGATCTTCGGTGCGTTCTCGATCGCGGCCATGGGGATCGTGCTGCTGCTGGTCGGCTCGTCGACGCTCGGCTCCGCCATTGCCGTCGGTTTCTGGGGCTTCGCCTTCGGGGCGTTGCCGGTCGGCTTTCAGACCTGGCTGGTCCGCGTGACGCCGGAAGAGGAGGCCGAATCGGCCGGTGGACTGCTCGTGGCGGCCTTCCAGATCGCGATCGCCAGCGGCGCCGTCTTCGGCGGGCTTCTGGTCGATGGTTTCGGGACGCTTGGCGTCATCGCCTATGCGACGGCGGCGACGCTGCTCGGCGGGATCGGCGTGCTGGCGCTGGGCTCGAGGAGTCCCGAGCGGATCGGCACGGGCAAGGTCGCCTCGGTGCACTGAGCAGGGATTTCGCGTCCCTGAGGGAATGACGGGGCTGATCGGGCGCGGGAATGCGCCCGATCACTTTTCTTCAAGACGAGCCGGCCGCAATCCGGTTTAACCTCGGCTCATGGACAGCGTCAGCCAAAGCCAGACATTGGGGATCCGGCCGCTCCGATCGGGCGAGAGGGCGGAGTTGTTTCTGGCGCGGCATTTCGACAGCCTCGAATGCCTGAGCGCGACCTTCGCCACCCATGCCTATGCACCCCATGCCCATGACACCTATGTCGTCGGCACGATCGAAACCGGCTGCGAGGCCTGGAGTGTGCGCGGCGAACGGCATTATGGCGGCCCCGGCGACGTCACCTTCATCAACCCGCTCGAGGTGCATGACGGCGAGCCGATCGGCGAGGGCTACAGCTATCGCATGACCTATCCGGCGGTCGCGCTGATGCAGGAGATCGCTTCGTCCCTGGCCGGGTGGAGGGGCGACCGGACGCCGTTTTTCCGCCAGGCCTGCGTCCATGATCCAGAGGGTGCGGCGATGCTGTCGCGGGCCCATCGGGCGATGGAGACCGGGCCGGACGGCTTGCGCGGCGAGGAGTTGCTGCTGCGGGCCTACGCGCATTGTCTCGTTCGTCATGCGGGTCTGCCGGCCTGTGCGATTGGCAGCGAGGCCGGGCCCGTGGCCCGGGCGCGAAACCTCATGGAAGCCCGCCATGAGGAGGACCTCTCGCTGGCCGAGATCGCCCGCATCTGCGGCCTGCCGCGCCACCATCTGATCCGCGCCTTCCGGCGAGAGACGGGCCTGACGCCGCATGCCTGGCTCGTCGATATCAGGGTGCGGCGGGCGCGTGATCGCTTGCGCCGCGGCGAGGCACCCGGCGCGGTCGCTGCCGCCACCGGCTTCTGCGATCAGGCGCATCTGACGCGCGCCTTCAAGGCGCGGCTCGGCGTGACACCGGGCGCCTTCCGCGCCGCCCATCTCTCGTGAAGTCTGGTTCTGCGATGCCCACCCTGCGTGAGGATACCCGGCGGGGCCTGGGAGACATCTGGCCGGCGATGCTGGCGGCGGTTCCGATCGGGCTGCTGTTCGGCGCGCTCGCGGCCGGGAAGGGGCTCTCGCCGCTGGAGACGCTGGTGATGGGGGCGCTCGTCTTCGCAGGAGGCGCGCAATTCGCGGCCGTCGAGCTTTGGGCGACGCCCGCGCCGATCGGCGCGCTCGTGTTCTCGACGGTGCTGATCAATGCGCGCCATGTCCTGATGAGCGCCTCGCTGGCTCCCAAGCTGCAGGGCTTTTCACGCTGGCAGACATGGCTCGGCCTCTACTACATGGCTGACGAGAACTGGGCGCTGGCTGAGAAGCGGGCACGTACGCATCGACTCACGCCGGCGTACTGGGCGGGCATGACCGTTCCCTTTGTCGCGTGCTGGATCGCGACCTCGACCCTGGGTGCGGTGGTTGGTGCGGCGCTGGGCGATCCACGCCGCTTCGGCGCCGATTTCGCCTTCACTGCGCTGTTCATCGCGCTCGTGGCGGCGTTCTGGAAGGGGCGCGTGACGTTCTGGACGGTGGCGGCGGCCGGCATCGCCTCGGCGCTGACCTATCGCCTCATCGGTCCGCCCTGGCATGTGCTGGCGGGCGCGCTGTCGGGGCTTGCCGCCGCGTGGATCGCGGCGGGCGCCACGCCGGAGTCGTCGAAGCCGGAGCCCCTCCAGACATGACGCTCGATCCCCACAACCTGCTCGCGATCCTCGGCATGGCGGCGGCGACGTATGCGACCCGGATCGCGGGCCTGGCACTGGC
>QBLV01000199.1:0-1818 GCA_003241815.1 Hyphomicrobiales bacterium | reverse complement strand
CGCGATCCCGCCCGCCGTGCTGATCGCGGTCATCGCTCCGAGTGCGCTCGCCACTGGCTGGGCCGAGACGGCGGCGGCCGGGCTCGCGGCGCTCGCCGCGACGCGGCTGCCGCTGCTCGGCGTGGTCGCGGTCGGTGTGGCGGCGGTGGTGGGGCTTCGGGCGCTGGCCTGACTTCACTCACGAATGATGGGGTTGACCGCGATCACCATACCCTGCCCACTCACGGCCAGGTTGTAGTTGCGCGACAGGCTGGCCTTGATCTGAGGCTCCGCAACGGCGATCTTGGCCTTGATGTCGGCAGAAGCGCCGCTGTCCGATTTGCGCCGGAGCACGATATCCCCCGTCTTGATCGACAGGATCTGGTAGCGGGCCCAGTTCTCGCGCGAGATGTTCCTGCGCCAGTGGCTGCAATCCTGCTTGAATGCACGGTCGTCGAAGAGCGTCTGGGCCTCCTGATAGCTGATGCTCCGATCCATGACATTCGTCAGCTTGTATTCGAAGTGGTCGACGAAATTGGCGTTCAGGCCGAGATTGACGAAAATGTTCTTGATCCCGCTGACGGCTCCGCTGGCTTCGAGCTTGTAGCTCAAATCAACATCCGACTGCCTGGCCTCGACGGGCAGGACGGCATATCGCGCCAGGTTGACCTCGCACAGACGCTCCAGATTGACGGGTCTCGACAGCCCGTCCGTGGCCTGCTCTCGGGCAAAGTAGAGCGAGCCGACATTGATGCCGGCGCGCGCCGGCCGTAGCTCGCGACCGCCGCTGTTGTCACTGATGGCGGGCGGCGGCGATGTCACGCAGCCCGCTGCCAGAAGTCCGAATGCGATTGATATGGAATGCCTGACCATTGCCGCCCCCGCGAACCGATAGGAAGCGACGGTAATGCTACTTAAAGTTGTGTCAATGACATTTATCGTGCCTTGGTCGCATCGAGCTCGTTTCCGCAGTTAGATCACCCCGGAGAGCCAGCACCACAAGCCCGCAGCGACACAGGCGTAGGCGATGAGGCACATATAGGCGTCGCGTGGCAGGTCTTGCATCCAGCATCTCCCATGTGAGAGCCAGTGAATACCTGCAACCCTGCGACAAGCGCGCGACACGCTGACAACGCGCTGTTCCATATGCCCCTAGCGCATGGTCGTGATTTCGCGCCGCCCAGGCAATGACGGCTCACAGCGGAAGGCACGCCTTCTCGAGCCAGAGCTTCGCCTCGCCCTCGACCAGCCCTGCGAGGTTGCTCCAGACCTGGGCGTGATAGGCGTTGATCCAGGCGATCTCGCCGTCGTCGAGCAGCTTCAGCTCGATCAGGGCGCGCTCATAGGGGCACCAGGTGATGGTCTCGAAGCCGTAGATGGTGCGGTCGCCGCCGGGGATGGTGCGTTCCTCGACGACGATCAGATTCTCGATACGGATGCCGTATTCACCCTCCTTGTAGTAGCCGGGCTCGTTGGAGAGGATCATGCCGGGCTCCAGCGGCGTCGTGCCGAGCTTGGAGATGCGCTGCGGCCCCTCATGCACCGAGAGATAGCTGCCGACGCCATGGCCGGTGCCGTGGTCGAAATCGAGCCCGGCCTGCCAGAGCGGCAGCCGCGCCAGCGCGTCGAGCTGCGCACCCGAAGTGCCCTTGACGAAGAGCGCCCGCGAGATGGCGATATGGCCCTTCAGCACGCGGGTGTAGCGGTCGCGCATTTCGTCGCTGGGCTCGCCGATCGCCATGGTGCGGGTGATGTCGGTGGTGCCGTCCTCATACTGCCCGCCTGAATCGACCAGCAGGATGCCGGGCTCGACCCTGCGGTTGCTGGCTTCGGTCACCC
>QBLV01000198.1:5430-5822 GCA_003241815.1 Hyphomicrobiales bacterium | reverse complement strand
CGTAGAGGTCGAAGACGGAAACGTCCGCGATCAAAGCGCGGTCGGCATTCTGGGCCGACTTGACCATCTCGCCGGCGGCAGTCGCCTTGTCGACGATGAAGGCGAAGTCGCGTGTCACCGGCTGGAAGCCCGAGAGTGCCAGCTTCGGCTTGACCTTGGTCGGCTTGAATTTCGGCAGCGGCAGCGCATCGAGATGAATCTCGAAGGCGACCAGCGGGCCCTTGACGTCGAGCGCCTTGAGGACGCGGGGATGGACTTCCCCGAAAGCGCCGATGACGCCCTTGGGGCCGAAGCGTAGCGTGGCCGAGCGGCCGGGATGGGCCCATTCCGGCCCGCCCGCGACCACCTGCAGGCCGCCGACCGGCACGCCCAAACCCGCCAGCAGCGCCATC
>QBLV01000198.1:0-5420 GCA_003241815.1 Hyphomicrobiales bacterium | reverse complement strand
GCGAAGCTCGAAGGCGCCGTCCCAGTGGCGGCCGGCGCCTTCGAGCTTCGCCGTGCCCCGGCGCAGACCGGTGGCGGCGATGAGCTGGCCTTCCGGCTGGTCACTCTGGAATATCTGCCCGACCTCGAAGAGGGCGACCTCGGCGTACCCGCGATCGGCATTGGCCTGCGACGCGCGGATCAGACCGGGCAGCAGCGAGGGCCGCATGTCTGAGAGATCGGCGGCGATCGGATTGGCGAGCGTGAGCTGGCGCGAGCCGCCGCCGAAGAGCGTCGCCTGATCATGCGAGATGAAGGACCAGGTCACGGCCTCGACCATGCCGCGGCTGGCGAGCAGGCGTTTGGAGGCGCGCGTGCGCTTCTGCAGCACGGTCAGGACCGGCTTGATGACCTCGCCCCTGATGCGCGGCAGCGGTGTCGAGACGACCCGGTCGAGCCCGGCAATGCGCAGGATTTCCTCGACGAGATCAGCCTTGCCACCGACATCGGCGCGCCAGGACGGGGCCGCGACCTTCACGCGATCGCCCGCGCCCGAGACATGGAAGCCGAGAGAGGTCAGCGCGACCTTCATCTCGATCTGGCCAAGATCGAGACCGGTCAGGCGCTTGACCTCCGACCAAGGGAGATCAATGGCGCCGGCACTCTCGGGGATTTCGCCCGCGAAGACCATCTCGGAAGCCTCGCCGCCGCAGAGTTCCAGGATCATCGTGGTGGCGAGATCGAGCCCGGGCCGGCAGAACTCGGGATCGACGCCGCGCTCAAAGCGGTAGCGCGCATCCGAGGTGATACCGAGCGCGCGGCCAGAACGGGCGATGTTGAGCGGGTCCCACAGCGCGCTCTCGACCAGCACGTCGGTGGTGCCCTCGTCGCAGCCCGAGGCCTGCCCGCCCATGATGCCGGCGATCGATTCAACACCGGCATCGTCGGCGATCACCACCTGCTCGTCGGTCAGCGTGTAGCTCTTGCCGTCGAGCGCCAGGATCGTCTCACCGGCATGCGCGCGACGGACGACGAGGTTGCCCGTCACCTTGGCGGCATCGAAGACGTGCAGCGGCCGGTTGCGGTCGAGCGTCATGAAGTTGGTGATGTCGACGAGCGCATTGATGGGGCGCAAGCCGACTGCGCGCAGGCGGGCCTGGAGCCAGTCGGGCGACGGACCGTTCCTGACGCCGCGCACCAGACGCAGGGCGAAGGCCGGGCACAGCGCCTTGTCTTCGGAAGCAAGATCGAGCTTCACCGCGACGGGACAGGGATAGGCGCCGCGAAGCGGCTGGACTGGCGGCGTCTTGAGCTTGCCGAGACCGGCCGCGGCAAGATCGCGCGCGATGCCCGAGACGCCGAGCGCATCCGCGCGGTTCGGCGTCACGGCGATCTCGATCACCGGATCGCTCAATCCCGCATAGGCGGCGTAGGGCTGGCCGACAGGCGCATCCTGCGGCAGATCGATGATGCCGTCGTGATCTTCGGAGAGCTGCAGTTCCGCGGCCGAGCAGAGCATGCCGTTGGATTCGACGCCGCGAATGACGCCCTTGCCGAGCGTGATGTCCTTGCCGGGGATGTACGTGCCCGGCGGCGAAAACACGCTCTTCATGCCGGTGCGGGCATTGGGCGCGCCGCAGACGACCTGCACGGGCTCGCCGGCGCCCGTATCGACCATGCAGACGCGCAGGCGGTCGGCATTGGGATGCTGCCTGGCCTCGATCACATGGGCGATGGTGAAGGCGGCGAGCGCCTTGGCCTTGTCCTCGACGCCCTCGACCTCGAGCCCGACGCGGGTCAGGGCGTCGGCAATCGCGTCGACGGTGTCGGTGGTGTCGAGATGGTCTTTGAGCCAGGAGAGCGTGAATTTCATGATTGTCCGTCGTTTCGCAGATTGGCGTGGGACATCGGGGCCGAGGCGGCGTTCAGCTCGTCCTCCCCATCCGTCCGGATCTTCATGGAGTTGCCGCGCCAGCTCACCTCGCCGGCGATGAAGGCATAGGCCCAGACGCCGGGGAAGACGATGTCGCGGATCAGCAGCGCCAGCGGCATCCGCCAGGACGAGTACCAGCCGACGCCATAGGCCAGGGCCAGTTCGGCCGCATACCAAGGCAGCAGGACGAGGAGCGGCGCGAGCCACGCGGAATAGCCCATGGCCGGCAGGGCCAGGGCGAGCAGCAGCACCGGCAGCAGTGGTCCCGACAGGATCTCCGGCAGGAAGAAGGGCAGGAAGGTAACGCGCCGCAGCCGCGCCCAGCGGAACTGGCGCTGGACTACCTCATGCAGGCTGCGCTCGCCGAGCGGCTGCTCGAAGGGCTGCCCGACGAGATGGACGTGCTTGCCGGCGCGGCGCACCAGCTTGGTCGCCGCCGCATCCTCGGCGATCTCCTCGCCGAGAATCGCGATGCCGCCCTTCGCGTCGAGGAAGGGCTTGTTCCAGAGCATCGACTTTCCCTGCGCGAAGCCGAAGCCGCAGGCCTCGCCGGCATATTGCCAGCGCGCCTGGAAGGTGTTGAGGAACGCGCATTCCAGCTCGGACCAGAAGCCGTAAGGGCGCGAGCCGACCGGCGTGGAGCAGACCAGGCCAGTGTCGTCGCGCCAGGACGCCAGCATGCGCTGGATGTAATCCTTCGGCATCATCACATTGGAATCGGCGAGGATGACCCACTCCGTCGTCGCTGCTTCCCAGCCCTTGACGCAGTTATTGAGCTTGGGATTGGCGCTGACCGCGACATCGCCGGTGATAAGCCGCGCACGGTCGGCCCCGTAGCGATCGATCACCTCCCTGATCAGCGGCACGATGGGATCATCGGTGTCGGCGACGGTGAAGATCGTGGTGTACCGCGGATAGTCGAGCTCGAAGCTTGAGATCGCCGTCTCGCGGCTGAAGGCCTCGATGCCGCGCAACGGCCGCACGATCGTCACGGGCGGCAAGCTGTCGAGCAACGCCGTGCGCCGGTCCTTCCGGCGCAGGCGCACGAACGCGATCGCCTGGCAGAGCAGGTTCGTTGCGACAAGCAGTGCTGCAAACAGTCCTGCCCATCCCGCCGCGGTCATCGTGCGCACCCTTGCGCCACGGCCGGGCTCATGACGAGAGGCCGCCCGTCAGTGTCGGCAAATCGAGCGGGCGGAAGCCGTAATGGGCGAGCCAGCGCACATCCGCTTCGAAGAACGGGCGCAGGTCGGGCATGCCATATTTCAGCATGGCGATGCGGTCGATGCCCATGCCCCAGGCGAAGCCCTGATAGACGTCCGGATCGAGCCCGCAGTTCCTGAGAACATTGGGATGGACCATGCCGCAGCCGAGAATTTCGAGCCAGTCCTCGCCCTCGCCGAAGCGGATCTCGCCGCCCTTGCGCGAGCACTGGATGTCGACCTCCATCGAAGGCTCGGTGAAGGGAAAGAAGGACGGCCGGAAGCGCATCTTGACCGTGTCGATCTCGAAAAAGGCCTTGCAGAACTCCTCCAGTATCCATTTCAGGTGGCCCATATGAGCCGCCTTGTCGATCACGAGCCCCTCGACCTGATGGAACATCGGGGTGTGGGTCTGGTCGGAATCCATCCGGTAGGTCCGGCCCGGGCAGATCACCCGGATCGGCGGCTGCTGCGCCAGCATGGTGCGCACCTGAACCGGCGAGGTGTGGGTGCGCAGAAGCTTGCGCTCTCCGTCGGCATCCGGATGGAAGAAGAAGGTGTCGTGCATCTCGCGGGCGGGATGACCGACGGGGAAGTTCAGCTTGGTGAAGTTCAGGTCGTCGGTCTCGACATCGGGTCCTTCGGCGACCGCGAAGCCCATATCGCCGAAGATCGCGGTGATCTCGTCGATGACCTGGCTGATCGGGTGGATGCGCCCGCGCGCCTCGGGGCCCTCGCGCACCGGCAGCGACACGTCGATCGTCTCGGAGGCGAGCCTGGCTTCCAGCACCGCTTCGCCCAGCGCGGCCTTGCGGGCGGCGAGCGCTGCTGCGACCGCGTCGCGCAGGCCGTTGATCAGCGGGCCCTTTTCCTTGCGCTCGTCGGGCGTCATCGCCCCCAGCGTCTTGAGCAGGGCCGAGATCGATCCGGCCTTGCCCACAGCCGCGATCCTGATCTGCTCCAGCGCGGCTTCGTCCTGCGCGCTCGCGATCTCGGCAAGGAGGCTCGCGCCCAAGTGATCGATCTCGTTCATGCCTGCTCTGGTCCGTTTGCGAGGCATCTTCTAGGGTGTCGCCAGCGTCGATGCTAGAGGCAATCACGCCGGCAAAGCAGGGCCGCGACCGCGAAACCGGGGTGTTTGACCATGATGGGCGCAATTGCATGACATCCATGTCGCAATCCCGCAGGCGGCCGAGCCGCTTGTCGCCGTGGCGGACGCTTGCGGCAGCGACCTTGCTCTGCTTCGCCACCGCCTTTCCGGCGTTGGCGCAGGATGGGCGCCGCGTCACCGTCAGCGGCGAGATCAGCGACACCTGGTGCACCATAAGCGGCCTGATGTTCGCCAAGGGCACGGCGCATCACCAATGCGCGGTGTGGTGCGCGCTCGGCGGCATCCCGGTCAGCATCCGTGATGCGAAAGGCGATCTCTATCTGATCCTGAAGATCGGCGATGACGAGGACAGCGTCGCCAATCCCCGCATCGCCCGGATGGCGACCCATGAGGTCACAGTCGATGGCGAACTGCTGGAGCGCGACGGGGTGAAATACCTGCTGGTGGACAGGATCGCCGACGACAAGGGCGTGATCACCATAACCCATGACGAACACGGCATCCAGCCGTTCGGGAACTGAGCGATGGCGCGCGCAGCTCGCCTTGCGACCTTGTGGACGATCGTTTTCCTCGGTGCCGCCTCGTCCGCGTCAGCCGCCGAGCCTTGGGGCATCCCGCATGAGAAGCCGCTCGTGCTGAAAGGCCGCGTCGTCGATGCGCTGTGCCATCTGACCGGGCGCTGCGCGCCCGATTGCGGCGCCGGCAGGCGCCAACTCGGGATCGTGCAGGCGGATGGCACCTACCGTCTGGTTGCCAAGGGCAATGTCGATTTCGCAGCGGCCGTGCCCGATCTGATCGGCTTCTGCGGCAAGGAGATCGAGGCGGATGGTTTGCTGATCGAGAACCCCGCGATCACGCTGTTCTTCGTGCAGGGCGTCCGCGCGGCCGGCAGCAGCGAGGCGTTCGTTCCGACTGACCGCTTCAAGACGGAATGGGACGCGCGCAACGGCAAGGCCGACGAATGGTGGCGGGCCGATCCCGAGGCCCGCCGCGTTCTCGCCGAGGATGGGCCGCTGGGCATCAAGGGTCCCACGCCCAAGCCGAAGCCGTGAGGCGCAGGATGCCGGTGGAGGTCACGCGGCGCATGGTTCTGGCTGGGCTTGCGGCCGGCGTCGCGGCACCGGCTTATGCCCAGCATTCCGCATCCCACCAACGCCATGGTCACGGCTCCCCACCCCCTGCCCCAGCAACCCGCG
>QBLV01000197.1:218-5851 GCA_003241815.1 Hyphomicrobiales bacterium | reverse complement strand
CAGGCCCGATCCATAACGGGCCTGGAACCGGAAGAACCGCAGGATGCGCAGATAGTCCTCGCGGATGCGGCTGCCGGCGTCGCCGATGAAGCGGATGCGCCGCACCGCGAGATCGGCCAGCCCACCGCAATGATCATGCACGCCGCCCTCGCGATCGAGCGAGAGCGCATTGACCGTGAAGTCGCGCCGCAGCGCGTCGGCAACGAAATCGCGCCCGAAAACCACCTTCGCCCGGCGGCCGTCGGTCTCGACATCCTCACGCAGCGTCGTGACCTCGAAGCCGATGCCGTCGCGGACCAGCGTCACCGTGCCATGCTCGATGCCCGTCGGCACCGCCCTGAAGCCGGCAGCCTCACCCCGCCGGATGGTCTCCTGCGGCAGGGCGGTCGTGGCGAGATCGACATCGCCGACCGGCTCACCCAGCAAAAGATCGCGCACAGCCCCGCCGACGACGCGGGTGTCCTCACCATCCCCGTTCAGGGCGTCGAGAGCCGATGCCAACGCAGGCTGCGCCAGGAAGTCTGCGATGCGCGCCTGCGGCAATGTCACTTGAAGCGGCCGGGGACCAGCGTCCCGTTTTCCATATGCGGCGGCTCGTAGGCGCCCGTGCTGCGCGGCGCCGTCCAGCCGCCATAGGCGACGAGAGCAATGGCAAGGGCGAGGCCGACGATCGCCAGCCAGAAGACATGCCGACTCCAATGCTCGACATCGAGCGGGTTGCGGCGCTTCACCACGAGATACCCGGCGAAGATGCAGAAGGGCAGGACGAAGAGAAGCACCTCTTCGATGATTGAGCGCAGCATGGCCTTGGCGGTCCAGTCGGTTCAGTCGGCGAGCCGCTCATAAAGGTTGCGGATCATGCCGGCGGTTGCGCCCCAGATATAGCGATCCCCGAACGGCATCGCATAGTAGGTGCGGTAGAGCCCCTGCCATTCCCGGCCCTCGCGCCGATGGTTGGCGGGGTCGAGCAGGAAGGACAGCGGCGTCTCGAAAGCCGCTTCAACCTCGTGAGCGTTCAGGATCAGCGAGAACGGAGGCTCGACCAGCGCTACCACCGGCACGATGCGATACCCCGTTCCCGTCAGATAGGCATCGAGGAACCCGAGCGTCTGTACGCGCGCGCGCGGCAACCCGATCTCTTCTTCCGTCTCGCGCAGCGCCGTGATCAGCGGCGAGCCGTCGACCGCATCGACCCGCCCGCCCGGGAAGGCGACCTGCGAAGAATGGCTGCGCAAGGATGCGGCGCGCTGGGTCAGCAGCACGGTCGGGCCATCAGGGCGCGGCACGATCGCGATCAGGACGGCAGCGGGAATCGCAGCTTTCTCATCTGGCAATGGAACCGGATGCGGCTGCAGATCATGATCGCCGCGCGGACGGGCGATCATGTCGCCCGGGGATGGCGGCTCCGGCCGCAGCCTTTGCTTCGCCAGATCAGCGAATTCCTCGGCTGTGAGATTCAGCGCTCGCATCACAGCCCCTCAATCTCGCTGGCGGGCACGGCGGGATAGAACTCGTCCGCGACCGACACGCCGAACATGAGAACGCCATCGACGTCACGCACCTCTCCGAGTGCCAGCAGATCGTAGGTCAGCGCGCGGGTGACGCGCGCCCAAAGGCCCCGCCGGACATGGACATAGGGCTTGAGGCCATCGCCCGCCTCCCGCTCGAAGCGAATCGCATGCTCCGGCCCGACCGCGACGAGATCATCGACATGCGTCCGGAACACGATGGAGCGCGCATCGCCCTCCCCTTCAACCGCCATCTCCACCGCCTGGAAGGGGGCGTCGTCGACCACGATCCCAAGCTTTTCGACCGGGGTCACGAGAACGTAATCGTCACCGTCGCGGCGCAGCACGGAGGAGAAAAGCTTCACCAAAGCGGGGCGGCCGATCGGCGTTCCCAGATAGAACCAGGTCCCGTCGGCGGCGATCCGGATGTCGATATCGCCGCAGAAATCGGGGTTCCAGCGCTCGACGGGCGGCAAACCGCGCCCCTGCCCGCCTTGCAGCGCAGCGACCATCCGTTCCATCGCATTGCCGGGATCGCTCATCGAAAAACCCGCAGGCGCCGCATGCGGCATATTGGTTGCATCTTAGCCTCTGCCTTGAACTCCACATAATCGTGAAGCCGAGTTCTGTGCACCGCGCCATTCTAGCCTTGAGCCGGCATGGCGCCCCGTCCACACTCAACGGCTCAGGCCGTTGCAGGTTGCAGAATGTAAATCTGCAAGACACTGCGTGGCGTGACCCCGAGGGTGAAGGAGATCGACATGGTGGCGCAAGTCCGGGCAGCGGAGACCAACCCGCCGATCAATCTCGATACCGGGATCGTCGAGGCGGCGGAAGCGGCGCTGGGGGCGATCAGTGCGGCGCGCACCGAAATCGGTCAGGTCATCTTCGGCCAGCAGAAGGTGGTCGATCTCTCGCTCATCACCCTTCTGGCGGGCGGCCACGGCCTGCTCGTCGGCGTGCCCGGCCTCGCCAAGACCAAGCTCGTCGAGGCCATCGGCACCGTGCTCGGCCTTTCTGCCCGCCGCGTCCAGTTCACGCCCGACCTGATGCCCTCCGACATCCTCGGCTCCGAGGTTCTCGATGAGAGCACTGACGGCAAGCGCCATTTCCGCTTCATCAAGGGCCCGGTCTTCGCGCAACTCCTGATGGCCGACGAGATCAACCGCGCCTCGCCTCGTACCCAGTCGGCGCTGCTGCAGGCGATGCAGGAGCACCATGTCACGGTCGGCGGCGAGCGCTACGACCTGCCCGCTCCCTTCCATGTGCTGGCGACCCAGAACCCGATCGAGCAGGAGGGCACCTATCCCTTGCCCGAGGCCCAGCTCGACCGCTTCCTGCTGGAAATCGACGTCGCCTATCCCGACCGTGAGGCCGAACGCCGCATCCTGATGGAGACCACCGGCGCCTCCGAGCACAAGCCGGTCCAGGCCATGACGGCCGAGACGCTGATGTCGACGCAGCGGCTGGTGCGCCGCCTGCCGGTCGGCGAGAACGTCGTCGATGCCATCCTCGACCTCGTCCGTTCGGCCCGCCCCGGCGAGGGCGGCGACAGCGCGATCACCGACAAGCTCGCCTGGGGGCCGGGCCCGCGCGCCAGCCAGTCGTTGACGCTGGCCTGCCGCGCCCGTGCGCTGGTCGAGGGGCGGCTCGCTCCCTCCATCGACGATGTCGTGGCGCTGGCCATCCCTGTGCTGAAGCACCGTGTCGCGCTGACCTTTGCCGCCCGTGCCGATGGCGAGACCGTCGAGGGCATCATCGGCAAGCTCGTCGAAAAGCTGGGATAGGAGGAGCCGGGCTGATGCTGCGTACGCGCGTTCTCGGGGCTACCGGCAGCCGGTCAAGCCGGTCGTCACCGCCTCGCTCGATCTCGCGGCGCGCCTGCCACGGCTCATCCTCGAGGCTCGCCGGGTCTCGGCCAGCGTCCACGGCATCCATGGCCGCCGCCGCGCCGGGCCGGGCGAGACCTTCTGGCAGTATCGTCCGCTCGTCACCGGCGAATCCTCCTCGCGGATCGACTGGCGCCGCTCGGCCCGTGACGGCCATCTTTTCGTCCGCGAGCGCGAATGGGAAGCCTCGCACGCGATCTGGCTCTGGATCGATCGCTCCGCCTCGATGGGCTTCGCCTCCTCGCTGGCCCTGGCCTCGAAAGTTGATCGCGCCCTGATCGCGGGTTTCGCGCTGGCCGAGACACTGGTCGATGGCGGCGAGCGCGTCGGCCATCTCGGCCTGACGCGGGCGCTGGCCTCGCGGCGCATCGTCGAGACGCTGGCGCAGGCGATCCTGGCCGACACGAAGGGCGCCGATCTGGACTTGCCCCCCGCCGCTCCCCTGCCGCGCCTGGCGGATGCGATCATCATCACCGACGGGCTTTCGCCGGCTGATTCACTGGCGAAGCGCATCGCGACGCTGTCGTCATCAGGCGCACGCGGTCATGTCCTGCTGATCGCCGATCCGATCGAAGAGACCTTCCCCTTCACCGGCCAGGCCGAGCTTTTCGACCTTGAGGACGGTCTCTCCCTTCGCGTCGGCGATGCCGGCTCCTGGGGCGTGGAGTACCGTCAGCGGCTGGAAGCGCATCGCGACGCCATCCGCGAGGCCTGCCGCAAGGCAGGCTGGACGCTGACGCTTCACCGCACGGACAGGCCCGCCAGCGAAGGCGTGCTGCGCATCGCCAGCCTGGTCGCGGCGGCGCGCGGAACGGGGCGATAGCCATGCTGAGCTCACTCCCCCTTGCCTTCTCCGCACCGCTCGCTCTGGCCGCGCTCGCTCTGTTGCCGGCATTGTGGCTGATCCTGCGCGTGACGCCGCCGCGCCCCCGCCGGATCGATTTTCCGCCGCTGAAGATCATGGCCGACCTCGTCGCCAAGCGCGAAATGCCGGCTCATACGCCCTGGTGGCTGCTGGCGCTGCGCATGCTCGTCGCTGCCCTCGCCATTCTCGCGGTCGCCGGCCCGGTCTGGAATCCGCCGCGCGAGGCGGGCCCCTTGCGCGGCCCGATGCTGCTGCTGATGGACAACGGCTTCGGCGCCGCCACCGACTGGCCCGAGCGCCTTCTGGTTGCGGAATCGCGCGTCGCCGCCGCCGCCCGTGAAGGCCGACCCGTGGCGCTCGTCGCCCTCGCCGAGAACCCCGCCGAGATCACGCTGTCGGAACCCCGCGCCGCGCTCGACCGGCTGCGCGCCTTTTTGCTCCAGCCGCACGCCCCCGACCGCGCCGCCCATCTGCCCCGGATCGAAGCCTTCCTGCGCACAGCGCCAGATGCCGAGATCGTCTGGGTTGCGGACGGATTGTCGGTCACGGACGACGCCGCCTTCCTCGCCAGGCTGAAGCAGGAGGCCGATGCCGGCCGGCTGTCGATTCATGCCGGCCCAGTCGACCAGCTGGCTCTGGCAGCGCCCGAGAACCTCGCCGGCGCGCTCGCTGTCAAGGTGCTGCGCCCCACGGTGGCGGCCGCCGCCAGCGGCCAGGTCCGCGCGCTCGACCTCAAGGGCCTGCCGCTGGGCGACGTGCCGTTCATCTTCAACGGTTCGGAATTGCAGACGACGGCGCGGCTGACCCTGCCGATCGAAGTCCGTAATTCCGTCTCGCGGCTGGAAATCGTGGCCGAGCGCAGCGCGGCGGCCGTCGCTTTGCTCGACGACCGCGCCAAGCGCCGCCGCGTCGGCATCGTCTCGGGCGCCACCACCGACACCGCCCAACCGCTGCTCTCGCCGACCTATTACGTCTCGCGCGCGCTGTCGCCCTTCGCCGAGATTCGCGAGCCGCGCCCGGGCTCGACCGACCCGGTCGGCGAATTGCTGGCGCAGAATCTCTCGGTGCTGGTGCTGGCCGATATCGGCGCACTCGACGGCGACACCGCCGGCAAGATCAATGCGTTCATTCAGCGTGGCGGCGTTTTGCTGCGCTTCGCCGGTGCGCGTCTGGCCGCAGCATCCGACGATCTCACACCCGTGCGCCTGCGCCGGGGTGGCCGCACCCTCGGCGGCGGCCTGTCCTGGGAGACGCCGCGCAAGCTCGCCCCCTTCAGCCGCGAGAGCCCCTTCTTCGGCACCCAGATCAACGACGACGTCCGCGTCAGCCGCCAGATTCTGGCCGAGCCCGAGGCCGATCTCTCGCGCAAGA
>QBLV01000197.1:0-208 GCA_003241815.1 Hyphomicrobiales bacterium | reverse complement strand
GCCACCGGCGAGCGGCGCGGCGACGGTATGATCGCGATGATGCATGTCACCGCCGACACGACATGGTCGAACCTGCCGCTGTCGGGCCTCTTCGTCGAGATGCTCAGAAAGATCGTCGGCCTCGCCGGCACCGGTCCTGCCGAACCCCAGGGAGAGGATGCCCGCGTGGAAACCCTGTCGCCGACCCGCGTCCTCGACGGCAGCGGCA
>QBLV01000196.1:5617-5916 GCA_003241815.1 Hyphomicrobiales bacterium | reverse complement strand
GCAACGAGATGGGCGGCCTTCACTTCGAGGCGGATGGCAGCGTGACGATCGTCACCGGCACGCTCGATTACGGGCAGGGCCACTGGACGCCGTTCGCCCAGGTGCTGACGAGCAAGCTCGGCGTGCCATTCGACAAGATCCGCCTCGTGCAGGGCGACAGCGACCGGCTGATCGCCGGTGGCGGGACGGGCGGCTCCAAATCGATCATGGCGAGCGGCTCGGCGATCATGGAAGCCGGCG
Organism: Hyphomicrobiales bacterium; assembly: GCA_003241815.1. Lineage (GTDB taxonomy): Bacteria > Pseudomonadota > Alphaproteobacteria > Rhizobiales > Beijerinckiaceae > Allobosea. The sequence goes on along the minus strand of QBLV01000196.1, from coordinate 5,676 downwards.
ACCGCGTCATCGAGAAAGGCAAGCTGATCGCTGCGCATCTGCTGGAGGCGGGGGTCGAC
>QBLV01000196.1:2753-5583 GCA_003241815.1 Hyphomicrobiales bacterium | reverse complement strand
CTGGAGGCGGGTGTCGACGACATCGGATTCGCGCGCGGCCGCTTCACGATCGCCGGGACCGACCGCTCGATCGGCGTCATGGACATCGCCGAAAGGCTGCGGACGGGACCCGCCCTGCCAGGGGAGCTGCCCCAAACCCTCGATGTCGACCACGTCTTCAAGGCGGCGCCGTCGGCCTATCCCAATGGCTGCCATATCGCGGAGGTCGAGATCGATCCCGACACCGGGCAGGTCGTGATCGCGCGTTACATCATGGGCAATGATTTCGGCACGGTGGTGAACCCGATGATCGTCGAGGGGCAGTTGCATGGCGGCGTCGTGCAGGGCATCGGCCAGGCATTGTACGAGATGACCAACTATGACGAATCAGGCCAGCTCCTGACCGGCTCCTATATGGACTACGCGTTACCGCGTGCCGCCGACGTGCCGTTCTTCTCCTTCACCAGCCAGGGCATCCCGACCGCAACCAACCCGGTCGGCGCGAAAGGCTGCGGAGAAGCCGGCTGCGCAGGCTCGCTGCCCTCCGTGATGAACGCGATCGTCGATGCGCTTTCGCCCCACGGTGTCCGGCATGTCGACATGCCGGCGACCTCCCAGGCGATCTGGAGGATGATTCACAAGGGGCTATGAGACCCCGTTTCCGCAGGGCAGGCCGAACCGTCCGCCACGATTGTCGCCGACCGCAAAAGCGATCCCGACGGCTTGGCCGAAGCGTCGATTATTTCAGCGGCCATTGAACCTTGCCCGCGCCTGCGACGACAGATGAAGCGAGTCGCAGCCTCGTGGCTCAAGACCTCGCCGCCCCGGTCTTCACACCTCCCAAAGGCTACCGGGGCGGCGATACACGTCTGGTCTTTTTTGTTCGGGCAGGCTCGAGGCCCGTCGGGCCCTTGTCAGATGCGTGCCGGAGAATCCAGCGTCCGTTCAGGGCCGATGGGCGATCTCATCGTCAGACCCAGCCGCGACCGATTCGGCGACAACCAAAAACGAAGGGCGCCATGAGGCGCCCTGCAGATCCAACGGATGGTGTTAAAAGTGAGATGGTGGAGCCAGGCGGAATCGAACCGCCGACCTCTTGAATGCCATTCGAGCGCTCTCCCAACTGAGCTATGGCCCCACGTCTCAACCGGCAGATCTGGGTGTCAGCCGGTATTGTCTCAGGCTCCGTGTCGCTCGCCACCGGCAAGAACGGGTCGGAACCTGATCGCCGCATCGGCGGCGAAGCGCTCTATAGGCGGGAGCGACTGAAGACTCAAGCACCGATTGTCGCCTGATCGTCATTCTCTTCAGTCCCCGCCGGAAACGGGCTCAGACGTCCTCGTCGCCCTCGATGTCGCCATCGATCAGATCGGCGACGTCGTCGTCGCCTTCCTCGTCCTCTTCCAGGAAGGTGTCGTCATCGGGCGCGGCATCGTCTTCGACCTCGATGTCGTCCTCGCTGGTCACGACCGCTTCCTTCTCGGTCGCCTCGGCATCGGCCTCATCGAGCGAGACGAGTTCGACCGCCTCGTCGGCGGCCTCGACCTCATCCTCGTCATCGGCGGGCTTGGCCGCGACGGCGGCCGCAGCCTTGGCCTGCGGCTCGAACACCGAGCGCGGATAGGACTGTCCCGTATAGGGCGAGACAATCGGGTCCTTGTTCAGGTCGTAGAATTTGCGGCCCGTAACCGGGTCAACGCGCTTCGTTCCAAGTTCCGGTTTCGCCACTGCGTCGGACCTTCAATCATTCATGTTCTGAAAAGCAGGCGCGTCCGTTAGTCGTGGCAGACGGCCCTGTCAAATGCTCATTTCACGCCGGCACGCCGCCCACCGACGGCAGAAGCCCATTTCGGCTGCCCTGCATACGGCCCGGCGCCTGCAACCCGGACGTGACGCATGGCCGGGGCGCGTGCTAGGGCACGCCATTCCCGATCGACCAGCTGGCAGAAATCCCTTGGCCCACGCTCAAAACCCCGTCCCCGTCACCGCACGCCGCTCGGGCCCGCTTGCCGGCCGCGTCCGCGTGCCCGGCGACAAGTCGATCTCGCACCGGGCCATGATCTTCGGGCTGCTCGCCATCGGCGAGACCGCGGTCACCGGCCTGCTGGAAGGCGAGGACGTGATGCGTACGGCCGAAGCCGCCCGCGCCCTGGGCGCGATCGTGCATCACGACGGACCAGGTGCCTGGCGGGTCCGCGGCGTCGGCGTCGGGGGCTTGCGCGAACCGCCGGGGCTGCTCGATTTCGGCAATGCCGGCACCGGCTCGCGCCTGATGATGGGCGTCTGCGGCGCGCATCCGATCACCACGACCTTCGACGGCGACGCCTCGCTGCGCAAGCGCCCGATGCGGCGCATCCTCGACCCGCTCGAACTGATGGGGACGGTGATCGTCTCGCAAGGTGAGGGCGGACGCGTGCCCCTGACCCTGCGCGGGCCGAAGGAGGCCCTGCCGATCACCTATCGCACACCGGTCGCGTCGGCGCAGATCAAGTCGGCCGTGCTGCTGGCCGGTCTCGCCGCACCGGGCGAGACCACCGTGATCGAGACCGAGGCGACTCGCGACCACACCGAGAAGATGCTGATGCACTTCGGGGCCGATGTCGTCGTGACGCCCGAGGGCGAGCATGGTCGGCGCATCGCGCTGAAGGGACAGCCGGAATTGCAGGCCGCGCCGATCGTCGTCCCGGCCGACCCTTCGTCGGCGGCCTTCCCATTGGTCGCGGGGCTGATCGTGCCGGGCTCGGACATCCTGATCGAGAGCGTGATGACGAACCCGCTGCGCTCCGGGCTGCTGACCACGCTGCGCGAGATGGGGGCCGACATCACCGTCGAGAGCGAGGCCAATGAGGGC
>QBLV01000196.1:1472-2743 GCA_003241815.1 Hyphomicrobiales bacterium | reverse complement strand
GGGCGGCGAGGCTGTCGCGACGCTGCGCGTGCGCGCCTCCAGCCTCAAGGGCGTCACGGTGCCGCCGGAGCGAGCGCCCTCGATGATCGACGAGTATCCGGTGCTCGCGGTCGCCGCCTCCTTCGCCACCGGCACGACCCGGATGCGGGGCCTGCAGGAGCTGCGCGTCAAGGAATCCGACCGTCTCGCGGCGGTCGAGGCCGGGCTGAAGGCGGCCGGCGTCACCTGCGCCATCGAGGGCGACGATCTGGTCGTCGAGGGGACGGGCGGGGACGTCGTGGGCGGCGGCATGGTCGCGACCCATCTCGACCATCGCATCGCCATGAGCTTTCTCGTCATGGGTCTGGCGACGCAAAAGCCGATGCAGGTCGATGACGGGGCCATGATCGCGACGAGCTTCCCGAGCTTCATCGCGCTGATGAACGGGCTCGGGGGCGAGATCGAATGAACGGCACCGCAGCAGGGCTCGTCATCGCGGTCGACGGTCCGGCGGCCTCGGGCAAGGGTACGCTGGCACGCCGGCTGTCGGCGCATTACGCCCTGCCCTATCTCGACACCGGCCTGCTCTACCGCATGGTCGCCCGCGCCGTGCTCGATGCCGGCCACGACATCCGCGATGCGCAGGCCGCCGCCGCGCTGGTGGCGACCTTCGAGGAGAGCGCTTTCGCCGAGGATACCCTGCGCGGCCGCGAGATCGGCGAGGCGGCGTCCGTCGTCGCGGCGATGCCGGCGGTGCGCAGCGGGTTGATCGCCCGCCAGCGTCAATTTGCGGCTCAAGCGGGCGGCGCGGTCCTCGACGGCCGCGATATCGGCACGGTGATCTGTCCCCAGGCGCAGGCCAAGCTCTTTGTCACCGCGACGCCAGAGGTGCGGGCCGCCCGGCGCCACCGGGAGCTCGCGGGACGCGGCGAGACTGCCACTTTCGAGGGCATCCTGGCCGATATCCGCCGGCGCGACGCCCGAGATTCCGGCCGCAGCGATGCGCCCCTGAGAGCAGCTGAGGACGCCGTGATCCTCGATACATCGGCGCTGAACGTCGAGGAGGCCGCGGCAGCGGCGATCGCCATCGTCGAGAGTCGCCGCGCGGCGCGATAATCGGCGGCGCTGCCCAGCTTTCGCCCTTGGAACGAATCAAAAGCAGGCGCACACTTCCGTTGCGATAGGGTGACGGAGGATGCGATGCGGCGTTGGCTGTACGGTCTCTTGAGTCTGGCTGTGGCGGGTTTATGGGCCGGTACGGCCTCCAACGCCCAGCAGTCCCCGGCCCCACC
>QBLV01000196.1:0-1462 GCA_003241815.1 Hyphomicrobiales bacterium | reverse complement strand
GCCCCACCCGAGGAGGTCGATGTCGCGCTCGTGCTCGCAGTCGACGTCTCCTTCTCGATGGATCTCGACGAACTCGCCCTGCAACGAAATGGCTATATCGAGGCCTTCCGCTCGAAGCCTTTGCACGACGCCGTCGCCAAGGGCGCGATCGGCAAGATCGCGGTGACCTATTTCGAATGGGCCGGCGGGCATTTCCAGCACGTCGTCAAACCCTGGACGATCATCGACACGGCGCAATCGGCCATCGCTTTTGCGGAGGAGCTGGGCGAGGCGCAGACGCGGCGCGGGCGGCGCACCTCGATCTCGGCGGCGATCGATCTCGGCATGCAACTGCTGGAGCAGGCGAATATCACGCCGCTGCGCAAGGTCATCGACATCTCCGGCGACGGCGCCAACAACGACGGTCGACCGGTGACGATCGCCCGCGACGAGGCTGCGGCCAAAGGCATCAGCATCAACGGGCTGCCGGTGATGCTGAAGCAGGCGAGCTATTTCGACCTCGACAATCTCGACATGTATTACAAGGACTGCGTCGTCACGGGGCCGGGCGCGTTCGTCATTCCGATCCGCGAGCGCAGCCAGTTCGTCGATGCCACCCGCACCAAGCTGATCCGCGAGATCGCCGAAATGCCGCGCGATGGCGAGGCGCTGGTGCAGAAGGCCCAAGCGAGTGGCGGCAGCAACGCCACCTGCCTCGCCGGCGAGCGGCAGTGGCGCGACCGGATGGGGAATTAGCTTTCACGTCCCGCGCGGTTTCGCCCGCGTTGTCGGGGGCGCGACGGCAGGATCGTCGGGCCAGGGGTGGCGCGGATATCGACCCTTCATCTCGGATTTCACCGCCGCCCATGAGCCGCGCCAGAAGCCCGGCAGGTCGCGGGTAACCTGAACGGGTTTGTGCCCCGGCGAGAGCAGTTCCAGAACCAGCGGCACCCGCCCGCCGGCGAGCGCGGGATGTTTCGACAGGCCGAAGAGCTCCTGCACCCGAACCGAGATCGTCGGGCCGGCCTCGGCGGCATAATCCACGGCCAGGCTGGAACCGGTCGGCGCGGTGAAATGCGTGGGCGCCTCGCTGTCGAGCCGGCGCTTCATCTCCCAGGGCAGAAGGTCGCTCAGGGCGGCATCGAGATCGCTGGGCTCGACCGCGGCGAGCGAAGCGCGGCCGACGATGTGCGGGGCGAGCCAGAGTTCGGGCGCCGCGGAGAGCCCGTCATCCGACAGATCCGGCCAGCCTTGCTCGGGTTCGGCCCGGCGCAGGAAATCGACACGCTCGCGCAATTGCCGCTGCGCTTTCGTCCAGGGCAGCAGCCCGATGCCCCCACCAGCGATGCCAAGACCCGCGATGCCTTGTGAAAGGGCTTCGGCGTTTGCGGGGGTCGGTTCAACCGGCAGCGGCCGTTCCGACAGGCTGAGCGCGCCATAGCGCCGCACGGCCCGGACGCGCAAGGCGCGGGCGGTGCGGTCG
>QBLV01000195.1 GCA_003241815.1 Hyphomicrobiales bacterium | reverse complement strand
TAGGCGATGTGGACAAAGTGGATTCCCAAATCGGCTGATCACTGATTCAAGGCTGTTCTTTGCGGAGAACAGCCTTGGTTCGTGGATTGATGTCGGATGCGGAATGGGCCTTCTTCGAACCGTTCGTGGTCGAGAAGGGGCCGAGGCGGGGTCGTCGGCCTCGTGATCACCGGCTGGTGCTGGACGGGGTGTTCTGGATCGCCCGGACGGGGACGGCCTGGCGGGATCTTCACAACCACTTCGGCACATGGAACTCGGTCTACCGCCAGTTCCGGCGCTGGACGCTGGCGGGGGTCTGGGACGTGATGCTGGAGGGGATGAACGACACCGGCACGGGCAACGACAGCCTTCAGATGATCGATTCCACCATCATACGCGCCCATCAGCACGCCGCCGGCGCGCTAAAAAAGGGGATCAGGACCAGGGTCTTGGCCGCTCTCGCGGTGGCTTCTCGACCAAGATCCATCTCCGCAGCAACGCTCAGGGCCTCCCTGTCGCGGTCACGCTGAGCGGCGGGCAGGTCTCCGATGTGAAAGGCTACGCCCCAGTCATGGACCAGCCCGGTCCAAAGCCCTGCGTCCTGCTCGCTGACAAGGGATACGACGCCGACTTCATCCTGGCCGACCTGGAGGCCCGAGGCGTCGTCGCCGTCATCCCGGCCAAGCGAAACCGAAAGGTCCAGCCCGTCATCGACGGTCATATCTACGGCCTGCGAAACCTCGTCGAGCGATGCTTCTCAAAGCTGAAAAACAGCCGAAGACTGGCAACCCGATACGACAAGACCGCCGACAGCTTCCTCGGCTTCGTCCTCGTCGCATCCATCCGTCTCTGGATCAGACACTTTGTCCACACCGCCTAGGTCGCTGCGGAATAGCGGACATGCGGCCTGTTGCTCGCGAGCGGCCATTTTAGACGTCAGCTATGGGTGCAGAGCGGTCACAGTTTGGACTACCGTGAGGCAGTCGATGGTTACGTCGGTGCCGTCGATCCTACCGGGTCGAAGCTGAGGCTGACGCCTGAGATCAAAAGGGCTCATCCAGACCGTCGTCCTTTAGTGCGCTCCGGACGCGCTTTCAGCTGTCAGGGGATGCGCGTGGCCATGACCGTAAGAAAGCCAATGATGCCGTTTTCATCACGAATAACGACCTTGAAATCGTCGCCTGCCCAGAGGTGAGAAGCCTTCATGGGGGTGAGCTCCGAAACGACGCGAATGGCGGCCTGACGGGCCGACTCGTTGTCGAGTAGCACCTCTCCATCACGGTCTACTACGTGTTCACCATTGAGGGTGTCGAAGAAGTACCTGGGCATAGGCAGGTAAAGCTGAGCGCTTCGTCGCGTTCCTCATCCGGATTTCGACACAGGCCCTTATTCGGCTTTAGGGGGGGCTGTTGCGCGCGGCAGTCGGAACAACACCCGAACCTCAACGTTCCAAAAGTTCACTTTGGGAGGACAATAATGACCAGAATTCTTTTCGCCGGCGTCGCGTCAATCGCGTTGCTTACAGCCTGTAACGAACAAGGTGCATCTCCAGCTGTCGATGCAGCCCAAGATGCGGCCTCAGCGCCGGTCGGCCAGACATCGGCAGCCACAATGGGTGGCAACCTCGTAAGTGCCTACGTGCCCAACGCTGCCATGGGCGACATCTACGAAATCCAGGCTTCGGACATAGCTTTGGAGCGCTCCTCGAATGCCCAGGTCAAAGAACTGGCAACAATGATCAAGGCTGACCACACGGCTGCCTCCACAAAATTCAACGCAACAGCGCCAGCGGCTGCCCCTGACGTCACCATTCCGACATCTCTGGACGAGCGTCGTCAAGGCTTGATTGATAACCTGCGGTCAGCGAGCGCTGCGGACTTCGACAGGGTCTACTTGGACCAGCAAATCGTCGCGCATCAGGAGGCGATCACTCTGCATCGAGGCTTCTCAGACAACACCGATGCTCCCGCCCTGGCAGCGCACGCCCGAGAAGTTTTGCCCAAGATCGAAGCACATCTCCGGCATGCTGAAGAGCTTAAGCCGGCTATTTAGTCGATCGGCTAGCTGACGCCCGTCGTCACCTCGTTGGCGACGGGCTTTTGCTGACAGTGCTGTTGTTTGGCCCTGACTGTATCCAGCAGACATTGCGCATAGGCACCGGGGTGGTCCTTACGCATTGATCAAGTAAGGGCGCCGGGCAGCGGATCATTTACCTGCCCAACAACCCCTGTATGTCGGCGACCCGACAGCGCCTTTAGCTCTACCGTGTTTAGTGGGCGGTGGAGGGTTATCATGAAGCATGCATCGATCGTAGCCCGTGCGTTCGAGTTGGCCGCCTCAGGACGGTTCAGGCGTGTCAAAGACGTTGAGACAGCGTTGCAGAGTGAAGCATACGAGCCCGAGGATTTGCGCCATCTGGCATTCCCGCAGATTCAAGCCAACTTGGCGTTAACATGCCTGCTGGCCCAGAATTTAGGGTCGATCTGAAAAGCCCTGCACCCTGTTCAGTCAGGCGGGGTGCCCTCTGACAGGTCGATGACGCCAAAGGCACAGAAGCGTCCGGCGAAATCCATCTGGGGAAATGCTACAAACTCATCGCTGCTGTCGTTGAGGATCGTGTTCGCCAGGTCGGAGAACTCGGCGTCACGGCCGGTTTTGCGGCGAACCATAAAGTAGCCTGAGCCCATCTCCGCAGAGTGCGCGTGTGAGCCGGTCATTAGTTCGCCAAGTCGTCCGCTCATTCGGTGCCATCGAGCGCAAACGGCATGTGATGCAATCTGACGGCCTTAAGCGCTGAGAGTCGATCATTCTCAGTGGACATATGCGCCTCGCATCCGCACGATTTCTTCCTGAGGCCGTCGAGATTGCGTATGCGCAGATCGCCACGAGTATGGCGCACCAAATGCTCCGCCTTCAAGCCCTTGAATGCCGCGACTATGGAGCTTCGTTGCACCCCAAGATCAAGGGCCACGGCTTCTTGCGTAGTATGCAAAATCGTCGATCCAAGACTTTGTGCGGTTTCCAGCATCCAGCGGGCGACACGCTGATCTACCGAGTGAAAGGCGTTACAAAACGCCGACTGATACGCCCCCACAGTTTGACGGGCCGACAGCGCGAGTAGCGATTGTAGCAGCGATGAACGCTGCGCAACGAGAGTCGTAAGGTGCTCCCTCGCCAGACGAACAGCCACACCATGACTGAAACAAACCGTTGAGGTTGCACTCGGTCGCTCTGCCAGCACCGACGGGATCGGAGATGCTCCTTCCCGTCCCGTGATCGCGACCCTTAACGCGCGGCCGTCGGGATGCTCCTTATACTCAGCAATACATCCCGATATTGGAAACCACAGAGCACTTGGCGTCCGGCCTGTTGCGCACAGCACGTCTCCAAGGCTGAGATTCTCGCGCGTCGCTAGCGCAAGCAGGGCTGATCGATCTCCACGGTCCAATCCGGCCAGAAGTGCATTGCTACCTTGTGGCTCCAGGCGCGTATGGATGGCGCAAATATTCTCTAGGGTCGGGACCATGATGTCTCCCAAGTCTAGGGTCGGTGTTGGGTTCGGCTCATCACCTGCTGGACGACGCGGTCCATGAGAGAGGCGATGACCTCCGGATCAAAAGCGTCTTCCGTCTCCGAAATGTCAGCCAATCCGCGCGGCTGGTTCTGGCGCATCATCGAGATGCGGTAGTGACATCCGCCAGCCCGCCCGTACGACTTCGGCTCGCCAACCTTGAAGAGCTTGACCCCAGCCTCCTCACGCAACAGCTTCTTGATCGATGCCATGACGTCACCTCCCCGTGCAAAACAACGTCACAAAAGAGGTTGGGTTGTCAAATCGTGGCGCCCGCTGGACGACTAAGGCCGCCTCCGGTTGGCCGCCGGAGCGGCTCTGTGCTTTCCGCATACCGCCGATCCCAGCCTTGAGCCCCTATGTCGGACAAGCGAAACAGCAACTTTTACTCCTCTCGGGTCTTCTTGCCCCCGCTGCGACATTTCGTTGGCCAAGAGCAGGACTATTTATGCCTCTGATCCCTTTCGCCCGCATCCTGACTTCATGGCTCGGCCAGCTTCTCCTCGCCGCCGCCGTCTATCTGTTGTGGACATGGTGGACGGGTGAGATCGTCACCGACCCGCAAGGCTTCGATTACCGGCTCCGTGAGGACTGGCGCGGCTGGACGGCGGCAGGACTGTTTGCATGGAGTGTTCTGGGTCGTTGGCCCACGACCCTGCTTATGGCGAGGCGCGACAGTGATCCCTCCGCGCCACGACGCGCCGACGGTGTCATGATTGACAGCCCGACCGGCTCCAAACTTTATGTGGAAACGCGCGGTTCGCCCAATGGACCTGTGGTTATCGCTACTCATGGCTGGGGCTTGGACAGTACGATCTGGCAGTATCTGAATCGCGATTTGGAGACCCACCGCAGCCTTATCCCGCATCAACAGATCAACTGGGACCTTCCCGGCCTAGGACGCTCCAAGCCGCCGGTCGACGGCACGATTGCGCTGGAGATATTCGCCCGCGATCTGGCCCACCTGATCGAGCGGGTCTCGCCAAGACCTGTTGTCCTGATTGGCCACAGCATTGGTGGTATGACAATCCAGACGCTGGCGCGCGACCGACCTGATCTTTTCAAGACGAGAGTCGCGGGTGTCGTCCTGATCGACACTACCTACACCAATCCCTTGCGCACTATGATTTCGAGCAAACTGGCCTTGGCTTTGCGTCGCCCGGTGCTCGAGCCCGTCTTCAAGCTGGCGATCCTGCTCAAGCCCATTGCTTGGTTGGGTGCCTGGCAAGGGTATCTGAACGGCACGGCCCACATTGCCAACCGGCTTCAGTTCGGCAAATATGTGACCCGCAGCCAACTTGAGCACACCACTTTGCTAGGGACCCGGAACTCACCCGCGATCCTGGCCAAGGGAAATCTCGCCCTGTTCGATTGGGATGCTACGGGCGCCGTCGCAAAGATGGACTGCCCGGTCCTGCTTCTGTGCGGCGACCTCGACATAGTGACGAAACTTGAGGCCAGCGAAGCAATCCAAAAAATGGCTTCGGAGGCTATTCTGGAGCCTATCTCCGGTGCCAATCACATGGGCTTTTTGGAGCAGTCTGGCCACTACAACACCCGAGCCATCGACTTTATCGCTGCCCGATGCGTCGAAGCGCAGCCCGTGCCGGCAGCAGGCCCCCTGCGCTCTTCCTAGCGCCCGGCACCTCCGACCGACTGAGCCAAGTCGCGCATTTAAGGTTTCCACGAAACCCGCGCCGCGCGACGGTTCGTCCTCCGGGGGCTGGTCTGCTGCGGAAGAATGTGCCGCGCTTTGGGCTCTCACTACGCGCTCAGCGCCATCGGCTCAGCTTGGGGCCATGACACGACGGGCAAGGTTTCAAACCCGGGTTTGGCGAGCAGATAGCCCTGCATGAGCCCAACACCGAGATCACTGAGCGCATCATACTCACCCCTTGTCTCGATGCCCTCACATACCGGCTCGATCCCGAGATCGCGCAGCATGCACAGCGTGTTTCTAACGATCGTCCGCTTCACGCAATCCGTGTCGACATCCCGGATCAGCGCCATGTCCAGTTTAACGATGTCGGGCTGAAACTTGGTCAGCAGTCCAAGCCCCGCATAACCGGCGCCGAAATCGTCGATGGCCGTTCTAAAGCCCATCGCACGATAGGAGCGCAGGATATTGAGAATATGATTGGTGTCGATCGCTTCGTCTTCCGTGAACTCGAAGATGATGTGGTTCAGTGGAAACCCCGTGCGCATCGCAGCAGCAAGCGTGACCCGAATACAGGCCTTGGGTTCATAAACCGCGTTGGGTAGAAAGTTGATGGACAGACCAGCTCCCGCCGCCGTTACGTCTAGCTTTGAGGCCAACTCGATCGCCGTCGTGCGGCATAGCTGATCGAAGGCATACCGGTTGTCTGCCGACACCTGGGCCAAAACTGCGGCGGCCCCCTGTGCCTGAGGTCCGCGCACTAGGCGATGTGGACAAAGTGGATTCCCAAATCGGCTGATCACTGATTCAAGGCTG
>QBLV01000194.1 GCA_003241815.1 Hyphomicrobiales bacterium | reverse complement strand
TTCCGGGATAGGGCTCCGCCGTCCACGCAAGCAGCTTCAGCGCCAGGAGACCCATGGCGCCGAGGATGACCGCTGGCAGGAGGCGGGGCCGTTCGATCACGCAGCCTGGCCCTCCAGGCGGCGCGCAGCGCGGGCGCGGATCGCAGCGGCGGACTGGGCGGCGTTGGTCATGCGCGAGATCGGGGTCGGCTCGGCCGCTGCTTTCGGCTCCTCAACCGGCTTGGACGCGACCAGCGTCGCGGCGCTGACGATCTGGCCGATGCGATCCATCACGACCTGGCCGGCCTCGATCTGGGCGGCGCGGTCGGCGGCGTGGCGCCCGGCGGTCTGCAGGCGTTCGGCGAGGGTGCGGTCGCAATCGCCGAGCGTCAGCTTGAGGCCCGCAATGGCGCGCTCAGCGGTGTCGGTGGCTGCGATCAGCGCACCCACCGTCTGGCGCATGCCGGATTCGTCGGCCTTGAGGCGCTCGATGCGCTTGGTCAGGACGTAGCAGGTGATGATGGTGGCGACGAGGAGGCTGGCAACCAGCACATCGGCGATGAGAGTGATCGTCATGCAGGAAGCCCTGTCGTCAGGAGGAATGGCCGAGATGGTTGGTGTCGAAGGCGGCGATGGTCGTCTTGGAGCGCCGCAGCGGGCTGACGATCTGCACGGCGATCTTGTCGTCGACCCGGCCGATCCGTCCGTCGCTGACGATGAAGTCGCCGCAGCGCAGCGAAACGGTGGCGTCCGGACGCGCGTCGAACATCAGCGTGTCGCCGATCTCGAGGTTCATCATCCGCTTCAGCGGCAGCTGCGTCTCGTACAAGACGCAGGTCACGGGAACCTCCGTCTGCCAGACCTCGGTCGCGAGATGGTTTTCCCAGATCGGATCGCGCCCGAGCTTCTCACCCATGAAGCTTTCGAGCAGCAGATCACGGATCGGCTCGATCGTTGCGTAGGGCAGGAGGATGTGCAGCGAACCGCCGCGCCCTTCCATGTCGAATTTGAGTTCGACGCGGATGGCGGCGTTGGCCGGACGGGAAATGGAGACGAAGCGAGGGTTCGATTCGATGCGGTCGATCGTGAAATTCACCGGCGAGAGCGGTTTGAAGGCCGTCTCGGCGTCGCTCAGGATCAGCGCGATCACCCGGCGGATCAGCCGGATTTCGATCGAGGTGAACGGGCGACCATCGACGCGCGGCGCGGGCTGGCCGCGCTTGCCACCGAACATCGTATCCATGATCGAGTAGGTGAGCGCGGACTCGATCGTGATCAGCCCGAAATTGTCCCATTCCTCGGCCTTGAAGACCGAGAGCATTGCCGGCTGCGAGATCGAGTTCATGTAGTCGCCGAAGCGCACCGAGCGGATGCTCTCGAGCGTCACCTCGACGTTGTCGGTGAAGAAATTGCGCAGGCTGGTGGAGAGCAGGCGCACCAATCGCTCGAAGATGATTTCGAGCATCGGCAGGCGTTCATAGGAGACCGAGCCGGAATCGACGATCGCCTGGATGCCGTTGCGGCCCTCCTTCTCGTCGCCGAGGGAGAAACCGAGCATCGTGTCGATTTCGTCCTGGCTCATCAGGCGGTCGGTGCCGCCTTCCGGTTCGCCTTCCTCTTCGACGATATCGGGCATGGCGGCCCATTCGGCCGCCATGCCCTCCGGGCTCAGGGGCGCGTCCTTGGGTGGCGTGCCGGCCGTGTCGCGTTCGCTCGTGCTCATATGCCTGTGGTCGCTTCTGACCCTGTTGCCGCGGCTGGCCGATTCACTGGACCAGCAGTTCCTTGAACAGCACCGCGTCGATCTTGGCCGGGAAGACCGTGACGTTGACGCGGCGCAGCAGCTCTTCCTTCAGGCGATACATTCCCGCCGAGCCTTCGAGATCCGAGGGCCGCAGTTCGCGCATGAAAACCTGGAAAGCATCCTCGACACGCGGCAGCAGCGGCTTGATCTCGTCGGAGACCTTCGCGTCGGCGACCTCCAGCACGACCTTGACCTTGATGATCGGCTGGCGCTCCTGCTGGGCGCTTGCCGTGATGCCGATCATCATGTCCTTCATCTCGATGAACGAGATCGGCTTCTTGATGTTCTTGGCCGCTTCCGCCGCCGCCAGCTGCTCGGCCGAGGGCTTTTTCATCATGAACCAGCCGCCGCCGCCGAGCAGCGCCAGCAGCATGACGCCGCCGCCGATCATGATCAGCTTCTTCTTGCCGCCGCCTTCGGCTGCGACCTCTTCGGTCGCGCCTTCCTCATCGGTCTTCGGCTTCGTCTTCGCCATCGCCAGCACGCCTTCGAATTCGCGACGGTCTGCGCGCCTGCGCGGGCCGTCTCCAACACCCTGAACAGTCACGGTTAACGCGTCGTTAAGCAGGGCAATTTCTGCCGGGTCGATCTTGCCTCCAGGCCCTGATCTGCAGCGTGCCGGGCACCAGGTGAAATTGATATTATTCAATAATATCAGATACTTGTTTAAATTAACCACGCTGGCACGGCGCTTGCGGAACGGTTCTGGTGGCTGCTGCGCTGGGGAGCGTCGAAACGGCCGCGAAACGAGATCGGGAGACTACGCCGTGGAGAACGCTCTTCTCGTCGGCCTGTCGCGTCAGATGGCTCTGGCGCGTGAGCTGGATGTCATCGCCAACAACATGGCGAATGTCGGGACCAACGGCTTCAAGACGCGCTCGGCGCGTTTCAACGAATTCATCAGCCCCAAGGCCAGCGCTGACAGCTTCAAGCCGGCCGACAAGCGGCTGTCCTATGTCATCGACAAGGGCACGCCGATCGACCTGTCGCAGGGCGCGATCGAACGCACCGGCAACCCGCTGGACGTGGCGCTGCGTGGCGACAACTACCTCGCTGTGCAGACGCCGAACGGCGAGCGCTACACCCGGGCCGGATCGCTCGACATCAATGGCCAGGGCCAGCTCGTGACCCAGTCTGGCCAGCTTGTGCTGGGCGAGGGCGGGCCGATCACCTTCGGAGCCGCCGAAAGCAATGCCAGGATCGCCGCCGACGGCACCGTCTCCACCGATCAGGGCGTCCGCGGCAAGCTGCGCCAGGTGCGCTTCGCCAACCCGCGTGCCCTGATCAGCGACGGCGCCAACCTGTTCAGCTCGCCGACGGCGCCGGTTGCGGCCGGGCCCGAGGCCCGCCTCGAGGTCGGCGCGAAAGAGGGCTCGAACGTCAAGGCGGTGATGGAGATGACCCGCCTGATGGAGGTCCAGCGCTCCTATCAGAGCGTCGCCAACATGATGTCCAAGACCGACGAGTTGCGCAGCAAGGCGATTTCCCGCCTGGCCGACCAGCAAGCCTGAAACGGCTAAGAGGAGCAAAGCCCATGCGCGCCCTTCAGACCGCCGCAACCGGCATGATGGCCCAGGAACTCAACGTCCAGGTCATCTCCAACAACATCGCCAACGTGCGCACCACTGGCTACAAGCGCCAGACCGTGCATTTCCAGGATTTGCTCTACGAGCATTTCCGGCGCGCGGGGTCGGCCACCTCGGAGACCACGATGGTGCCGGCCGGGACCTTCGTCGGTTCTGGCGTCAAGACGGTCTCGACCGGCCGCGTCATGAGCCAGGGCAACCTGTCGGCGACGGAGAAACAGTACGACGTCGCCATTCGCGGCGAGGGCTTCTTCCGCATCCGCATGCCGGACGGGCGGACGACCTATACCCGCGACGGCTCGTTCGATCTCGACGCGCAAGGGCAGCTCGTCACCCGCGACGGCTATCAGGTCGAGCCCGGCATCACGATTCCCAACAATGCCACCAGCGTCAACATCAACGCTCTCGGCACTGTCGAGGTGATGCTGCCGGGCCAGACCGCGCCGCAGCAGCTCGGCCAGCTCCAGCTCGTGCGCTTCGTCAACAAGGTCGGCCTGGAGTCGATCGGCGACAATTTGTTCGTCGAAACGGCAGCCTCCGGCCAGCCGATCGAGGGCGTCGGCGGCGGCGAGGGTTTCGGCACGCTGCAGCAGAGCTATCTCGAGGAAGGCAACGTCCAGGCCGTGACCGAGCTGTCCTCGCTGATCGCCGCCCAGCGCGCCTATGAGATGAACTCCAAGGTCATCACCGCCGCCGACCAGATGATGTCGGCGACGTCAGCGATGTTCCGCGGTTAAGGGGGCTTGATCATGATCCGTTCGTCTCTGTCCCTGGCTGTCCTGCTCCTTCTGGTGCCGTCCGCGCTCAACGCGCAGCCACGCGCGGTCGCCGCTCCGCAGCTTCCGCGCCGCCTGCAGCTGCGCACCGAACTGACGCTGGCGCGCGACATCGTCAGCTTCGGCGATCTGATCGCCGGGCTTGGCACTGAAGCCGCCGCGACGCCGGCTTTCCGCGCGCCCGCGCTCGGCGAAACCGGCACCATCCAGGTCGCCCGCATCGTCGAGGCGGCCCAGACGGCTGGGATCATCCGCACGGCGAGCGAGATCGACAGCCACGGCTCGGCCCAGGTCGTGGTCACCCGCGCGGCGCGGCGCATCTCGGCCTCCGACATCGAGGAGGCGGTCAAGACCGGCTTGCAGGAGCGCTACGGCGTCGATGCCCGCGCCTTCGCGCTGTCCATCGACGGCGGCGCGCCGGCAATCGCGGTCGAGCCCGAACTGACCGGCGACGTCACGGTCACCGATCTCAGCTACGACGCCCGCGCCCGCCGGCTTCAGGCCCGGGTCAGCGTTCCCGGCAGCATGGTGATGCGGCTCAAGCCCGTGCGCATCGGCGGCCAGCTCGTCGAGACGGTCGAGGTCGTGGTGCCCCGGCGCGCGATCGCACGCGGCGAGACGCTGGCCAGGGACGACGTCATGGTCGAGCGCCGTCCGCGAGACGGCCAGGCCTCGGATCTCGTCAATGATCCCCGTGCGACCATCGACAAGGTGGCGACCCGCACGCTGATGGCCGGGCTGCCGCTGCGCGCCAGCGACGTCCGGCGCGAGGAGATCGTCGCCAAGGGCGACCTCGTCACCATCATCTACGAATCGCGCGGCCTGATCATCACCATGCGCGGCCGCTCCGGCGAGGCGGGCGCGATGGGCGATGTCGTCACCGTCACCAACCCCCAATCCAAGCGCGTGCTGCAGGGCACGGTCAGCGGTCCCGGACGGGTTGCCGTCCAGGCCTCAGCGGCCGGCCGCGTCGCCAGCGCTCGCTGAAGTTCGTCACGGAAAGCATGGCCATGACCCGCAATACCCCCTTCAAGCTCGCCAGCCTCCTCCTGCTCAGCGCCTCGCTTGGCGCCTGCGGCGCCGCTGACAGGCTCGCCAATGTCGGCGCCGCGCCCGCGCTCTCGGCGATCGAGGACCCGACCGCGACCAAGGGCTACAAGCCCGTGCAGATGCCGATGCCGGCGATGGAGCATGCCTCCTTCGCGCCGAACTCGCTCTGGCGCACCGGCTCGCGCGCTTTCTTCAAGGACCAGCGCGCCCGGCTCGTCGGCGACCTCGTCACTGTCAAGGTCAAGGTCACCGACCGGGCGCAGCTCAACAACACGACCAAGCGCAGCCGCAAGAATGGCGAGGATGTCGGGGCCGACAATGTGCTGGGCTTCGAGAACAAGCTCGACAAGTTCCTGCCCGACGGCGCCAGCGCCGGCTCTCTCCTGAAGCTCGATTCCGCCGCCTCCAGCGAGGGCGCAGGCTCGGTCAACCGCTCGGAGACGCTGACGACCAATGTCGCCGCCGTGGTGACGCAGACCCTGCCCAACGGCAATCTCGTGATCGAGGGTAAGCAGGAGATCCGGGTGAATTTCGAGGTGCGCGAGCTGATCGTCGCCGGCGTGATCCGGCCCGAGGACATCGAGAGCGACAACACCATCGACTCGACCAAGATCGCCCAGGCCCGCATCGCCTATGGTGGCCGCGGCCAGATCACCGACGTCCAGCAGCCGCGCTATGGCCAGCAGGTGATGGACATCCTGCTGCCGTTCTAGCCCTCAGACAGACGCGACGTCATCCCGGGGCGGCCGAAGGCCGTCCCGGGATCCATCCTGGAGCAGCCACGTCGCTCTATGATGGAGCCCGGAACTGCGCCGCTTCGCGGCTTGTCCAGGAT
>QBLV01000193.1 GCA_003241815.1 Hyphomicrobiales bacterium | reverse complement strand
GGACCCCTCTCCCGGATGGGAGATGGGCAGGGGTGAAGGCCTGCGCCGATCGCAAGGGCCCGACGGAGCCTTAGCGCTTCCTTGTCGCGATGGCACAGCCACATCGGGCGCTCCGCGCCACCTTCTCCCGTCCGGGAGACGGTAAAGGCGGTCGTGGTTCTGCTGCTCACCATTGATCAGGATTGTGTAATAGTCGATGCGCGCAATCCCGTCGGATTCAGACTATCGCCCTGCCATCCCGCTCATGTTCCAGTTCTGATGCCCATCACCCAAATCCCTGTCACCGACAGCCTTTTCCCCGGCTTCCGCCTGCTCGACGTCGCGACGTCGGGCGCGCGGATCCGCGTGCGGACGGGCGGGGAGGGGCCGGCGCTGCTGCTGCTGCACGGCTATCCGCAGACGCATGTGCTCTGGCACAAATTGGCGGATCGGCTGAAGGAGCGGTTCACCCTCGTCTGCGCTGACCTGCGTGGCTATGGCGACAGCGACAAGCCGCCGACCGATGCCGAGCATTTTCCGTATTCCAAGCGCGCCATGGCGCTCGACATGGCGCAGGTGATGAGCGCGCTCGGCTATCCGCGCTTCATGGTGGGCGCACATGACCGAGGCGCGCGCGTCGCCCATCGCCTCGCGCTCGATCATCCCGACCGTGTCACCAAGCTCGCGACGCTCGACATCGCACCGACGCGCGAGATGTATGCCGGCACCACGGACGCTTTCGCCCGCGCCTACTGGCACTGGTTCTTCCTGATCCAGCCGGCGCCCTTTCCCGAAAAGATGATCGGGTCGGATCCGGAGGCCTACTGGCGCAAGAAATGCGGTTCAGGTGCGGCCGGCCTGACGCCGTTTGCACCCGAGGCACTGGCCGAATATCTGCGCTGCTTTTCCGATCTCGCGACGATCCATGGCAGTTGCGAGGACTACCGCGCCGCCGCCACCATCGACATCCGTCATGACGACGAGGATGGTGAGCGCAAGCTGACCCAGCCGCTGCTGGCGCTCTGGGGCGAAAACGGCATCATCGGCAAATGTTTCGATCCGCTTGCGCTCTGGCGGCAGCGCGCGGAAAACGTCCAAGGCCGCGCGCTTCCGGGCGGGCATTATCTGGCCGAGGAGATCCCCGATCTCGTTGCTGCCGAATTCATCGCCTTCTTCGGAGACAAATCATGAGCCGGACCAACCGCGTCTATCGCATCGCCGCCATTGCAGGCGACGGCATCGGCAAGGAAGTGATGCCCGAGGGACTGCGGATTCTCGAAGCGGCCTCGAAGAAATATGGCTTCGAGATCCGGCTCGACGAGTTCGATTTCTCCTCCTGCGACTACTATGCCAAGCACGGCAAGATGCTCCCGGACGACTGGAAGGACCAGATCGGCGGCCATGACGCGATCTTCTTCGGGGCCGTCGGCATGCCCGCAGAGGTACCCGACCACATCTCGCTCTGGGGTTCGCTCCTGCTGTTCCGGCGCGAATTCGACCAGTATGTGAACCTGCGGCCTGTGCGCCTGATGCCCGGCGTGCCCGGCCCGCTCGTCGGCCGCAAGCCCGGCGACATCGACTTCTTCGTCGTGCGCGAGAACACCGAGGGCGAATATTCCTCGGTCGGCGGCCGGATGTATGCCGGTACCGAGCGCGAGATCGTCATGCAGGAGACGGTGATGAGCCGTGTCGGCGTCGATCGCGTGCTGAAATACGCCTTCGAACTCGCCATGCGCCGCCCGCGCAAGAAGCTGACCTCCGCCACCAAGTCCAACGGCATCGCCATCACGATGCCCTACTGGGACGAGCGGGTGAAGGAGATGGCGAAGAAGTACCCCGATGTCACTGTGGACCAGTACCATATCGACATCCTGACCGCGCATTTCGTGCTGAATCCCGATCGTTTCGACGTGGTCGTGGCATCGAACCTGTTCGGCGACATCCTCTCGGATCTCGGCCCCGCCTGCACCGGCACGATCGGCATCGCCCCATCAGGCAACATCAATCCGACCGGGGATTACCCGTCCCTGTTCGAACCGGTCCATGGCTCGGCGCCCGACATTGCGGGGCAGGGCATCGCCAATCCGATCGGCCAGATCTGGTCGGCCGCGATGATGCTCGACCATCTCGGCGAAACCGAAGCCGCCAAGGGCATCGAGGCCGCCATCGAGCGGGCGCTGGGCGATGCCCGCACCCGCACGCGCGATCTCGGCGGTTCGCTGGGCACGCAAGCAGCCGGCAAGGCGGTCGAGCAGGCGCTCTGATGGTCGTGCGTCCCCCAGCATTTGCCGGCTGGCCCTTGCTTATGGACCTGTTTTCTGAGATTTCGCCGGCCAGACACGGCCCTCCTGCAGAATAGGACTGACCGACCTATGGATTTTTCATCCTCCACCTTCTGGCTCTCGTTGCTCCAGATCATCTGGATCGACCTGCTGCTGTCCGGCGACAACGCGATCGTCATTGCGATGGCGGTGCGCTCTTTGCCGGAGAAGCAGCGCAAGGTCGGCATCTGGCTCGGCTGCGGAGCCGCCGTCGGGCTGCGCATCCTTTTCGCGGTCTTGGTGTCCTATCTCCTGAACATTCCGTTCCTGAAGGTGGTCGGCGCCCTTCTGCTGTTCTGGATCGCGATCAAGCTCGCCAAGGGCGAGGAGGAAGTGCATGGCGATATCGCAGCCAGCGACAATCTCTGGAAGGCGGTTCGTACCATCGCCATTGCCGATGCGGTGATGAGCCTCGACAACGTGCTCGCCATCGCGGCGGCGGCGCGCGGCCATTTCGAGCTCTTCGTCTTCGGTCTGCTGCTGACCGTCCCGCTCATCATCTTCGGCGCCAACATGCTGTCGAAGGTGCTCGAGCGCTTCCCGATCCTGGTGTGGTTCGGCGCTGCCCTGCTCGGTTGGATCGCCGGTGAAATGCTGGTTTCCGATATCGCCGTCCTGCAGTGGTTCCAGACGGCGCTGCCGACCTGGGTGAACGTCGTGCCGGTCACCGATATGCACCCGGCCGGTCTCGCGACCGCGAAGGTGCCATATTATGGAGCGGCCGTGGTGGGCGCTGCCTTCGTCACCGTCGTGGCCTACTTCCTCAAGAAGAAGCCCATCGACGAGCCGGGCTGAGCTGACGCCTCAATCGAGAACGATCATCGCGGCGGCCAGGATTTCCTGGCCGCCGTTTTCGATGGTGGTGCTCGTTCCGCCGCTTGCGATCGCACGCAACGGGTCGGCGACCTCGAACCGATCGGCCGACGAGAATGTGACGGCAAAGCTCTCCGGTGCGCGCGCGAAGCCGGTGCCCAGAGCTTTCACATAAGCTTCCTTGGCAGCCCAGAGCTGCGCGAAGGCCAGCGCGCGCGTGTGATCCGGCAATCCCCGCAGCATCGCCGCTTCTTCCTGATGGAGAGCGGCAAAGGGCAGCGCGGCCGCCCCGTCGACGCGCTCGACATCAATGCCGACCGGCCCTCGCGCCAGCGCGACGGCGACGATTCCGGAGCGTGTCGCCAACGATAGATGCAGGCCCGTTTCGCCAGGGGTTTCGAGGAACGGCCGTCCCTTGATATCATGACCGATCATGACCTGCTCGGCGGTCCCGCCGAGCTGTAGGGCGATGATGCGGCATGCGGTTTCGCGCCGCAATTGGGAGCGCTCCGTTAGATTGCGCGGCCGAAGGCCGGTCGCGATCAACCAGGCCGCCGGCAGGGTGGCGGCGGTCATGTCGGAAGCGGCTAGCCAGATCGGCGCTTGCGGGCGGGTCATCGCGGTCAGGATAGGGCAGTCGGCTTGCTGCCGTCATCCTCGTCGCTGGCGTTGCGTCGTCCTGTGTCAGGGGCATGCGGCCTGTCCATGCCGGGCCGTTGACCTGCGACCCGCTTCGGCCTTGGAAAGAGCGTCGCGCCCCAGGCTGGTCCGGGTAAAGCGACGCAAGCGCCGGATCCTCGAACGAGCGCCGCAAGGGAGAGCTGACCCGATGGACAAACCCTCCTCACCCGTGACCGGGGCGGGCTTCTGGCTGGGCATGCGCAAGGTCTCGGTACTCATCCCGGGCGTCGTGGTCTTCGCGGTCGCCTTTGGCGCGGCGGCCTCGGCCAAGGGGCTGAGCCTGTTCGAGGCGCTGCTGATGAGCGCGCTGGTCTATGGCGGCATCTCGCAGCTCGTTGCCATGGAGCTCTGGCGACCGGAATGGAGCTGGGGTGCGATAGTGGGTCTCGCTGTCGTGACCGCCACCGTCAATTCCCGGATGATCCTGCAGGGCGCCTCGCTGCAACCCTGGTTCGCGCCCTATTCGAAGCGGCTGAACGCCTGGCATCTGTTCTTCTTCACCGACGCCAACTGGGTGATCGGCACGCGCTACCATGGCGAGGGCGGTCGCGATCTCGGTGTGCTGGTCGGTGCCGGCCTTCTGCTCTGGATCGTCTGGATCCTGTTCACCGGGCTGGGCCATCTGCTCGGCGCGCTGGTGTCCGATCCCCGCGCCTACGGCATCGATCTCGTCATGCCGATCTTCTTCGCCGCGATGATCGTGCCGCTCTGGCGCGGCAGGCGGGCGGCCGTGCCTTGGGTCGTCGCCGGCATCGTCGCGCTGGTCACGGCCAAGCTGATCGACGGCTATGCCTTCATCATCGTCGGCTCGCTGTCGGGCGCGCTTGTGGGAGCGTTTGCCGATGACGCTGCCTGATCCCGGGACCTGGGGGCCGATCCTCGCCATTCTGGGGATGGCGCTGGCGACCTATCTCTGCCGCATCGCGGGCGTGGTGATGATGAGCTTCATCCCGCTGACGCCCCATGTCAGGCGCGGTCTCGCCGCCCTGCCGGGCTCGATCATCGCGGCGACCGTGCTGCCGCTGATCGAGCGGCTGGGCCTTGCGGCGGCGATCGCGCTGCTGGCGGCGATCGGCAGTATGGTTCTGCGCCGGAGCGAGTTGCTGGCGCTCGTCGTCGGCATGAGCGTGATTGCCGGGCTGCGCGCCCTGGGGTTCTAACGGGAGTCTTCGTCCGTGCAGCGTCATTGCTTCGCTGCGCTCGCTATGCAGATGGTTTGGCTCATCTCCCCGATCCATCACCCCGACCGATCGCTTCCATCACATCCCGTCATCGGGTTGTGCAGGGCTGCGTGTTGACGCAAGCCGACGCGCGGCAGACGGTGCGCGCAACATTGATCGTCAGAGCAGGAGCGCCTTATGGCCTGGTATTCGAAGACATGGACCTGGTTCGATGGTGAGTGGCACGAGGGCAACCCACCGATCATCGGGCCGCGCAGCCATGCCAGCTGGCAGGGTTCCACGGTCTTCGACGGCGCCCGCTACTTCGACGGCGTCGCACCCGACCTCGACCTCCACGCCGCTCGCGTCAATCGCTCGGCCCGCGCGCTCGGCCTCAAGCCGACTGAAGCGACGGAGGACATTGTCGCCAAGGCGCGCGAGGGCATCGCCAAGTTCAGCGGCGATGTCGCGCTCTACATCAAGCCGATGTACTGGGCCGAGGCCGATGGCGTTTCGACCATCATTCCCGACGAGGACTCGACGCGGTTCTGCCTGTGCCTGTTCGAGGCGCCGATGGGCCTGCCCGAGGGCGGGCTTTCGGTGACGCAAGGTGCGTTCCGCCGCCCGTCGATCGAGACCGCGCCGACCGACGCCAAGGCCGGCTGTCTCTACCCCAACAATGCCCGCACGCTGCGCGCCGCCAAGGCCGCCGGCTTCGACAATGCGCTGGTGCTCGACATGCTCGGCAATGTCGCCGAGACTGCGACCTCCAACATCTTCCTCGCCAAGGACGGCGTCGTGAAGACGCCGATTCCCAACGGCACCTTCCTGAACGGCATCACCCGCCAGCGGGTCATCGGCCTGCTGCGCCAGGGCGGCATCACGGTCGAGGAGGTGAGCCTGCGCTATAGCGATTTCGAGCAGGCCGACGAGATCTTCTCCTCGGGCAACTACTCGAAGGTCGTGCCGGTCGGGCGCATCGACGACCGCCAGCTCCAGCCGGGGCCGTTTTATCGCAAGGCGCGCGAACTCTATATGGACTTTGCCGGCAGCAGGCCTTCGGCCAACAGCAAGACCGTCTGAGCCTTGGCCCACCTCGTCACCCGGCTGACGCAGCGGCTCGGCATCGAGC
>QBLV01000192.1 GCA_003241815.1 Hyphomicrobiales bacterium | reverse complement strand
ATATCGTGACCCTGACCACGGAGATCGCGCTGGCCGGCAGCTACACATTCGCGGTCGAGAACGGCCTCGCGACCAGCATGACGCCCCGCCTGAAGGCCGTGGCCGATCTGACGAAACCCCTTTCGATGCCCTGGCGCACCACGTTCGATGTCAATCTCGGCAGACAGGTGCCGATCTCCGGCAACGGCTTCCAGACCAACGCCTCGGCCATGTTGCGGCTGGAACTGCCCACGCCCTGAAACGCGGGGCACTGCTCTTTCCGTGGGCACGGCACGGCGGTAATCTCGCGCTATGCAAGATGAATCCCCCCGCACCTCCTCCAAATTCGCTCTCGTCACCGGTGGCACCCGCGGCATCGGCCAGGGCGCCGCGCTCGCACTCGCCGCAGCCGGCTACGACGTCCTCGCCACCGGCCTGACCGAGGACGAGGTCGCAGCCGCCGCGCCCCACCCCGCGATCCGTTACGCCCGGCTCGACGTGACGAAGGACGATCAGGTCGCAGCGATCATCGCCGCCTGCCCGCGCCTGGATGCTCTGGTGAACTGCGCCGGCATGATCCAGCGCAACGGCAAGGAGTTCGAGATCGACGCCTTCCGCCTGACCATCGAGGTCAATCTCAACGGCACGATGCGGATGTGCCTCGCGGCCAGGGACAAGCTGGCTGCGGGCAGCGGCGGCGCCATCGTCAACATCGCCTCGATGCTGACCTTCCACGGCTCGGCCTTCGCGCCGGGCTATGCCGCCTCCAAGGGCGCGATCGGCCAGCTGACGAAATCGCTCGCCGCCGCCTGGGCGACCGACGGCATCCGCGTCAACGCCGTGGCGCCCGGCTGGATCGAGACCGAACTGACGCGGCCGCTGGTCGAGGATGCCGCGCGCTCGGCGCCGATCCTGGCCCGCACGCCAATGGGGCGGTGGGGGCAGCCCGGCGATGTCGGCGGCGCGATCGCCTTTCTTTTGTCGGATGCGGCCGGCTTCATCACCGGCACGATCCTGCCGGTAGACGGCGGCTACCTCGCGGTCTGACTGCGACTGGACAACCCAACCGGCACAGGACGATGCCGGATCATCCTGAATCGGGTCGGAAACGACAGATTCAGCCAATATTGAACGGGAGAAACGCCATGAACAAGGTCAGCCCCATTCCCGTCGCAGCCTCCGATGCCGAGCGCTGGACGCCCTATCGCCACCCGCAGCCGAAGGATTCGCCGCCGGAGCTGATCGTCCCCAACGTCATCCCGGAGGATGAGCGCATCTGGGTGCCGGTCGACGACAATGTCTGGTTCCGGCCGCTCTGCCTCAGCGTCACGCGCGGCTACTGGATGAACCTGTTGCGGGTCCGCCGCTCCGGCGTGCTCTCGCGCCACCGCCATCCTCAGCCGGTGCATGGCTATGTCCTGAAGGGCCAGTGGCGCTATCTCGAACATGACTGGGTCGCCACTGAAGGGTCTTACGTCTACGAGGCGCCCGGCGAGACCCATACGCTGGTGGTCGATCCCGAAACGGAAGAGATGATCACCATGTTCCAGGTCAATGGCGCGATGATCTATGTCGACCCCGACGGCAAATGCCTCGGCTATGACGACGTCTTCACGCGTCTGGACAAATGTCGCGCGCATTATGCGAGCAACGGGCTGGGCGCGGATTACGCGGACCAGTTCATCCGGTGACGTCGTGACGGAATTCGTGGCGAAACCAGACGCCTCAGTCTCGCCGACCCGACGGATGGTTGTCGTCGGCGGGGCGCTCGCCTGTGTCGCTGCCCCGAGCGCTGCCGCGGATGCCGTCGATCGCCTCGGCATTCCGGGCCCCTTGATGTTCGATGGCACGAGCTATGGGCTCGCCTGGAGTGCGAACCCCTCGCCGGCCTATATCAAGCAGGAGTATCTGCCTGCGGGGCAGGTGTCCGCCAGCTATGAGACCATGCTCATCGTCGAGGTCATCGATAGCGGCGCCACTGTCGAGAGTGCCCTTGCCGCGCAGGTTCGTCTGCTGAACCAGCGCAAAGGCAAGGACCCTTTGGTCAGACTGGATGTCATCCAGAACAGCCGGACGGGCGAGGCGGTGCTGGATTTCCTGATCAGCGCGCGCGACGCCAAAGGCCGCGAGATCGTCGAGTGGAACGCCTATCGCTACGCACCGCGCAAAGGCAGCGACGGACGCGACGGCGTCATGCTTTTTGCCATCAGCCGCCGCGCGTATGGCGGCGACGCCATGCGCGGCTTCCTGACCGAGTTGAAGACGCGTCGCCCGGCGGACATCAACAGGCTCGCCCGTCAGGCACTGCCGGTGGCGCGCATCTCACGCTGACCCGGCAAGCCCCTACCGCCCGAGCTTGGCCAGTTCCACTGCCGCCCGCAATTCGATATGCGCCAGCACATCGTCCAGGCGCGGATCGTCGGTGCTTTCGCGCCGCTGCGCGAGATTGGCCTTGATCTGCTCCAGTTCGGATATCTGGACGCGGCCCGAGAGCAGCGCTGCCTTCAGCCGGTCGAGCCCGTCGAGCAGGTCGTGGCCTCGCTTGGCCTGGCGCTTCTTGCGCTCTTGCGGCTCTTCATAAGCCTGCACGGCTAGGAGCGTGTCGAGCGGGCCCGACGTGCTGACGGCGGCGCTACCACCTGCGCTGGTGGCGCCCTCTTTGCCGGGCAATGTGAACGCGGCGCCGCCAGCGCGCCTTGCGGAACCTGCCGGGGCGACGCTCGAGATGGGCCCGCGCTGGTCGATCCGGATCATGGTCGCCTCGCGTCATCGGTCATGGGAAACCCTCGCGCCGCCGTGGTTAACAGGCGGTGAATCACCCGGCAGAAACTGCCGCCCCGGCATTATCGGCCGTGGTGCAGCGACTGTCGCGACCCTGCGCCCAATTTCCAAACAACTGATAAATCAGCGTTTTCAATTTGTCGTGGTCTGGCACGGGGATCGCAGGAGGTTTTCCGATCGTTTCCTCCTGCCGGTGAGACCATGCTCCGCAAAGCCGCCCTGAGATCTCTGGTGAAGCCCCTGGCCGCATTGCTCGCGCTGGGCTTCGCCATGGCGTCGGGCCCCGCGCAGGCCTTGTCCCGCATCAAGGATCTCGCCTCCGTCGAGGGCGTGCGGTCCAACCAGATCCTCGGCTACGGCATCGTCGTCGGCCTCAACGGCACCGGTGACACGCTCAACAACGCGCCCTTCACCAAGCAGTCGCTGACGGCGATGCTGGAGCGCCTCGGCGTCAACACCCGCGGCGCCAATATGCGCACCGCCAACGTCGCCGCCGTGATGGTGACGGCGAACCTGCCGCCCTTTTCGACGCAAGGCACGCGGATCGACGTCACCGTCTCGGCGCTCGGCGACGCCAAGTCGCTGCAGGGCGGCACCCTTCTGGTGACCCCCCTGCTGGGTGCCGATGGCGAAGTCTATGCCGTCTCGCAGGGCCCCGTCGCCATCGCCGGCTTCTCGGCCGAGGGCGACGCCAGCAAGATCACGCGTGGCGTTCCCACCGTCGGCCGCATCGCCAATGGCGCCGTGGTCGAGCGCGAAATCGACTTCGCCTTGAACAAGCTGAAGACGCTGCGCCTCTCGCTGCGCAACCCGGATTTCACCACGGCGCGCCGCATGGCGGCCGCGATCAACGACTTCCTCGGCGGCGACGCGGCCGAGCCGACCGATCCCTCGACCGTGGTGCTGCAGATTCCGCCGCGCTTCGCCGGCAACATGATCCGCATGCTCACCGATATCGAACAGCTCCGGATCGAGCCCGACCAGCTCGCACGCATCGTCATCGACGAGCGCTCCGGCATCATCGTGATGGGCAAGGATGTGCGGGTTTCCACAGTCGCGGTCGCCCAGGGCAACCTCACCGTCACGATCACCGAGCAGCCGCAGGTCAACCAGCCCGGGCCCCTGGCCAATGGCGAGACCGTGGTGACGCCGCGAACCAATGTGAAGGTCGACACCGAGGGCGGCAACAAGCTGGCGATGGTCAGGGAAAGCGTCACGCTGGCCGAGCTCGTCGACGGCCTGAACGCGCTGGGCATCGGCCCCCGCGACCTGATCTCCATTCTCCAGGCCATCAAGGCGGCCGGCGCCCTGCAGGCAGAAATCGAGGTGATGTGATGAGTGCAACCCTTGCGATACCGGCTGCCAAGCTTGCGCTCGGTGCCGCCGGCAGTGTGATCGGCGGACTGACCAACGCGCTCGACCCGGCCAAGGCCAAGGCGAAGAAACAGGCCGACGATTTCGAAACCATGTTCCTCGAGCAGGTAACGCAGCAGCTCACGGCAACAGCGGAGGGTAGCGAAGGCCCGCTCGGCGAGAACGGCCTCGGCGGCGGCATCTACAAGTCGCAGCTCACCCAGCAATACGCCAAGCAGATCCAGAAGGCTGGCGGGCTCGGCCTGTCGGACGTCATCATGCGCGACCTGTTGCGCGTGCAGGAACAGGCCGCCGCCACCACAGGCAAGACCGTCGGAGTCCAGAATGTCGGTTCCTAGGCGCATTCTCGACGAGCGGCCGCGCATCGCCAGCGCGCTCGAGGCGAAGGCGCTGATCGAGGCGGTGCTGGAGGCGCTGTCGGCGCTGTCGCATCTCGTCGGCGAGGAGACCGAACTGGTCCGCGTCGGCCGTCTGCCGCAGGCGATGACGCTGGAGCCGCGCAAGACCGAGCTCGCCGGCATCTATATGCGCGGCGTCGAGCAGGTGAAGCTCAATGCGGTGGCGCTGGCGCGCTTCGTGCCCGATCAGGTCAAGCGCCTGAAGGCGGCCCATCTTTCGTTTCAGACCCTGATCGAGACCAACCAGATCGTGCTGGCGACGGCGCGCGCCGTGTCGGAATCGATCGTCCGCGATCTGGCCGCAGACGCCAACCGCCCGTCGCGGGCCGCGGGCTATGGTCCGACCGCGACCGTCGGCGCCGGCGCCTTCGCCCGGCCCAACTCCGGCCCGCTGATGGTGTCGCGGCAGTTGTGAGCCGTGATCGCGAGAGCCGTGCTGCCTCGAAAACCCTCAATATTTACCTAACTTCTTGACGGGGGATTCAAGAATTTCTGCCAGCATGGTCATGTTCGGCTAGGCGTGTCCTATCCGGCGTGAACGGCAAACAGCGGCATAGCGCCGCTGTCCGCTACTCCAGAAGGAGTGGACCATGGATTTCGGCAACGCACCCAGGGCCGCACCCGTCACAGGCCCCTCCGTCATCCCCCGCGCCGACGTCGTGGCGTCGCAAGGCAGCGTCAGCGTCGATCTGCCTCCTGAAAAGACCGTGCAGTCGGCCCAGGCCGGCCGCGCGATCGAGCTCGATATTAAGGGGCGGGATCTTCAGGCACGCGCCGAAGCCGAGAGCGCGCGCAACGAGGCCCTGCGACGGAGCGATTCGACGCCCGATATCGAGCGCCGTGTCATCGTCGAGCCTCAGACGCGCACCGTCATTCTGCAACGTCGCAATACGACCACCGGCGAGGTCGTCGAAACCATCCCCGATGAAGCCTCCCTGCGCCGGCGCATTTATGCGCGCGCACTGGCGCAGCGGGAAGCCGAAGCAGTCCGGATCGACAGGTTCGCCTGAGCCGTTCAGGCGGTCGCCGCGCGCGCGAGCGCCAACAGCTTCGCCTCTTCCTCGCGCAGGGCCCGGGCGCCCTTGAGCGCAGGATATAATTCGCCAGCCAGGATATGCCCCGAGATCTCCGCGATCCTGGGCCCGAAGCGCGGCACGGCCGCAACGATCTCCCCAGCGATACGCAGGAAGTCCGCCTGATGGGGCGCGGGATCGCGCGCGAGATACATGCGTTGCAGCACGACCTGGAGCCGGTCGCAGACCGTGACGGCCTCGTGTTCCGGCAGGATCTCGCTCTGGCGCAGGATCCGCGCCTTGGTCTCGACCACCAGCTTGATGCGACGATCGCTGGCGTTGACGATCGCGTGCTCGCCGATGATCACCCGCTCATTGGCCTTGAGTTCGATCTTCAGCGCCATGGTCGTCTCCTTGCCGCCCAGTCTCTGCGCCAAAAGCGTTAACGGATCATAAAAAAGGGCGGCGAGGTTTCCGTCGCCGCCCGGAAGACCGGCGGGCCAACGGCCCGCCTCGTCGTTGTTGCGATCAGCGCAGCAGCTGCAGCAC
>QBLV01000191.1 GCA_003241815.1 Hyphomicrobiales bacterium | reverse complement strand
CCATGGGTTCGACGAAGTCGAGGATGCTGCGTCCGATCGTCTCCCCGAAGTGCCAGCCCAGCGCGCTGGTCCAGGAGGGGTTGACCGCCGAAATGACGCCCTCGCGCGAGGCGACGACCTTGAGCACCGGCGACAGGTTCCAGATCCGGTCCCGGTCGCGGGTGGCTCTGCGCTCCTCGGTGATGTCGCGTCCGATCGCGTGAATGCGCCCGGAATCCGGCACCGCTGTCCAATCGAGCAGACGATACCCGCCCTCCCTGCAGCGATAACGGTTCTCGAAGGCGAGCGTTGTGGCTCCGCGTGCGAGCTTGCCGACCTCTGCCGCCGTTTTCGCGATGTCGTCGGGGTGGAGGAAGTCCGACAAGGTCTTGCCGATCATCTCGCCCTCGCTCCAGCCCAGCAGGCGCTTGGCCGAGGGGTTCACGGCCGTCACGACGCCCTCGTAGTCGCAGACCAGCATCAGTTCCTGCGAGAGCGACCAAAGCCGGTCGCGGTCGCGCGCGGTCTCGACCTCGGCCAGCTTCTGCTCGTGAATGTCCGTGTTGGTGCCGATCCAGCGGACGATCTCGCCGTCATCGGAGCGGATCGGAAGGGCGCGCACCAGGTGCCAGCGGTCTTCGCCGGCTGCATTGCGGATGCGAAATTCGGTCTGATATCGCTCACCGGAGGCGAGGGCCGCCTGCCATTGCAGGACGGCGTCGTCGCGGTCGTCCGGGTGAACGATTTCGGTCCAGCGCGCGCCGAGAAGCTCCTGCGGTTCCCGGCCGCTGTATTCGCTCACCCGCTCGTTGAACCAGTCCAGCAGACCGTTGGGCGGGGCGGTCCAGACATGATTAGGCATGGCCTGGGCGAAGGTCCGGAACTGGGCCTCGCTGGCCCGGATCGCCTCCTGCGCGACGATGCGATCGGTGACATCGATGCCATCGACGAAGATGCCGGTGACCTTGCCCGCGGCATCGGCGATCGGCTGGAAGACGAAATCGACGAAGCGTGTCGGGGAGGCGCCGTCGGTCCGCGCTTGCGCCTCGAAGCGCGCGCCGGATGTGCGGAAGGCCTGGCCGCTGGCAAAAACGTCGTCCAGGATATGCAGATAGCCTTGCTGCACGGCGTCGGGAAGGGCTTCGGCGACGGGCTTGCCGAGAATGTCCCGATGGCCGATCAACTGCTGATAGGCCTCGTTCACGAGCGTGAAGCGGTGCTCGGGCCCCTCGAGCATCGCCATGAAGGAGGGCGCCTGCTCGTACATCTGCTGCAGGCGCAGGCGTTCGTCGCGAAGCTGCCGGTCGGCGGCGACCTTCGCTGTCGTCTCGACGACGATCGCGATGACGCCGAGTGGCGTGCCGCCGTCGCCGACGATCGGCGAATAGTCCAGATTCAACCAGAGCTGGGCCGGGCCGGCGCCGCGGTCGAGCGTCAGTTCCTGATCCTTGTAGGACAGCGTCCGGCCCTGCTGAAAGACGGTGCGCACGACGTTGTCGTTGAAGTCGGCGACTTCGGGCCAGCCCTCGCGCACGTTCGATCCCAGAAGCCGGGGATGACGGCCGCCCGCGAATTCGGAATAGGCGTCGTTATAGATCATGACGCCGTCCTCGCCCCACAGCGTCACGATCGGCAATGGCGAATGCAGCATCATCGCGACGATCGAGGTGACCGTCTCCGGCCAGTTCCCGATCGGTCCCAGGCTGGTCGATGACCAGTCGAAGGCGGCGATCAGCGTGGCGAGCTCGCTGTCGCCCTTCAGGGCCAATGAGCCCGTCTGGAATGAGGAGGGCTGGGATGGGTCTGCGTCGTGCATTCGGCTCTGCTTTTCAAATCCAGCTCGCCCGCAAAGGCGATGCCGGCACTTCCCGCTCGAAAGCGATCGATCCTACCGAACGTCTAATGCAAAGTGCTGCCGGGCACTACAGTGGGACGAGCAGGCAGCGGATGCCGCGCAAGCGGCCAAGCTCGGTGCCGTCGAGGCGGATATGGCTGCTGCCGATTTCGGTGAGGCCTTCGGGCAGGGTGCCGAGGATCGCCCTTGCGAGCGTGGTCTTGCCGCAGCCGGATTCGCCGACGAGGCCGACGATCTCGCCGGGCTTCATCGGCGGCCCGCATGCTCGACCTTCTGGAGTATCTTTCGGGCTGCGCGGAGCCGGTGAAACTCAAGGACATCGTCGCCGCGCTGGGGTTTCCCAAGAGCAGCGCGCATGCATTGGCGCAGACGCTGGTTTCGCGCGGTTATGCCATTCAGGACACCGCCGAACGCTACGTCCTGGTCCATGCCAGCCGCCACCGCTCGGCCACGCGCGCGCATGAGGCGCGCCTGCTTTCGGCGGCGCATCCGGTGATGGAGGGCCTTCGCGATGCGTCCGGGGAAACCGTGGTGCTGGCGGTCCGCAACACGCGTGGCGAGGCCAAGCGGCTGGCGAAATGCGTCAGCCGGCAGGCCATCCGCTTCGACGTCGATCTCGACGGCCAAAGCGATTCCTACTGCACCGCGACCGGCCGGCTCCTGCTGGCGCATTGGGACGAGGCCTTGGCCAATGCCTATCTCGTGCGTGTGCCCCTGCTGGCGCGTACGCCGAAAACGCCGACCGATCCCGATGTGATCCCGAGCCCTGTTCGTGCGGATTCGCGAGGAGGGCGTCTCGATCTGCGACGAGGAGCATGTGCTGGGCTCGACGGGCCTGGCAGCGCCGATCCGCGCGCGCGACGGCAGCGTGGTCGCGGCCCTGACCTGGGGGTCGTCACGATGCGCTACCACCAGCGCAGCGACGACCTGATCGCCATGCTGAAGGACGCCGCTGGGTTGATCAGCATGCGTCTGGGCTATCGCGAGGCGTGACGACGGCCTTCATCGGGTCAGACCGGAACGGGCCGTGCCGCCGGCCGCCATGCTCGCGGGCAGCCACGACATCCTGCTTTCACCGAAGATCGCCGCGCGCTCGTTCTCGCGGGCCCGGAAGAAGGGGTAGAGCGCCTCGACCCGGGGCGCCGCCCTGGCATAGTCGAGCTGCGACAGCATCACGGGCTTGGCGAGGCCCGGATAGAGGCGCGGCGGGCTGAGGACTGTATTGCCCCAGAGCCGGCGATAGAACGGGTAATGCTCCGGCCGCACCGCGGCCAGCATGATATCGGCGCCGAAATGCTCCATCGCCAGCCAGGGCAGGCGCAGCGTCAGATAGGCGAGCTCGGGCAATTCGCGCGACCAGCGTGCATCGGCGACGAAGCGCGTCGGATCGACGAGCACGCGACCGGCCTCAATCAACGGCAGCACGGTTTCGGGAAACACCTTGGCCGTCGGGACCTGCGGCATGCCTTCACCCGAAACGCTGAGGCGGATGGCACCAGCCAGTTCGCCATCGGCATAAACGCCGAAGACGAGACAGTTCGGCTGCTCATCGACGGGATCGGTGAAGCGCTCGTCCGCGCTCGGCGCAATCGCTGCTTCGCGCAGATAGGCGTGATAGCGCAGGTTGAAGATCTGGTCGCGGTCCTGGGGGCGGACGGCCTGCCGATACTCGATTCGATCGAGCGCGCGCATGACGCGGTCGTTCAGGGACAGCGCATGATGAGCGACGGCGTGGACCATGATGCGACCGGTTATGGTTAATCTGAGTTAACCATCGTCGCGGCCGGGTCGATACGTCAAGCTGTGGCATGCCCAAGATTTGGGCTGCCGTAACGTCCTTCTTCGCGGTGAATAGTGCCGTGCGACAGGCGCGTGACCGCCGCCTTCATAAGGGGGCTGTCAGGCTCGTCAGGGCGCGCGATGGCGTAGCGGCGGGCTCTCCAGGGTCGCTGTCAGCGAATCCCCCGCAAAGGCCGTGATCAGGTCGCGCACGAGGGGCGTCGCCTGGGGGCGGGCGAGCAGATAGCCCTGCACCTCGTCGATGACCCCCATCCTCGTCAGGCCGTCGAGCTGCTCGACCGTTTCGACGCCCTCGGCCACGACCGTCAGGCCGAGCTCCTTGCAGAGGCGCGCGATCCCGACCAGCAGGGTCTGGTCCTTCTGCGTCTCGCGGCCGCCCGAAACGAAGGAGCGGTCGATCTTGATCTTGTGCAGCGGGAAGGACTGAAGGTAGCTCAAGCTGGAATAGCCCGTCCCGAAATCGTCCAGCGCGATCTGAACGCCGAGATCGCGCAGCCCCGTCAGGGTCGAGAGCGCCTGCGCGTCGTCGTGCATCAGGGCCGATTCCGTTAGCTCGATCACCAGCCGCGACGGCTGCAATCCCGCCTTGGCGAGCGCCTGGGCGACATCCCTGACGATGGCATCGCCGCGGAAATGGATGGCGGAGATGTTGACCGCGACGGAGACGCTCGCCGGCCACAGCATCGCCTCGCGGCAGGCCTTGTCCAGAACCACGCGACCGATCTGGTTGATCAGCCCGACCTCCTCGGCGATGCCGATGAAGTCGCCGGGTGCGATGATGCCCTTCTCGGGGTGACGCCAGCGCAGCAAGGCCTCGCAGCTCATGATCCGGCCCGATCCGATCGCGATGATCGGCTGATAGAACATCTCGAACTGGTCGCGCGCCAGCGCTTCGCGCAGGTCGATCTCGACGATTCGGCGCGTGCGCGCGGCCTCGATCATGCTGCTGTCGTAGAAGCGTGCGCAGCCCCGTCCGCTCGACTTGGCCGCGTAGAGCGCGAGATCGGCATTGCGGATGACGATGTCGGCGTCGCGCCCGTCATCAGGGCTGATGGCAATGCCGATGCTGGCGCTGCTGACGATGGTGTTGCCGTCGATTTGGTAGGGCTGGATCAGGCTGGCGCTGACACGCGTGGCGATCTGCTCGAGTGCCTGACGATCGAGGAGATCGGGAATGACCACGACGAACTCGTCGCCGCCGAGCCGCGCGATCAGGGATGCCGCGCCGAGCAGCGCGCTGAGCCGTCGGGCGACCTCGACCAGCAGGGCGTCGCCATAAGGGTGCCCCAGCGTGTCGTTGACCTTCTTGAAGTGGTCGAGGTCGATGAACAGGATCGCAAAGCTCTGGTCGGCACCCGCCATCAGCGTCTGCAGATGGGTCTTCAGCAGGCTGCGATTCGGCAGGCCGGTGAGCGGGTCGTAATGGGCGAGCTTGTGGATCGTGTCCTGCTGCAGGCGCTGTTCGGTGACGTCCTCGATCACCACGACGGTGCCGGTGACATCCGATGTTCGGAAGGTCAGGTCGAGGACACGGCCATCGGTCAGGCGCGCATTGAGCCTCGCCTTGTCATGATCCCGCAGCGCCAGGCGAGCGGCCTGCACGAGGCTGCGCAACGGCGCGCGGCCGATCAGCCCGGCGCGCTGGCACTGGACCAGGAAGCGTCCGATGCTGCGGCCCGGTTCCGCCAGGAAGGTCGGCAGGCCGACGACCGCTGGCAGGCGACGGTTGACGAGAGACAACTGGCCGCTGCGCTCGAACATGCACAGGCCGTGCGCCATGTTGTCGAGCGCCGCTTCGAGGCGCGCTGCCAGCATGCGTTCGCGCTTGGCCGAGACGACCGCCGTGGTCAGCGTCGCCCCGAGCTTGTCGGCGATCGCCTTGAAGCTCAGAAGGAACGGGCCCAGCACGCAGGCGACGATTGCGTAATGCGCGTTGCCCGCGAGCGCCAGGCCGGCGAGCAGTGGCAGACCCGCGCAGGTCAGCTGGGTCGTAACCAGTATGCGGCTGCCATAGTTGCGACCGGCGACCCCGATCAGGTTGGCAAGCGTCATCGAGAAGGCGAGGAGCTGGACGGGCGGGCTGGCGGGGATCGCGAAGGTCAGGAACGACCAGATTCCGAGAACGAAAACATAGATCGACGCGAAGACGGTGTAGCGGATCTCCCAGCGGGAAGCGTCGCTACGGTCGCACATCTTGTGACCGGCCGCCTTGAACTGGGCGACATCGGCAGCGCGAGCCAGCGTCAGGCAGAGCAGAATGGCGGCGCAGGCATAGAATGCCGGATGGCCGGTCAAGACGGCGCTGAGAACAGCCGCAAGTACCGTCCCGCTCGACCCAATGATCAGGGTCCGGGGGTCGGCATAGAGCGAACGCACCAGCGAAATATAGACCTCGTCGCGCAAGCCCTGATCGACAACGCGAGGGGAGGTTTTGGGCGGCATCTGGAATCCCTTGGAGGGCAGCTTGCGGCAAGATCGGCCCTTATACCCAATCCGCTTGAGGCTGACTCACGGGGGATTTCCAAACCAGGTTCGGCAT
>QBLV01000190.1:5216-6271 GCA_003241815.1 Hyphomicrobiales bacterium | reverse complement strand
GTCCGGAGGTGGGGCCTCAGGGCTCTGCTACGGCGCGGGAGCAGCTTCTGGCGGTCGTCGAGGGGTATGCCCGCGCCTATCAGGACGCCGCCCGGATGCGCGCGGCCGATCTGCCGATTCTACCCCATAAAAAGCT
Source organism: Hyphomicrobiales bacterium (assembly GCA_003241815.1). Taxonomy (GTDB): domain Bacteria; phylum Pseudomonadota; class Alphaproteobacteria; order Rhizobiales; family Beijerinckiaceae; genus Allobosea. The sequence goes on along the minus strand of QBLV01000190.1, from coordinate 6,135 downwards.
CGCGCTGCGGTCGGCCGGGGCTGCCATGGACAAGGCCCGGCCGGGCTCGACGCAGGAGTTCGCTGCCGTGCTCAAACATGAGAGCCTGAGCCAGTGTGCCATGGCCGACCTCACCGGGCCGGAGCGCGGTGACGGGAAGCCGGACAGGTCCGGTTCGGCGCGGGAGCCGGAGGCCGAGAAGCACGTCAAGGAGCGCGACGGCGGGCCGCCGCTCGAGGCCCGCACCACTAGGGTTGGCGCGATGATGATCTCGGCCGGCGCGCCGCCGGTCGCGGCGATGCGGTCGAGAAGCTGCTTGGCAGCCGCCTCGCCCAGCGCGCCGGGCGCGGATCGCGACAGTGCTCAGCGCTGGAAAGGTCAGCGCCGAATCGTCGATTCCGTCGAACCCGACGATCGCCACATCCGCTCCAGGGATCAGCTCCGCCTGATGAACGGCCAGCATCGCCCCCATCGCGGTCAGATCGTTGAAGCAAACTAAGCCGGTCGGCGGCGCTGGCCCGGCCAAGGCCGCGCCTGCCGCACGGTGAGCCGCGGCGCGCGTGTTCGGGCAGGTCAGCAGGCGCAGGGAAAGCCCCGGCCGCGCGCATCGCATCAAGATAGCCCGCCTCGCGTTCGCGAGCGACCGAGTTGTTAGCCCCGGCCGCGACGAACGCGATGGCACGATGCCCGTTTGCGATCAGGTGCTCTGTGGCCAGCCGCATCCGAGCCGGTTGCCGGCGCCGACGAAATCGGCGCCGGCACCTGCGACATGCCGCAAAACCTGCACGCAAGGCAAAGCGCCGCGCGATCCCCAAGCAGCAGTTCCGGCGTCGCTCCGGCCGCCGGGCACACGATGACCCCGTCGACCGCTTGCTCCTGAAAGCGCGCCAGCACGCGGACCTGCCGGGAGCTGTCCTCGCCGGTATTGGCCACGAAGGCG
>QBLV01000190.1:412-5206 GCA_003241815.1 Hyphomicrobiales bacterium | reverse complement strand
AACCGGCCATAGCTCCGCGAAGGAAGGTGAGGTCAGGTCGACAATGACCAGGCCGACGGTCTGGGAACGCTTGCCCCGCATCCTCGCCGCACCGCGATCATAGACGTAGTTCAGCGTCGAAATTGCATCCTGCACGCGCCTGCGCGTCGCGGGCCGGACAAGCGGTGAGCCTCGCAGAACGAGCGAAACCGTGGCGCGCGAGACCTCCGCATGAGCCGCAAGCTCGACTAGCGTGACCCGGTCAGACGCCGCTGCGCCTGCGCGCCAATTCCGTTGGGCTTGGAGACACAATCCCAGTCAATGGCGGCCCCAATGCATGGTAGAATTTAGATCGATCCAATCATTGGATTGAAGCGCCCGCAAGTGCATGGCCGGGACACTCTTGCGGTGTCCAGCCCACTTGGACCGCGCCGCGCTCGACCGGCTGCGTCATGGTGATCCCGCCAACGACGAGGGGAATGACACCCCTTCCTACCCTCCCCGCTCGAATCCATTGCGGCGAGCGGATATTCAGCGACGGTGATCGATTCGCCCTCGACGAGGACAACCTGTTGAGGCTCCACATCTAGAGGCTCGTCGCTGGGGTCAGTCGCACCGCCGAGGCTTCTGCTTCGAGCGAAAGCCGGGTCACGGCGAAGACATGGGCCTGGCTTGCCGCGGTTTGCGTCCGCTCGCGGACATCGGCCAGAAACCGGCTGAAATAGGTCAGCGGCTCGGTGCTGGCATCGATATGGCGCGTGCCTTCATGGTTGGACAGGAAGACATGGTCCGCCCCTGCGCGGCCGGCGATGTCGAGATATTTGCGCAGCTCGATGAAGCCCTTGGTGCCGAGCAGCGTCAGCCGCCCGTCGCCCCAGCTCGGCAGGCTGTCGGGCGTGAACCAGTCGACGCGGATATAGCCGGTGGCGTTGGCACTGCGCAGCAGGATTTCGCCGAAATCGGAAAACCCGGGCACGTCGGGGACCGCATGATTGGCGGTGCTGCTGGCGACGATCTGCGCCTCGGTGGCGCCGGTGTAGAACAGGAATTGGTCGATCTGGTGCGAGGCGATGTCGACGAGGATGCCGCCATGGGCCGATCGATCGAAGAACCAGTCCGGGCGGATGGCGCGGTTCAGCCGGTGCGGTCCCAGTCCGACGGTGTTGACCACCTCGCCGATGGCACCCTCCGCCACAAGTTTCGCGGCGATTTCCGAGGCGCGCACGACGAAGCGCTCGGAAAAGCAGATCGAGAAGATCCGCCCCGTCCGCGCGACGCAGTCCTCGACATCGGTAAGTTGCTCGGGCGTCGTCAGCCCCGGCTTGTCGACCATCACATCCTTGCCGTTGCGCATCGCCTGGATCGCGATGCCGGCCCTGTCGCGCGGGATGGCTGCGCAACAGATGATGTCGATGTGGGGATCGTCGAGCAGGCGCTGGCGCTCCAGCGGGCGCAACTCCGGAAAGCGCTCCCGAAAACCCTCGAGCACGCGCGGATCCGAGGTCAGCGGGCAATAGCCCACGCAGTCCGCCCCGGCCGCGATCAGCTCGGCGACCATGTGATAGATGTGCCGGTGGTCGAGACCGATGGCGGCGAAACGCAGCATGCTTGCCGTCCTCAGCCCGTCGCCACCGGGATGCGGCCCCGGCTTTGACCGGCGGCGATCAGCGCATCGATCAGCCGGTGGACCTGCAGCGCATCCTCGCCCGTGATCCGGGGCGGACGCGTCTGGCGCAAGGCTTCGGCGAAATCGGCCATTACCGCACGGTGGTAATCATGCGGGAACGCCATCGGGTCTGCACCCGTGCCGCCAGCACTCTTGTCGGCCTCGATGACGCTGCGCGTGCCGTCATGCCAGGCGATGTCGAGCGCCGTGCCGACGAGCGACGCGGTCGCATGGCGGCAGATCAGCTCGATTCGCTCGGAAAAGCCCGGATAGGCGGCCGTTGTCGCGTCGATGGTGCCGACGGCACCGTTGGCGAAGCGCACCGCGGCGCAGACCATGTCCTCGGTCTCCATGGCGTGGACCGGGCTGGTCAAGGCATAGCCGCCAACTTCAGTGATCGGGCCGGCCAGGCTCAGCATCAGATCAAGCGTGTGGATACCCTGTGAGAGCAGCACGCCGCCACCGTCGCGTGCGAAGCTGCCCCGCCCGGGCTCGTCATAATAAGATTGCGGCCGCCAGAGCCGGATCACTGTCGAACAGCCGACGATCTCGCCCATGCGCCCCGAGGCGAGATGCTCCGCCAGAGCCATGGCCGCCGGCTTGAAGCGATGCTGCAGCACGATGCCGAGCGTCACCCCCGCGGCGCGACAGGCAGCGACCAACTCCTGTGCCCGGGCCGGCAAACATATCCTGCTGGAAAAGCCCCTCGACATCACCACTGCCCGGGCACAGCGCTGGACGATGTCGAGATGCGTATTAGCCGGTGTCAGCACGAGCATCGCCTCGACGGTCTCGTCTGCCAGCAGGGCCTCCAGATTCTCGCAGAGCGGGAAGGGGAAGCGCGCGCCGAAGGCCGCCCGCCGATCGGTGCTGGGGCTGAAGGCGCCGACGACCTCGACCTGCTCCTGCAGATCGACGAGGCCCCGGGCATGGGGCGTCACGGCCATGCCGAGCCCGACGATGCCGATGCGCAGCCTGCTCATGGTCTCACACTCCGCGGTCAGGGGCCCAGCCAGCGCAGCGGCGCAAGCGTCAGCGAGGGTACATAGGTCACCAGCATCAGCACAGTTACCAGCGCCAGGATGAAGGGCAGGATCGCCCGGAAAACCTCGACGACATTGGCCTTGCCGACGCGCGCGGTGGTGAAAACCAGCACGCCGAGCGGGGGCGTGAGCGCGCCGATGACAAGGTTCATGACCAGCACGATGCCGAACTGGATAGGGTCGACACCTGCGGCCACCACCAGCGGCACGAGGATCGGGACGAGAATGACCATCGCCGCGATCATCTCCATGAACAGCCCGACCACCAGAAGCAGCAGGTTGATCAGCAGCAGCAGGACGATGGGGCTGTCGGTATAGGCGCTCATCGCGGCGGCGATCTTCTGCGGCACCTGCTCGGCGGCCAGCACCCAGGCGAAGGGAGAGGCGGCCGCGATGATGACGACGATCGACACCGTGTCGAAGGTGGATTCGCGCACCGCGTCGTAGAATCCGCGACCGTTGAGGCAGCGATAGAACAGCACGCCGCAGAGAATGGCGTAGACCAGCGCGATGGCGCCGGCTTCGGTGGCGGTGAAGATGCCGAAGCGCACACCGCCGACGATCAGCAGCGGCAGCAGCAGCGCCGGAATCGCGGTCGCCAGCGCACGACCGCGCGTGCCCCACGAGGCGGGAGCGATATCGCCGCCATAGCCCTTCACCCGCGAGAAGAGGTAGACGACGAGAATCAGCGCGGCCGCGGCCATCAGCCCCGGGATGATGGTGGCGACGAAGAGCGCACCGACCGAAACCGAAGCCAGCGCCGCATAGATGATCAGCCCAAGGCTGGGAGGGATGAGGTTCGCCAGCGTCGATGAGGCGCTGGTCAGGGCGCAGCCGAAGGCGCGGGGGTAGCCGTGCTTTTCCATCTCCGGGACCATCAGCTTGGCGATGGCGGAAGCATCTGCGGTCGAGGAGCCCGACACCCCGGCGAGCAGGGTGTTGGTAACGACGTTGGCCTGCCCGAGTCCGCCGCGAAAATGCCCGACCAGGCTCGTGGCCAAGGCGACCAGTCGCGTGGTGATGCCACCGACATTCATCACGGCCGCCGCCATGATGAAGAACGGGATCGCCAGAAGCGTGAAGGAGTTCAGCGAGGACGCCATGTTCTGCGGCACGATCACCAGCATGATGTCGCCCAGCGGCGCGAAGGCGGCAAACGCGCCGAAGGCTAGCGCGAAGGCGATCGGCACCTCGAGCAGCACGAGCAGCCCCGCGACCAGCATCAGCGCGGTCGGGCTGCCGGCCTCCTGCCAGACCAGAGCCGCGCCATGGCGCACCGCCAGATAGATCGCGCCGCCTGCGACGACCGAAAGCAGGCCCGACAGTTGCGGCAGGCCTCCGGCCGGACGGATCAGATAGACGAGATTCAACGCGCCGCCGACCGCGATGGCAATGAACAGGTAGGAGAGCGGCCACTGCATCGCCGGCGAAACCTGGATGGCGCGCCCTGCGAAGTCGATGCCATGGACGATCATCATGATGCTCGTGGCCGCGATCATCGCCGCGACGAACCCGGCATGGAGGCGCTGCAAGGGCGCCGGCAGGAATCGGCTGATGAGGTCGATGGCGATATGCGCCTGCCGGCCGACGGCAAGCGCCATGCCCAGAAACACCGCCCAGGTGAAGAGCCAGATCGAGACCTCTTCCGGCCAGGGCAAAGCGGCATTCAGCACGTAGCGACAGAAAACCTGCAGCACCGCGACCGACGCCGAGCCGAGCATCAGTGCCACGCATAACGCCTCGAACGCCGTGTCGAATCCCAGCAGAAAGCGGGCAGACGCATCCGGGGCTCGGGGCGTCATTGTCGGTGCCTGTTCAAGCATGGTGCAGCCGTCGCTCACTCAGCGGGAGAGACGCCGGCCCTCGCGAGAGGACCGGCGCAAGGCATCGCAGGGCCGGCCTCAGGCCAGCTTGCGGATCTTGTCGATCATCGCCTTGGTTTCCGGGCTCTTGGACCCGAACTGGTCGAAGAGCGGCGCGGTCATCTCGGCCCATTTCGCCCGCTCGGCATCGCTGACATGGTTGACCTTGCAGCCGACCTTTTCGAGATCGGCCAGCGCCTTGTCGGCATTGGCGCGGTTCGTCGCCCGCTGTTCGGCGAAGACC
>QBLV01000190.1:0-349 GCA_003241815.1 Hyphomicrobiales bacterium | reverse complement strand
ATGTCGCGCAGATCGGCCGGCAGGCTGTCCAACCAGCGCGCATTGACGCGCACGGCCTTGGGCAGGAACCAATGCGCCGTCGGGGTCACCTCCTTCGCCTGCTCGTGCCATTTGAAGCCGAGGATCGAGAAGTAATCCGAATCGAGCCCGTCGATGACGCCGGTCGAAAGCGCCGAATACTGCTCCGAATAGGGCAGCGGTGTCGGGTTGGCGCCGAGCGTTTTCCAGAAATCGACCCAGATCCGCAGCTCCGGCACCCGGATCTTCAGCCCCTTCAGCGTCTCCAGCGAGTTGACCGGCCGCTTCGAAAGGATGTGGCGGAAGACGGCTTCGCCCTAGGCGACGAATT
>QBLV01000018.1:32995-42863 GCA_003241815.1 Hyphomicrobiales bacterium | reverse complement strand
CCGTCGGCAGGGGCCAGCGCGGCGTAGCCGGCAGGGCGCTGCCGACGGCGGCGGTCGCGGCGACGCCGACCACCCAGAGGCCCAGCTTGAGCGCGCCACGGTCGAAGATATGGAAGCGAACCAGCCGAAGCGACCAGATCAGGGGAGGAAACAGCAGCGCGATGACGCCGAGCCCGATCAACTGCATCATCAGATCGGCGATCATGGCGCCAGGCCGGCCGAGCCAGTTCCGGACGGCGCCGCTGGTGGCGTTGTTGAGGCTGGGATCATCGACCGACCAGGTCGCGAGCGCCAGCGCGACCGCCGCCATCAGCGCCAGCACGGCGAGGCCGGTGATTTCGCTGGCGCGGCGCGACAGGAACTCCCGCACCGGATCGGGCAGGCGGTCCATCAGCGATGAAGAGCGTCGGATCGTGCGCATGCGGGTTTAAGCCGTCGTCCCTGGACTGCGGGCCGCGTCGCATCGGCCTTCGGATCACGTTAGGAAGGCGAGGTTAAGACCCGCTTAACCTTGGCGCCATTGCCGGCGTTCTAACGCCGGCGCGTTCCGGGGGCCGTTGCGCGGCGAGGCCGGAGCCGCCTTGAAAGAACAATCCCCGGCGGTTGCCCGCCGGGGATTGTTTCACGTGAGACGCCTCAAGCCCAGTAGTAAATAGCCGGTCTTTCAGCCTCAGGGATGATAGGCACGCTCGCCATGCTCGGCGATGTCGAGACCCTCGCGCTCGGCATCGGGAGAGACGCGCAGGCCGACGACCACATCGACGATCTTGAAGAGGATCAGCGAGCCGATGCCGCACCAGACGATGGCGACGACGACCGCGACGAACTGCTTCCAGACCTGGGCGCCCATTGCATAGTCGGCAACGCCGACGCCGCCGAGCGCCGGTGCGACGAAGATGCCGGTGCCGATCGAGCCGATGATGCCGCCGACGCCGTGGATGCCGAACACATCGAGCGAGTCGTCATAGCCCAGCGCATTCTTGATCGAGGTGCAGAAGAAAAAGCAGACGACGCCGGAGATGGCGCCCAGCACGATCGCACCCATCGGGCCGATGAGACCGGCAGCCGGCGTGACGGCGACAAGGCCGGCGATGATGCCCGACAGCATGCCCAGGAGCGAAGGCTTGCCCTTGACCGTCCACTCGATGAAGAGCCAACCCAGCGCGGCACCCGCCGTCGCGGTGAAGGTATTGATCATCGCCAGAGCGGCCGTTCCGGTGGCCTCGAGGTTGGAGCCGGCGTTGAAACCGAACCAACCGACCCAGAGAAGGGCCGTGCCGATATAGGTCATCGTCAGCGAATGCGGCGACATCAACTCCTTGCCGTAGCCGATGCGCTTGCCGATCAGCAGGCAGCCGACCAAGGCGGCGATGCCGGCATTGATGTGAACGACTGTTCCGCCTGCAAAGTCGAGCGCGCCGAGCGTGAACAGATAGCCCTCGCTGAACCAGACCATGTGGGCCATCGGGAAATAGACGAAGGTGCTCCAGAGCAGTACGAACAGCATAATTGCTGAAAACTTCATGCGTTCCACAAAGCCGCCGATGATCAGCGCGGGGGTGATCATCGCGAAGGTCATCTGAAAACAAATGAACACGTATTCAGGGATGACGACACCCTTTGTGAAGGTGTCCGCGGTCGACTCGACGCCCACGCCCGCCAGGAAGCTCTTCGAAAAGCCGCCGACGAAGCTCGTCATTGAACCGCCGCTGGTGAAGGCGAGGCTGTAGCCGTAGACGACCCAGATAATGCACATCAGCGCGGCAGTGGCTGTCACCTGGCTCATGACAGAGAGCATGTTCTTGCTGCGGCTCAGGCCGCCGTAAAACAGCGCGAGGCCCGGCATCACCATCATCAGAACCAGGATGGTCGAGAGCAGCATCCAGGTGGTGTCGCCCTTGTTGGGCACCGCCGCAGCGGGTGTCTCAGTCGTGGCTTGGGCAAAGGCGATGCCGGCGCTGGTCGCGGCGAACGCCAATCCAGCCAGCCCGGACCGGAGAGAGGTCTTCAACGTCATCGGGAAACTCCTTGAGGATCGCGTGTGATCAGAGGGCGTCGCCGTCGGTCTCGCCGGTGCGGATGCGCACGGCTTTCTCGATGGACGAAACGAAAATCTTGCCGTCACCGATCTGGCCGGTACGGGCGGCTGCCGTGATCGCTTCGATCACCTTGCCGACGAGCTCGTCGGATACGGCGACCTCGATCTTGATCTTCGGCAGGAAGCTCACGGCGTATTCGGCGCCACGATAGATTTCCGTATGGCCCTTCTGGCGGCCATAGCCTTTCACCTCAGTCACGGTCAGGCCGTGCACGCCGATGGCGGTGAGCCCGTCGCGCACCTCCTCCAGCTTGAACGGCTTGATGATAGCCATCACGATTTTCATCTGCAGGGTTTCCCCGTTTACGCCGCCCGGAAGTCAGCCCCGGCGATCTCGTTGCGCTTCGCGCGCCGTGTTGAGCCGCAGCGCGTCGTTCAGGCGCAATTCAAGGCGCGTGCCAACTGGCTCGACGGGGTGCCGTGATCGTGAGTTATCCGATTCGGCCGCCTGCCCATGATTCCGCAGCGGGCAGCGTGCTCAGCGTTTGTGCGGATGCTTAAATATTGCTCTTATGCTCAAAAAACGATCAGGCGCGATCGGGGCGAGGTCTGACCAGCCCCTCTTGAGCCACCGACGCGACCAGCCGGCCCTGCCGATCGAAGAACAGCCCCCGCGAGAAGCCGCGTGCCCCGGAGGCCGACGGGCTGTCCTGCGCGTAGAGCAGCCATTCGTCGGCCCGGAAGGGCCGGTGGAACCAGAGCGCATGATCGAGGCTGGCCGCCTGGATCTTTTCGTCGAAGACTGAGGTGCCGTGGGCGATCAGGCTCGAATCGAGCAGCATCAGATCCGAGGCATAGGCCAGCACGGCCTGGTGGATCGCCGGATCGTCGGGCAGAGGTTGTATCGCCTTGATCCAGACGTGGAATCTGGGCTCCATCGGCTCGGCGCCGCCGGCATAGCGCGCGGCTTCGACCGGGCGGATCTCGATGGGCCGCTCGCGCTGGTAATAGGCGCGCACTGCCTTGGGCATATTGGGCAGGACGCTGCGGTTCATCGCGTCCCGGTCGGGCAGATCCTCCGGCATCGGCACGTCGGGCATCGGCATCTGGTGCTCGTAACCGGGCTCGTCGACCTGGAAGGAGGCCGACATCGCGAAAATCGCCTCTCCCTTCTGGATGGCGAGGACGCGCCGCGTGGTGAAGGAGCGTCCGTCGCGCAGGCGGTCGACCTCGTAGATGATCGGGATCTCCGGATCCCCACCCAATAGAAAATAGGCATGGAGGGAATGGGGCTGACGACCCTCGACCGTCTTGCAAGCGGCATAGAGTGATTGAGCGATCACTTGCCCCCCGAATACGCGCGGCCAACCGACCTTGGGGCTGCGACCGCGGAACAGATTGCGTTCGAGCGGCTCGAGGTCGAGGATCGACATCAGGGAGTCGCTGATCTGTGACATGGTCTGTGGCGCTCTGCGGCAAGCGGGTTGATGGTCCGGCCGGCTTCGGGACGAGAGCATCGGCCGGTCGTGCCGCATCAGCACCGACCGATCCCGGGTCGTCAAGCCGGCGCGCGGTCGGTACGGCATCGGGTAAGGAGAACAGCAGATGAGCGTTTTGCCGGAACCACGCGAGGCGATCGTGATCGCGGGCGCGGGCATTGCGGGCCTGTCCCTGGCGCTCGCCCTGAAGCAGGCGCTTGGCGCTGCGTTTTCGATCGTGGTGGCCGATCCGGCGTTGAGCGCGGCTCCGCGCCCCGACAATCGGGCCTATGCGGTCGCCGCTGCGGCGGAGGCGATGCTGCGGACGCTGGCCATCTGGGACGCCGTGTCCGCCACCGCTCAGCCGATGACGCAGATGATCGTCTCCGACAGCCGTAGCGGCGATGTCGTGCGGCCGGTGTTCCTGACATTCGACGGCGAGGTCGAGCCGGGCCAGGCCTTCGCCCATATGGTCGAAAGCGCGGCACTGATCGCGGCGCTGACCGAGGCTTGTCGCGAAGCGGGCGTCATTCTTCGAGGCGAGGGCGTTGCCCGCTTCGAGAGCAGCGATTCGGGCGTGACGATCACGCTGTCGGCCGGCGAACGGCTGTCGGCCCGGCTGCTTGTCGCAGCCGATGGCGCCCGCTCGAAGCTGCGCGAACAGGCCGGCATCGGCTGGGTCGGCTGGGACTATGGCCAATCCGGAATCGTTGCCACGATCGGACATGAGCGGCCCCATGGCGGCCGCGCGGTCGAGCATTTCCTGCCGTCGGGGCCCTTCGCCATCCTTCCGCTGACGGATGGCGGGCGGCTGGGGCATCGCTCCTCGATCGTCTGGACGGAAGCCGCCGAGAACCTGCCGGCCCTGCTCTCGCTCGACGAGATCGACATGCTGGCCGAGATCGAACGACGTTTCGGCCTCGAATTGGGGGAGATCGCGCTGGAAAGCCCGGTCTCCGCCCATCCACTGGGCTTCGGCGTGGCACGGCGCTTCGTCGGGGAGCGTGTGGCGCTGCTGGGTGACGCCGCGCATCTGATTCATCCGATCGCGGGGCAGGGCCTCAATCTCGGCCTGAAGGATGTCGCGGCCCTGGCCGAGACGATCGTCGACGCGGCCCGGCTGGGGCTCGATCCGGGTACAGCCGATGTGCTCGAGGGCTATGAGCGCGCGCGGCGCTTCGACACGGTCGCGATGGGGGCCGTCACGGACGGGCTGAACCGATTGTTCTCGAACGACGTCACGCCGGTCAGGCTGGCGCGCGATCTGGGCCTGGGCCTGGTTGATCGGTTGCCGGGGCTCAAGCGCTTCTTCATTCGCGAGGCAGCGGGTGTCAGCGGGGCGCCGCCGCGCCTGATGCGGGGCGAGGCGCTTTAAAGCAGGTCGTTCTGGACAGGAAACGCGCCGTCATCCCGGGCTTGCCCCGGGATCCATCATAGAGCGCTGTCGAGTCTTACGACGGATCCCGGAACGGCGCGGCTTCGCCGCTGGTCCGGGATGACGGTGTGTTTCCCGTGAAACAGAAGCGGGGGACGAGTGGGTTCTCACTCCTCCAGTGGTCTCGCCTCCTCAGGCAGCATGATCGGGATGCCGTCGCGGATGGGGTAGGCGAGTTTGGCGGCGCGGCTGATCAGTTCCTGCCGGGCGGCATCGTATTGCAGCGTGGTCTTGGTCAGCGGGCAGACCAGGATTTCCAGTAGCTTGGGGTCGATGCGGGCGGTCGATTCGTTCGTCAGATCGGTCATTGCGTGGTTTCCCGTGGGTGCCGCGGTTCAGGCGTTCTTGCGCGGCAGGTCGGCCAGCATCCCGGCCGCGACCATCAGCTTCGGCAGCGAAAGGCCGGAGGCGGTGATGGCCTGGACGGTGCTGCGGGTCCGGTCGGCCTCCGTGCCGCGTTCAGTCAGCCAGGCATCGAGCGTGCCCTTGCCGCCTTCGCTCGATGCGACCTCCCGCGTGAGGCTGGCGTGAGCGCCGGATAAAGTCTCGACCGCGCGCTCGCGGGCGAGGCGCTCGTAGTCGTCGGTTGCAGGCACGGCGGCAGCAGAGGCGGCGAGGGCCGACAAGCCGAAGACCGAATCGACGCCGAAATGAATCCGGGCGACTTCGGCGATCTCGCGTTTCGACTGCCTGGCGATGTCGACGATGTCGGTCGCTTGGGCGAGGGAGGGAAGGCTGGCGATCCGTGCCGCCAGCGTCTCGGGCACGCCCTCGGCTGTCAATACGGCGATGCGGGCGAGCCTGGCCTGGGCCGCGGCTTCCGGCAGCAATTCGTCGAGATCGGCGGCCAGCGCCGCGACGCCGGCTGCATAATGCGCGACCGTCGCCTCGATCGAGCCCGGCTTTGCCACGCCCTGGCGCAGGAACCAGCCCATCCGATCGCTGAGCAGCCCTTGGACGGCGGCGTAGAGGCCGAGCTGCGTCTTGCCGGGCAGCTTGGCATCGAGCGCATCGATCGAACTGTTGAGGGAAATCAGGTCGAAGGAATCCCGTGCGATCGCATAGGCGGCGGCGATGGCCGGCGCTTGCGCGTGCGTCAACGCGGACAGCACCGGCACCAGCGCCGGGCCGCCGCGATTGACCATCGCGTGGGCCAGCTGCGTCGCGACGATCTCGCGGCGCAGCTTGTGGCCGGCGATCTCGGCCGCGTAGCGCTCGCGCAGCGCCTGCGGGAAATAGCGGACCAGCTCGCTGTTCAGGTAAAGATCGTCTGGAACGTCGGAGTCCACGAGCGCGTCGTGCAAGGCGAGTTTGGCGTAGGCCAGCAGCACGGCCAGTTCGGGGCGTGTGAGGCCCTCGCCGCGCTTTTCGCGTTCGGCCAGCACGGCGTCACTGGGCAGATATTCAACGGTGCGGTCGAGCCTGCCTTGCTCTTCGAGGGTCTGCATCAGGTAACGCAAGCCGGGCGTGGCGCCCACGCCGCGGGCCTCCGTCAGGGAGAGGGCCAGGGTCTGCAGGTAGTTGTTGCGCAAGACGAGCAGTCCGACCTCGTCGGTCATCTCTGCGAGCAAGGTGTTGCGGTCATCCTCCGCCAGGCGGCCATCCTTCACGGGATCTGCCAGCGCGATCTTGATGTTGACCTCGACGTCGGAGGTGTTGACGCCGGCCGAGTTGTCGATCGCGTCGGTGTTCAGCCGCACGCCCGCACGCGCCGCCTCGATCCGGCCACGCTGGGTCGCGCCCAGATTGGCGCCCTCGCCGATGACGCGGGCCCTGACCTCGCTGCCGTTGATGCGGATCGCGTCGTTGGCGCGGTCGCCGACCTGCGCGTCGCTCTCGTCGGTGGCGCGGATATAGGTGCCGATGCCGCCGAACCAGAGCAGGTCGACGCTGGACTTCAGGATCGCGGTCATCAGTTCGGGCGGCGAGACTTCCGCCTTGGGGAGGTCCAGCAGCTCTTGTAGCGCGGCTGAGAGCGGGATGCTTTTGGCCTGGCGCGAGAAGATGCCACCGCCCGGGGATATCAGGCTCTTGTCGTAATCCTGCCAGGAGGAGCGCGGCAGGTCGAACAGCCGCTGGCGCTCGGCCAGGGACTTGGCCGTGTCGGGATCGGGATCGAGGAAGATGTCGCGGTGGTCGAAGGCGGCGACGAGCTTGATTTCGGGCGAAAGCAGCATGCCGTTGCCGAAGACGTCGCCCGACATGTCGCCGACGCCGGCCACGGTGAAGGCTTCCGTCTGGATGTCGATGTCGATCTCGCGGAAATGGCGCTTCACCGCCTCCCAGGCGCCGCGCGCGGTGATGCCCATCCTCTTGTGGTCGTAGCCTTGGCTGCCGCCCGAGGCGAAGGCGTCGCCGAGCCAGTGATGCTTCTCCAGCGACAGCGCATTGGCGGTGTCGGAGAAGGTCGCGGTGCCCTTGTCGGCGGCGACGACGAGATAGGGGTCGTCGCCGTCATGGCGCACGGTGTCGAGCGGCGGGATCACCGTCTCGCCGTCGAGATTGTCGGTGAGTTCGAGCAGGGTCCGCACGAAGATGCGGTAGCTCTCTGTGCCCTCGGTCAGCCACGCCGCACGGTCGGAGGCCGGCGGCAACTGCTTGGGCACAAAGCCGCCCTTGGCGCCGACGGGCACGATCACGGCGTTCTTGACCTGCTGCGCCTTCACGAGGCCCAGCACCTCGGTGCGGAAATCCTCCGGCCGGTCCGACCAGCGCAGGCCGCCGCGCGCAACCTTGCCGAAGCGCAGATGGATGCCTTCGACGCGCGGCGAATAGACGAAGATCTCGTAGAGCGGGCGCGGCAGCGGCAGCGAATCGACCTTGGCGCAGTCATATTTGATCGAGATCGTGCCGCGCGGCTGCCCGTCGGGACCGATCTGGAAGAAGTTGGTGCGCAGGGCCGCGTCGATCAGATTGACGAGGCGGCGCAGGATGCGATCCTCGTCGAGGCTGGTGACAGCGTCGAGCGCGGTCTCGATGGCCTGGCGTTCGCCGTCCGTCTTGGCGACGCGCTCGCTATCGCTCAGGCGCGGGTCGAATTTGGCGACGAAGAAGGCGACCAGGTGCGACCCGATGCCGGCATGGCGCGTCAGCGCGTCGGCGATGTAGCCCTGGGCATAGGGTGCGCCGACCTGGCGCAGATAGCGCCCGAGCGCGCGCAGCAGCGCCGCCTCGCGCCAGGCCAGACCCGCCGCCAGGACGAGCTGGTCGAACCGGTCTGATTCGGCGAGACCCCGGAACTGCGCCATCAGCGCGGCCTCGATGGTGGGGTCGAGGCGGGCGACGTCGATCTCGCCGTCGTCGGCCCGCTCCAGCGTCATGTCATGCAGCCAGATGCGCGCGCTCTCGGTGGCGGCGCCGGCAGCCGGCTGCGGGGTGATGTTGTAGGTCCGCTCGTTGACGACGCGGAAGCCCATGTTTTCCAGCACGGGCACGCGGGCCGAGAGCGAGATCGCCGTGCCGCGCGAGAACACCTTGAGATTGGCGCGCGTGACGGGATCGCCCTCGCGACGGTAGAGATTGACCGCGCGGCCGCGCTCGGGCGTCAGCTTCTGCAGAATGTCGATGTCTTCGAGGGTCTCGGCAGGCGAGAAGCGGTCGCGATAGGCGGCTCCAAACGCCTCCGAATAGCGCTCGGCCAGCGCGCGCGCGGCCGGCCCGGTACGCTTGAGGTCGAGGACGTCCTTGAGCCCGTCGCTCCAGGTCCGCACGATGGCGCTGATGCCGGATTCGAGCGAAACACGGTCGATATTCGGGGTTTTGCCCTCGTCGCGGCCGATGATGTAGTGCGTGCGGGCCAGCGGCCCCTCGGGATAGGCCGGATAGGCCGCCGAGATGCGGCCCTGATAGATGCTGGCGAGGAACTCGCCGACGCGGCGACGGACGCGGGTGTCGTAGCGGTCCTTCGGGATGAAGACGAGAATCGAGACGAAGCGGTCGAATTCATCGACGCGCGCAAGGGCGCGGATGCGCGGCCGCTCGGTGAGTTGCAGAATGTCGAGCGCGAAGCTCTCCAGCGTGGCCGCGTCGATCTGGAAGAGTTCGTCGCGCGGATAGGCGTCGAGCACATTGAGCAGGGAGCGACCCGAATAGCTCGCCGGGTCGAAGCCGATGTTCCTGGCGACGCGGGCGACCTTGAGGCGCAGATAGGGGATGGCGAGCGCGCTGCCGGTATAGGCGTTCGAGGTCAGCAGCCCGACGATGCGCAGTTCCCCGTCGAGCCGCCCCTCGGGGGTAAACAGCTTGACGCCGACATAGTCGAGATGAACACGCCGATGCACCCGGCTCTTGACGTTGGCCTTGGTGATGATCAGCGCCTGGGGCTTGGCGAGAAAGGCGCGAATTTCCGGCGTGACCGCGACCATCTCGCGGTTCTTGCGCAGCACCTTGACCCCAGGGTCGCGCAGGATACCAAGGCCGGAGCCCTCGATCGGGTCGGCGGCAGCATCGCCATTGGGGAAGCGGTAGGCGCGGATGCCAAGGAGGGTAAAGTTGTCGCCGGCGATCCATTCGAGGAACTGCAGCGCCTCGGTGACCTCGTCCTCGGGCAGCGGCGGGGGGTTGGCGCGATAGGCCTGGATCACTTGCGTGATGCGCCCGCGCATCCCGGCCCAATCCTCGACCGCAAGGCCGACATCGGCATAGACGCGCTCGAGCCCTGCACGAAGGCGGTCGCGGGCTTCGGCCGAATCGATCCGCTCCAGATGGATCTGGATCAGGCTTTCGCGGCGGGTGCCTTCCGGCGCGCGGCCCGCAGCCTCGCCGGCCAGTGATACGAAATGGCCCTCGGCATCGCGTGCGACGGCCAGGATCGGGTGGGTGACGAGGCGCGGCTCGAAGCCCTGTTCGGCAAGTTCGGACAGCGTGGAATCGAGCAGGAACGCCTTGTTCTCGTTGACGACCTCCAGGATCGTGAGC
>QBLV01000018.1:27578-32985 GCA_003241815.1 Hyphomicrobiales bacterium | reverse complement strand
GATTCATTGCGGAAGCGAAGGTTGATCGTCTCGGGACGCCGGGGCGCGGTCAGGTGCTCGTAGGCGTCGGCCGCGGCCCGCGCCAGCATGTCGGCCGGCAAGGCTTCGAGATCCTCGGCAACGGCACGGCCATAAAGCAGGCCCGGAAACTCGGCCGGCATCGGTCCCGGCAGGTTTGCGGCAGCGCTTTCGATCGCGGAAACGGCGGCCGCCGTTGCATTGGTCAAGCGCTTGCCCATGATCCACCCCTGTTCTTCTGCCGCAGCGATGACATAGGCTGTGGCGCCTTTCAATTCTCGGCGCGACGCAGACGGCAGCCGGGACGACACGACAGGACGTATCATGGCGGCAAAACATGACAAACCGAAGCCCGGAGAGACGCCGCCACGGCAGGACGTCTCTCCTGCCGCCATGGCGCTCGACCTGAAGGCCGGCCAGCTCAGCGCCGAGAACCAGGCCTATTTCGACAAATGCCTGGAAAAGCTCGGCTTCGTCCCCAATGTGCTGGTCTGCTACGCGCATGACGACGCCAAGCTCTCGGCGTTCGCTGCGTTCTACAACGACCTGATGCTGGCGCCCTCGGGCCTGTCGAAGCTCGAGCGCGAGATGATCGCGGTAGCGGTCTCCAGCGTGAACCGCTGCTATTACTGCCTGAGCGCGCATGGCGCGGCGGTGCGCCAGCTTTCGGAGGATCCGGTGCTGGGCGAGTTGATGGCGATGAATTATCGCGCCGCCGAGCTCTCGCCGCGGCATCGCGCCATGCTCGATTTCGCCGTCAAGCTGACGGAGACGCCGCATCAGGTGGGTGAAGCGGATCGTGCCGGCTTGCGCAGTGCGGGCTTCGGCGAGCGCGATCTCTGGGATGTCGCTGCGGTCGCGGCCTTCTTCAACATGTCGAACCGGATGGCGTCCGCGGTCGATATGCGCCCCAATCCCGAATATCACCGGCAGGCGCGCTGACCTGTCTAGCAACTCGCGTCTGCAAAAGAAAAACGGCCGGCGCAAAACGCCAGCCGCTGAGTTGGCCTCGACTGAATGGCCCGGCCCCATCCGATCACCGGGGGGCTGGGGGGCTGACAAACCGGAGAACGACGAAGCCGGACCATCAAGGCAACATGGGTATCTGAACCACGCAACGGGGCGGACACTTGGCCTGATCGGGGCGAAAATGCGGCGGTGCTGACGAAGCCGTGATCGGAGCGGAAACGGATCCAAAAATGGTCGCCGGCTGGCAAACCGGATTGCTTGCCAGCGCAGCATCTCGGGAGCATCATCGCAGGCCAAGCATCTGGCGGTCAGCTCCGACCACCGATCGGGAGGCGCAATGAGCGAGAGCGACACGCCGCAATCGCAGCCGACGGCCGGGGTGATCCCGTTCCCCGGCACATCGAGACCGGCCACAGTCACCTTCGACCGTCGCGAGCTTTCGGAACTGCTCAATCTCTATGGCCGTATGGTCGCGGCAGGTGAATGGCGTGACTACGCCATCGATTTCCTGAAGGACAAGGCCCAGTTCTCGGTCTATCGGCGCGCGTCCGAAGTGCCGCTTTACCGCATTGTCAAGGATCCGGCGCTGGCCAAGCGGCAAGGCGCGTATTCGGTCGTCGCTGCGACGGGACTGGTTTTGAAGCGGGGCCCTGAGCTGTCGCGAGTGCTGCGCGTGCTCGACAAGAAGCTGAGCGTGGTCAGCTAGAGCTCGCTACGATCGAGGCGGCGGCGTCGCGCTTCCCTCGCCCAGTTCCTTCTGCATCAGCATCTGGTCGAGCCAGCGGCCGTGCTTGAAGCCGATGTTCTCCGCGACACCGATCAGGCGGAAGCCGGCCCGTTCATGCAGGCGCCGCGAGCCGACCGATGCGCCGGTGCCGTCGCCGATCACGGCGATCATCTGGCGGAAGCCGCGGCTGGCGCAGTCGTGCATCAGCGCGGTGAGCAATGCGCTGCCGACGCCCGAGCCCTGCGCGCCGGCGGCGATGTAGATCGAGTTCTCGACGGTCGCGCGATAGGCCGGACGAGGGCGGTAGGCGCTGGCATAGGCATAGCCCAGCAGCAGGCCGTCGCGCTCGGCTGCGAGATAGGGATAGCCGCCGGCCAGGATCGCCTCATAGCGCCGCAGCAGTTCGGCCTCGTCGGGCGGCTCGAGCTCCCAGGATGCGGTGCCGTTCAGCACGGCGTCGCCGTAGATCGCGGCGATGGCGGGGATGTCGCCGGGCGTGGCCGGGCGGATCGAGAGCAAGGTCATGCCTCGATCATGATCCGGCGGGGCCCCAAAAGAAAAGCCCCGACCTTGCGGCCGGGGCTCGTTCTCTTCGCATGTCCTGCCCCTTTGCCGGGCAGGACGTGATCACTCCTGCTTGCTGCCGAACAGCGAGAGCAGCATCTGGAACATGTTGATGAAGTTCAGGTAGAGCGACAGAGCGCCGTTCACGGAGAGCTTCGCGGCCGATTCCGCATCCATGTCCGAGTAGAGATACATGTCCTTCAGGCGCTGCGTATCCCAGGCGGTCAGGCCGGCGAAGACCAGCACGCCGATCGCCGAGACAGCGAAGGACAGGGCACTGGACTGCAGGAAGATGTTCACGACCGAGGCGATCACGAGGCCGATCAGGCCCATGATCAGGAACGAACCCATCGCCGAGAGCGACTTCTTCGTGGTGTAGCCGTAGAGGCTGAGCGCACCGAAGGTCGCGGCGGTGATGAAGAACACCTTGGTGATCGACTCACCCGTGTAGACCACGAAGATCGACGACAGCGAGACGCCCATCACCGCCGCGAAGGCAAAGAACATGGCGCGCGCCGCCGAGGAGCTCATGCTCTCGGCCTTGAACGAGAAGAACAGGATGAAGGCGAGCGGAGCCAGCATCACGACCCACTTGAGCGGGCTGAGATAGAGCGCCTGGCCGAGCGACGTCAGCGCGGTCACCTTGCCGGTGGGCGAAACGCCGGCAATCGCCAGCATGGAAATGCCGATCGCGGCGAGACCGGTGATGGCCAGGCCGATCGTCATATTGTTGTAGACGCCGAGCATGAACGAGCGCAGGCCCTGATCCATCTCGACGGCGCTGGTCTGCTGGGCGCGGCCGGCACCCCAGACTGGAGCATTGCGGTCGAAGTTGCTCATGGAGCGATTTTCCCCTGACAGTGATTCCGAAGACGGACATCGCGTCCGGCGATGACCTGTCGTCGCGCACAATCGTGGCGATGGATGGAATATGAGGGGGTTCGGCGGTTCTTACAAGGGGTCTTCATGGTTAAACGCCCGGCTTCATAGAAACGCGACGCGGCCATCATGCAAAATTACATCGTCGTCATGTCTATCGCGAGTCGTTTCGAGCCAGTCATCATAAATTCCGCAGATGAGAAGCCGGCGCTTTCGATAGTATTTTCAGCGTGCCGGCGAGCCCGAACAGAACGGTTACCCCCACAGCGGCAGTCGCGGCCAGTAATGCGCCGGTGGGGTCACTGACGAATTCGATCTTCATCACTTGCGTCACGACGCCCCAGCCCGCCAGCGCGCCCGCGACAACGCCGAACAGCGCGGAGACGAGGCCGATCGCGGCGTATTCGAGGGCGTACGACGAAAGTATGAAGCGGCGCGTCGCTCCAAGGGTCTTCAGGATCATCGCGTCATAGAGCCGCGCCCTTTGTCCGGCCGCCAAGGCACCGCCCAGGACGAGAAGGCTGGCGGCGATGGCAAGGCCGGACGCTCCCCGGATCGCCGTGGCGAGCTGGCCGACGATGGTGTTGATCGCCTCCAGCGCATCCTTGACCCGGACCGTGGTGACCGACGGGAATTCGATCGCCAGCCGGCGCAGGAGGGCGGCGTCGGTTCCGCCCGCTGCATTGGCAGCCGCACCGGCCGCCGGTGTGATGGTGGCGAGATTGGTGTGGGGTGCGCCCGCGAATGTGTTGGGCGAGAACAGCATCACGAAATTGATGCCGAGCGAGCGCCATTCGACCGCGCGCAGATTGGCGACGCGCGCCGTGATGTTGCGACCGAGTACGTTGACGGTGAGCGTATCGCCGATCTTGAGGCCGATGCCGGCGGCATTCTGGGCGTCGAAGGAGACCAGCGGTTCGCCGCTGTAGCCGGCCGGCCACCAGTTGCCTTCGGCGAGCTTCGAGCCCTCGGGAATCGTTTCCGCATAGGTGATGCCGCGATCGCCATCGAGCACCCAGGCGGATTGCTCGGAGGCCTTGATGTCCTCGGCGCGAACGCCGTTGATGGAGACGATGCGGCCGCGCATCATCGGCACGCGGGCGAGCGTCGCGCCCGGCCGCTCCTCCTGCAGCACCGCATCGAAACGTTGTGCGTCGGCGTTGGGGATGTCGAGGAAGAAGTAGCTGGGGGCCTTTTCGGGCAGGGCCTGCGTCAGTTGCCGGGTCAGGCTGGTGTCGATGAAAGCGAGCGCCGAGAGCAGGGCGACGCCCAGACCCAGCGAAAGAACCAGCGAGGGGGTCAGCGCGCCGGGGCGGTAGCTATTGGCGAGAGCCATGCGCAGCGAGGGGGTTTTCGGGCGTGGCAATTGGCGGGCGAGTGCCATCAACCCCCAGGAGACGCCGCGCAGCAGCAGGAAGATGCCGGTCATCACGGCCATGTAGATCAGCGCGATGCGCCGGTCATAGGCGAAGGCCAGCGCCACGCCGACGAGGCCGGCCAGCGCCAGCAGGCAGATCACGATGTAGATCGCCCGGGGCCGGCGCGCATCGGGTTCGATCTGGTCGCGAAAGAGCGCGGAGACCGGCACGTCATGGGCGCGGCCGAGCGGCAGGATCGCGAAGACGAGCGCCGTCAGCAGACCGTAGAGAGCGGCGACGCCGAGTTCACCGGGCGCCAGCGTCGGTTCGAAAGGAACCGGCAGAACCGTTGCCAGTGCAGCGCCGAGGGCGAATGGTGCAGCCGCGCCGAGCACAAGGCCGATGGCGGTGCCGAGCACGGCGACCAGCATGACTTCGGTCAGATGAATCGCGACGACGCGGCCGCCAGTGGCGCCGACAGCCTTCATGGTGGCGAAGTCGAGCTTCTTGGCCTCGACGAAGCGGCGCACGGCATTGGCCACGCCGACGCCGCCGACCAGAAGCGCGGTCAGGCCGACTAATGTCAGGAACTGGGTGAAGCGCTCGAGATTGCGCTGGAAGCCCGGATTAGCATTGGCCCGGGAGCGGATTTCCCAGCCGGCATCGCGCTGCTGCGTCCCGGCATCGGCGATCAGAGCGTCCAGGGCGGCGTCGCTGGAGGCCTCGGGGGGGAGCGCGACGCGATAGGTCCAGCGGACCAGGCTCCCGGGCTGCAACAGGCCCGTCGTGCGTAGCGCGTCCTGCGAGATCAGCAGGCGCGGGCCGAAACCGACTCCGGCTGCGATTTTGTCGGGTTCGGAGACGAGATTGGCGCGGAGCTGCACGCGGGCCG